>CBFHHK010000138.1:0-12369 GCA_965655435.1 Planctomycetota bacterium | reverse complement strand
GGGGAGTCCCACCTTGTCACTGTGGTCACCGCCCTGGCCTGATTCCGGATCGTCTTGCTCATGCTCGCTGGTCTCCTGATGTCTTGATGTCCTGCGTCCAGCGCCCGGGATGCCCGGGGCCTCCGGTGGTTGGTCCTGTGACCCGTCTCCAGCAGGTGTCCGCTGGAGGCGAGGGGATGCGGGCGCCCGGAGGCCTCGGGTCGCCCAGCTGGCCCGTCGCCCTACTCCGTCCGCGGAGCGAGAAGGCACCCCGGAGCAGGAGGCCATCTGCCCGGCGAATGGTCCCGCGACTGGCCCTGCGACTGGCCCGGAGGTCAGCCCAGAGAGCGGGCCAGAGAGAGGGCCGGCCTCGGCCTTCACGAGGACGACGGATGAACCCGGCACGCGTTGCGGGCTTCGACAGAATTGCGCGCGGGCTCGACCGATAGAATCCCGCTGCCATGCCGAACCCCAAGACCAGCTCCCTCCGCGTGGGCTCCGTGCCCTACCTCGTCGGACGCCCCCTCGACCAGGGCCTCGGCGATGAGCCGGGGATCGAGCTTCACCACGCGGTCCCCGCGCTCCTCATCGATCAGCTCCGCGCCGGCGAGATCGATGTCGCCCTGGTCTCCTCCATCGAGCTCTTCCGCACCCCCGGCTACCGCTTCATCGACGGCATCGGCGTGGCCGGCGAGAGCTACGTCGGGAGCGTGCAGGTCTTCCTCCGCAAGCCGATCCAGGAGGTGCGCTCCATCGCGATGGATCCCTCCAGCCGCGCCGCAGCGGCCCTGACGCGGACACTGCTCCACGAACGCGAGGGGGGCCCCCCGCGATACGAAGAGGTCCCCCTCGGCGACGACCCGCGAGCGAAGGAGGGCGCGGACGCGTGGCTCCGCATCGGAGATCCGGCGCTGCGCGAGACCCTGACCATCGACGCCCCCGCGTGGAATCCCAGCGAGGAGTGGCGCCGGCGGACTGGCCTGCCGTTCATCTTCGCCGCCTGGATCGTCCGCGGCGACGCGGACATCGCCCCCCACCTGGGCGCCTTCGCCCGTGCCCGAGAGGCCGGGCGCACCTCGATCGGACCGCTCGCAGCCCAGGCCGCGACCGAGTGGGGCCTCCCCGAGGGCAAGTGTTTCGAGTATCTCTCCGAGGAGTGCAGCTACGACCCAGGGCCGTCCATGGCCCCGAGCCTGGCCGAGTTCCAGCGCCGTGCAGCCCTCGCCGGGGTGTGCCCCCGCAACATCCTCCCCGACCCGATCGACCTTGGCGAGGCCGAGCACTAGCCTGGGGGCAGCCCCATGCCGCGCCTCATCGATTCCAGCCGCTGCCCGCACTGCGGGGAGGTCCTCCCCAAGCCAGCCCCGAGGGTCTGCCCGGGCTGCGCTGGCTCTCTGCAGCAGCGTCACCTCAAGGCCGGGTGCATCTCGACCGGGCCCGCGATCTTCTTGTTGGGCTGGCTCATCCTGAGGGGCCTGGGGGCGTGAAGCGGAGACCCGGAGCGTGAAGTCGGAGGACGGTGAAATCGACGCCAGCGCCCTCCCAACAAGACGGCCCATGGTTTCCCTACGCATCTATCGCGACAAGGCCGAGGGCCTGCCGGACGAGGACTTCGTCCGGATCGAGCACCCAGCGCGCACCCGGCGCGGCTCCTCAGGCAACGTCTTGGCCGCCCTCGCCTCCTTCTTTGTCCCCGGGCTGGGCCAGCTCGTGCAGGGCCGGCTGTTCTCCGCCGCCTTCCTCTTCCTTGGGGTCACGATCGGATACTCCCTCTGGTTCCTGATCCTCCCCGGCATCGTCGGCTTCCTGCTGCACGCCGCGTCGGTCATCGACGCGGCCCTCTGGGAGGAAGCGTAGGCCGAGGCCGCCGCGGGGTTGTACGGCCCTCCCCGCCCCCCTATCGTGCTCGGGTTCCCCAGCGTGAGCCGCCCCGGGCGCGCGCGGGCGACCATCGAGGACCCTCCAGTGGCGCGCACCAAGACGTCGAAGTCGACGAAGAAAACCAAGACGAGCGAACGATCGAAGAAGTCGGCCCCCGGCCTCTTCGAGGGTTCCAGCGGGACCGGAGGCGCGGCCAGCGGCGGCGGAGCGTCCGGTGACGGCCCCCCCGGCGAGGGAGTTTCCGGTGATGGTGAAGAGGCGGTCGCCCTTCACGAGGCCGCCCAGGCCCGCTACCTGAACTACTCGCTCTCGGTCATCACGAGCCGGGCACTCCCGGACGTACGCGACGGGCTCAAGCCCGTGCAGCGCAGGATCCTGTACACGATGCTCCGTGAGCGGATGCTCCCGGACGCCAAGCCGCGCAAGTGCGCGGGGGTCGTCGGAGCGGCGCTCAAGGACTTCCACCCGCACGGCGACACCGCCCTCTACGACGCGCTGGTCCGCATGGCACAGCCGTGGCAGATGCGCCACAACCTGGTCGACGGCCACGGAAACTTCGGCTCCATCGACGGCGACTCGGCGGCGGCCTACCGGTACACCGAGTGCCGCCTTGCGCCCCCCGCCCTCCCGCTCCTCGACGACATCCGGAACGGCACGGTCCCGTTCCGGCCCAACTACGACGGCACCAACGAGGAGCCGGTGGTGCTCCCCGCCCGCTACCCCAACCTGCTGGTCAACGGCGGCGCAGGGATCGCGGTCGGCATGGCCACCAACATCCCGCCGCACAACATGGCGGAGACCATCTCCGCCTGCCTCAAGCTGCTCGCGGACCCGGAGGTCAAGGACTACCAGCTCGTGGCGAATGACGCCGTGCAGGGCCCTGACTTCCCCACCGGCGGGCATGTCATCGCCTCGCGAGAGCAGCTGCGCGAGATCTACAAGACCGGCTCGGGCTCCATCAAGATCCGCGGCACCTGCGTCATCGACAGGAAGCTGAAGACGCGGAGCACCAAGACGATGGTGATCTCGAGCGTCCCCTACGGCGTGAACAAGGCGAACCTCGTCGAGCAGATTGGTCAGATCGTCGTCCAGCGCAAGATGGCGCTGATCGTCGACGTCCGGGACCTGTCCGCCGAGGACATCCGGGTCGAGCTGGACCTCAAGAAGGACGCGGACGAGCAGAAGGTGCTCGCGTACCTCCACAAGCACACGAACCTGCAGGTCAACTACAGCTACAACCTCACCTGCCTTGTCCCGACGGAGAACCCCGAGGTGGGCGCCCCGTCCAGGCTGGGGCTCAAGGAGGTCCTGTGGCACTTCCTCCACTTCCGGCTCGACGTCGTGACCCGGCGGCTCCGGCACGAGCTGCAGGGGCTGGAGAAGCGGATCCACATCCTCGAGGGGTTCGCCCTCGTGTTCGACGCCCTCGACGACATCATCCGGATCATCCGGGCGTCGAGCGGCAAGGCGGACGCCGCCAAGAAGATCCTCCGCAAGTACAAGCAGCTCGACGAGGAGCAGACCGACGCGATCCTCGAGCTGAAGCTCTACCGGCTCGCGAAGCTCGAGATCAACCTGGTCCTCGACGAGCTCGAGGCCAAGCGCTCCCGGGCCGCCGAGATCCGGGACCTCCTCGGGGACGACGACAGCGACCCCGCGGCCTCTGGACGCTGGGGCATCGTTCGCGACGAGCTGAAGGACGTGCTCAAGGAGCTCGGCAAGTCCAAGGAGGCCAAGCGACGCACCATCGTCGAGGGCCCAGCGGAGGAGGTCGAGTACTCGGAGGAGGACTTCATCGTCGCCGAGGACACGCACCTGCTCGTCACCCGAGACGGCTGGGTCAAGCGGCAGAAGGAGATCAAGGAGCCGTCCAAGTCACGGATCCGCGACGGGGACAGCGTCCTCGCCTGCGTGGCGGGCTCGACCCGCGCGACGGTGGGTTTCTTCTCATCTGGGGGCACCTGCTACACCGCCCGCTTCGCGGACCTCCCCTCGACCACAGGGTTCGGGGAGCCGATCCAGAAGCTGTTCAAGCTGAAGGACGGGGAGCGCATCGTCGCGGTCATCTCCTTCGACTCCCGCACGCTCAAGGGCAGCATCGCGGAGGATCCCAAGCGTCCGGACTCCTGCCCCATGATCCACGGCTTCGCGGCCACGAGCGACGGCTACGCCCTCCGCTTCGGCCTCGACAAGTACCAGGAGCCCTCGACCCGGTCCGGCCGTCGGTTCGCCAGGCCGAGCGCCGGTAAGGCCGTCATCGGCGCGCTCAAGGTGCACGGCAGCGAGACGATCCTCGCCGTCACCCAGCGCTGCCGCGCGATCGTCTGCGCCGCGGAGGAGGTCAACTACCTCGGCGGCCCGGGCAAGGGCGTCCAGCTCATCAAGGTCGCCAAGGATGACGCCCTGCTCGGCTTCAAGGCCAGCCGCGGTGACCGGGACCTGCTCACCGTGGAGACCAACCGCGGGGCCCAGAAGAACATCTCCACGGTCAAGTACCGCACGACCGCACGGGGCGGTGTCGGGACCGAGATCCAGAAGAACGGACGCATCAAGCAGATCGTCCACGACCCGGTGAGCGCGCCGACCCTGTAGCACGATGGCCAAGGCTTACACCGCAGACCAGCTCACCGTCCTCCAGGGTCTCGAGGCGGTGCGCAAGCGCCCCGGGATGTACATCGGTGGCGTGAACAGCGCGGGCCTCCACCACCTCGTGTGGGAGGTCCTGGACAACTCGGTGGACGAGGCCATGAACGGCCACGCGACCGAGATCACGCTCACGCTGCACAAGACCGGCGAGACCGTGACGGTGGCCGACAACGGCCGCGGGATCCCGGTGGACCGGAATAAGAAGACCGGGAAGTCGGGCCTCGAGCTGGTCCTCACGGAGCTGCACGCGGGCGGCAAGTTCCAGAACGATGGGGACGGGAACTACAAGACCTCCGGGGGCCTGCACGGCGTCGGCGCGTCCGTGGTCAACGCCCTCTCCAAGAAGCTCACCGCCGTGATCCGTCGCGACGGAGGCCAGTACAAGATGGACTTCGTCCGCGGCGTCCCCGCGACCAAGCTCCTCAAGGCCAAAGACAAGGAGGTCCGCGGCTCCGGGACGACGATCACCTTCACGCCGGACCCGAAGATCTTCCCCAAGACGACCTTCAACTCCGAGACCCTGCAGCAGCGCCTGGAGACCGCGGCGTTCCTTCACTCCAACGTGAAGATGGTCTTCGTGGACGAGGTCGCGGGCAAGCGCACCGTCTTCCGGCACGAGAACGGAATCCGCGACTACCTGGAAGACGTCGGTAAGGCCCGCTCGGCCTCCCCCATTCACGAGGAGGCCTTCTTCCTCGCGAAGGAGACCGCGGACGCGCGCGTCGAGATGGTGTTCCAGTGGACCGACTCCACCGACGAGCACCTGCGGAGCTACGTCAACGGGATCACGACCAGCTCGGGCGGGAGCCACGAGAACGGATTCCGGGCCGGGCTCAACAAGGCCGTCCGGAACTACATCGAGACCCACAAACTGACGCCGCGCGGCGTCAAGATCACCCACGAGGACATCCGCGAGGGGATCCTCGGCATCCTCTCGGTCTTCATCGCAGACCCGCAGTTCCAAGGACAGACCAAGGACCGGCTCAACAACCCCGAGGTCCAGGCCCTCGTGGACGGCGCCCTGCGGCCGGCGCTGGAGAAGTGGCTGAACTCGAACAGCTCGACCGCGGAGCAGATCATCACCCGGGTCATCGCCGCCAGCCGGGCCCGTGCCGCCAGCCGCGCGGCCTCGGCCTCGGTCTCCCGCAAGTCGGCCACCAGCCGCCTGACGCTCCCCGGCAAGCTCTCGGACTGCTCCACCAAGAACCGCGACAACTCCGAGCTCTTCATCGTCGAGGGTGACTCGGCGGGAGGGTCGGCCAAGCAGGGCCGAAACCGGACGCTGCAGGCCATCCTGCCCCTGCGAGGGAAGGTGCTGAACACGGAGGACGCCGGGCTCAAGAAGGTCCTCGATAACAAGGAGCTGGCCGACCTGTTGACCGCGCTCGGCTGCGGCATCGGAGCCGACTTCGATCTCTCCAAGCTCCGCTACCAGCGGGTCATCCTGCTGGCGGATGCAGACTCGGATGGGCACCACATCACGACGCTCCTCCTGACCTTCTTCTACCGGCACCTGCCCGGCCTCATCTCGGCTGGTCGCCTCTACATCGCGGTCCCACCGCTCTATCGCGTGGACATCGCCAAGGAGACCTGGTGGGCAGCGGACGAGGCAGACCGCGACCGGATCATCTCCGAGCACGGCGGTGGCCGCTCCACGCCCTCCATCACCCGCTTCAAGGGGCTCGGGGAGATGATGCCCAGGACCCTCTGGGAGACAACGCTTGATCCAGCACAACGCCGACTGCTGCGCGTCGAGATCGCGGATGGCTTGGTCACAGACCGCGTCATGAACGACCTCATGGGCAAGGACCCCTCCGCGCGGTTCCGCTTCATCATGGATCGTGCAGAAGAGGCGACCGAGGTCGACCTCTGAGAGACGAGACGTGACCGACTGACGCAACCTGGCCGCTCACCACGCGAGCGCCCCTTGGTCTGGACGCGACGGGAGATCCGGGTTCTGATGTGGGCCCTGCCTCACCGCTGCCCCTGACCCACTGCTCATCATGTATGGACTCGTCAACCGCGCCGTCGAAGGCCTCGTCAGGAGCCGCTTCGGAGATGCGGCGTGGTCAACGATCTGCGAGCGGGCTGGGATCGACCCGGGCGGCTTCGTGGCGATGGACGTCTATGACGACGCGGTCACCTACGGGCTGGTGAATGCCGCGTCCGAGACGCTCGGCCTGCCGCCGGCGGCGGTCCTCGAGGCGTTTGGCGAGTACTGGACCGTCTACACGATCGAGGAGGGCTACGGCGACCTCGTCAGCATGATGGGCAGCACGCTCAACGACTTCCTCGACAACCTCGACACGATGCACGACCGTATCGGCAACGCCATGCCTGAGATGGTCCCCCCAAGCTTCAAGCGCGAGGCCCTCGAGGATGGGACCAGCATCCTCCACTACTACTCCGAGCGAGAGGGGCTGGCGCCGATGGTCATCGGCCTGATCAAGGGGCTCGCCACCCGCTTCAACGAGTCCGTCGAGATCGAGCACCTCGAGGGAAGCGCCGCTGGCCATCAGCAGTTCCGCCTCCGGGAGGGCGCGACGGGATCATGAGCGATCCCGAGGTCTCGCTCTCGAAGAAGCAGTTTGCGGAGTCATTCCCCTTCGGCTTCATCCTTGACCACGAGCATCGCGCCGCCGTGGTCGGCGATGTACTGAGCCGGCGACAGGACCTCAGAGAGGGAGAGAGGGCGGACTCGGCGTTCGAGGTCCTTCGGCCGCGCGGGCTTGACTCCATCGCCGCCCTGGAGCCCTCTTCTGGGCTCGCGGTGGTCCTCCGCCATCGCGCGTCGGATCTGAGGGTCAAGGGGAACATGTTCCCGCTCGGCGCGGGCGGTCAGGTCGCCTTCATCGGCTCTCCGGTTGTCCGAAGCGTGAGGGAGGTCGCGACCCAGAAGCTCACCATGGCGGACTTCCCGCCGAGCGACTCGACACCCGACCTGCTGCTCGTCATGCAGGCGAACAGGACCGCCCTGAAGGACGCACGCGAGCTGGGAAAGGGGCTCAGCGCGGCGCTGAACGACGCGTACGCCGCGGTCCGGGCCAAGGAGCGCTTCCTGGCGGTGATGAGCCACGAGATTCGGACGCCACTCAACGGATTCGGCGCGATGATCGACCTGCTGAGGACGACCAAGCTCACGGACGAGCAGCAAGAGCAGATCGCGACAATGGACTCCTGCGCCCAGTCGCTCCTCGCCCTCGTGAACGACATCCTCGACCTCTCGAAGCTGGAGGCGAGCGGCGCGGACCTCGACCTCCACCCGGTCTCTCTGCCCGAGATCGTTCGGCGCGTGGCCAGCCAGTTCGAGCCCGAGGCCCTCGCCAAGGGCCTCCAGTTCGACGTCGACTGCTCCGACGGTTTCGAGACCCCGCGGCTGGGCGACGACCGGCGGATCGGTCAGGTCATCGCCAACCTCCTGGGGAACGCGGTGAAGTTCACCACCGAGGGGAGGATCCGGGTGGCCCTCGAGTCCGTATCCCCGACCAAGGCTCGCATCACCGTCTCGGACACCGGGATCGGGATCGCCGAGGCGGCGCAGCCGTCCCTCTTCGACCCCTTCACCCAGGCCGACGACTCGGTGACCCGGGAGTTCGGCGGCACCGGCCTCGGCCTCGCCATCTCCAGCGAGCTGGCCCGGGCCATGGGCGGCGCCCTGGAGCTGGTCCGCAGCGACCCCGGGGGGAGCACCTTCGCCTTCTCCCTGGAGGCCGAAGCCGTCGAAGGCAGCGCCCTCCCGCTCGCGGTCGCAGAGAGTGCGCCGCCGGCCCCCAACGCGCTCAACGAGTTCTCCGGGGCGCGGGTCCTCATCGTTGAGGACAATCAGATGAATCAGGTCATCGCGAGCAGGCTCGTGACGAAGCTCGGCGCCGAGGCCTTGGTGGTCTCCAATGGCCGAGCCGCGGTGGAGGCGATCGCTGAGGCGCCGTTCGACCTCGTGCTCATGGACCTCATGATGCCGGTCATGGCGGGGACCGAGGCGACGCGGAAGATCCGCGAGCTGGACGTGGCTTGGAAGAACCTCCCCGTTGTCGCGTTCACCGCAGGCGCCTTTGAGCACGACCGCGAGGACGCGCTCGAGTCAGGCATGAACGACTTCCTCGAGAAGCCGGTGCGCCTCCCCCTGCTGAAGAAGATCATGCAGCAGTTCCTGCCCTAGGCTCGCTGCAGTCCCGGCCGTGGGCCCGCAGCGATTCCTGCCCCGGGTTCACTGAGGGCTCCTGTCCCGTCGAGGGCGCTCGCCGCGGCGGGGCCCCTCGCGAGCGCTCAGCCCTTGGTCGCGTCCGTCATGGACACCGAGGCGCGCGAGGCCTTGTTCCCGCCTGTCCCCGTCTTGTGTCCGGGATCGACCCAGCTTCGGACGGTGTCGACCCCTCCGAAGAGGCGACGTGAGAGCTTGCTGTAGGCGCCGAAGGCCTTCGCCTCGAGCCGCGCGTTCGCGTAGCTGCCGTCCTCGAGGCGGCGCTGCGCGCGCCGCTCCCACCAGCCGACCTTGCCACGGGCGAGGCCGTAGCTGAGGGTCGCGTGGTGCTGATACATCATCCGCGCCTTGGCGACCCTGGGCGGGATGTTGCCCGGCCAGGTCTCCTCGAGATGGTACTCCCCGATGGACCCCCACTCGGGGATGCTGGTCGGCCCCTCGTAGCCGAGCGCCACCGACTCGTCCCACATCACCGTGCCCGGAATCGGCCGGTATGGCCAGACGTTGGGCCGCGCCAACGGCGCGGCGTTGTGCAACCTGCGGCACTGGTCAATGGTCGCCATCATCGACTCCTCGCTCTCGCCGGGATAGCCGATGATGTAGGTGATCGACCCCTGGACGCCTCGGCGGTCCATCTCGACCGCCGCCGCGATGTTGTCGTCCCCTTTGATGGGCTTGCCGATGCGCTGCATCATCTCGTCGAGCCCAGCCTCGGCCCCGATCTCCGCCACGTACATGCCGGACTCGGCCATCATGTCGAGCGTGTCCTGCTTGTAGTTGAGGATGGAGTGCGTCTCGATGAACGAGTTCCAGCCGATGCGCAGGTCCCGCTTCAGCAGGCCCTCCGCGAAGGCGCGCGTGCGCTTCTGCATGACGCCGAAGTTGGCGTCATGGAACCGGATCGAGTCGAAGCCCCATCGGTCATGGAGCTCCTCGATATCGTCGAGCATTCGCTCGGCGGGCATGCACTTCCAGCGGCGCATGCTGATCTCAGGGCTGCAGCAAAAGCCGCAGGGCTCCGGGCACCCGAAGCTCGAGAAGTACGTGATGCCGAAGTACGGCTTGCCGTGTCCGATCCAGGGCGGCGTCGGCAGACGGAGCACGTCACGCGCTGACTGCGCGCGCATCTGGTGCTCTCGGTAGGGCTCGGGGTCGATCAGGTGCCAGGGGACGTTGGGGACCTGGTCCCAGCCCGCCACGGATCGGCGCGGGGTCTTGATGACCTCGCCGTCCTTCATGTACGCGATCCCCTCGATGGACTCGAGCGACTCACCGCTGTCGATCGCGTTGACCACGTCCCGGAAGATGAGCTCGCCCTGCCCGATGACAACGCACTCGTAGAGCCCCGTCTCGAGCATGAGGTCCGGCTTCACGCTGGCGAACCAGCCGCCGATGACCGCCGGCATATCAGGCAGCCGCTCCTTCAGCGCCTTCATGGCGAGCCACCCATCGGTGACCATGTACCCGAGGATGGCCGTGGTCCCGACCATCAGCGCGCCGTCGGCCTCATGGATGAAGCGCTCGTGCCCCTCAGTGCCCTTGTAGAGGCTCCCGTCGATGATCTTGACGTCGAAGCCATCCTCGAGCGGGAAGGCGGCGATCGTCATGAGTTCGAGCGGCAGCATGTCCTTGCTCGACTCGACTCCGAGGCTGTCGTCCACCTGCTTCGGCTGGTACAGGACGATCTTCTTCTTCTGGCGCTGGATCATGATTCCGGGGAGAGACGGCCGGGCTCGCAACGGCGAGCGGTGCCTCCAAGAGTCTAATCGGCTATCCGACGGGTGATCCTCGACGCCACACGAAGAGCTTCGGTGAGATTCGTCGGATCTGCGACAGGTTGCCCATCCGAGCGCCTCTTTCCGACGATATCGAACGCTGTACCGTGCATCGGACTGAAACGGCGGTACGGGAGTCCCGGAATGAAGGTCACCCCGGAATCGGCCCCGGCCAGCTTGAGCGGGATGAACGCCTGGTCGTGATAGAGCGCGAGCACGGCGTCGAACTCCCCTCTCAGGCCCCGGACAAAGACCGAATCCGGGGCGACGGGGCCCTCAATGCGCATCCCCTGCGCCCGGGCCAGCTCCACTGCCGGCGCGAGGACCTCAATCTCCTCCCGTCCAAAGAGCCCCCCTTCCCCGGCATGGGGATTGAGCCCGGCGAGCCCGACGAGCGGATCCGCCAGCCCGATCGAGCGCAGCGCCTCATCAAGGAAGAGGAGCCGGTCTAGGACATGCTCCGTCGTGATCCGGTCCAACGCCTCGCGGAGAGAGACGTGGCGGGTCGCGAGCATCACACGGAGCTGGCCGACGAATCCCATCATCTCGTAGCGCTCAGCCCCCGACCAGCGGCTCAGAAGCTCGGTCTGCCCCTCGACCGTCTCGCCTGCAGCGTGCATGGCGGCCTTGTTGACCGGCCCGGTGACAAGGGCGTCGACCTCCCCGGCGAGGGCGAGCTCATGCCCCTTGCGGAGGGCGCTCAGGGCGGCCGCACCGCAGCTCGCCTGAACCTCTCCAAGAGTCCACTCCGCAGGGCCGCCCGTGTCGATCCACGCCACGGAGTGCGACCCCATGCCCGCGGTCGCCTCCACGAGGGGGATCCCGTCTGGCCTGACCGCTCCGTGCCCAAGCACGACGACCCGCGCCTCATCACGTACGGCATTCACCGCGAGGGGCGCGATCTCGGGGCCGATCCCGGAGGGGTCACCGACGGAGAGTGCAAGGAGGGGCTTCACGGTAGGGATCTTAGGCCGGGGCCCCGGTTGGTGAAGCGCTGGACGCTGCTCCCTCCCTGGCTTCGCCATGGAGCGGGGCCTAGCGGCCCTCAGGCTCTCCAGCTCTCCGCTCCTCGTTCATGCCCCAGAGGAAGGAGATCAGCTGAGCCACCGCGCCGAAGACCTCGACGGGGATCTCCTCGCCGAGCTCGACCATGGAGAGGAGCTCCAGCAGGTCCTTGTCCTCGCGGATGGGCACGCCCGCCTCGATGGCCGTCTCCAGGATCCGATCGGCGATCTCTCCGCGGCCGCGAGCCACAACAGAAGGAGCTCCTTCGGCTGCGTCGCGGTCATAGCGGAGAGCCACCGCCTCGGGCAGGTTCTTGCGGGGCTCCGTCATCCTTCGAGATCCATCACGTGGTCCTCGGGCTTCACTCCAACCTTGCGCGCGTCCACCCTGGCCTCGTCCTCCGACCCGTCGGCGACCGCCAAGAGGACGCGGCGCCCCTCGAGGGCGAGAGCGGACTCCAGCTCGCTGGCCCGGAAGCGGATCTCCTGAGCGACGTCGGGCCGCGCGACCACCAGGCGCAGCGCGATCTGGTCACCTCGAACGGCCAGGTCCGCACGGACGGGGCCCAGCCCACTGAACTCGACGCCGACCGTCACATGGCAGGATTCCTGCCCGCGCTCGGAGCCGCGCCCTCGACCCGACGTCGCCGACGAGCTGGACGGTCGCGTAGTGGTCGGGGCCATCGGGAACGGCGAACCCGAAGGCCGGCGGATCGCCGAACTCCCGCCGCGCAACATTCCACGCGTGCTCGAACTCCCGCGCAGCGAGGTGCCGGCCGATCACCTCGCGCAGGCCGCTACCCGCGGCGCCGGACTCTGCGATCAGCGCCGCAGCGACCTCCTGAGGCGACCGCAGCGCGCCGCTCAGGAGGGAGTCGAGGTA
>CBFHHK010000137.1:0-12409 GCA_965655435.1 Planctomycetota bacterium | reverse complement strand
GCGGTCAGGCCGGCACAGCGCCTGCGCCCCGGGCGCGACCCGCGCGCCATCAATCCGCGGCCGCTCGGACCTCCCGGCCGATCAGCCCCGTCGGGCTCGGAAGGCCAGGATCAGCCGCGCCGAGAGGCCGAAGTTCCACCAGAAGAAGCGGTTCACCCCGCCCCAGATGGCGCCGAAGCCACGCCGCACGTCCGTATCGAGCCGCATGCGAAGGCTGGACCTCCCGGGCTCGACCTCCTCGAACCAGAACTGGAGCCGGCGCGGCCGCGCGACCCTCATGGAGACCGCATAGGAGCCATAGCCGTAGATCAGGTCCCGATACTCGGGCGCCCGGACCTCACCGATCACGCCGTGGAAGCTCATCAGGGGTCCGTGGTGTGCGTTCAGGCAGCCGGGCTCGAAGCCGCCGGGGCGGCCATCGGGCATGGGCAAGAACTCGACCCGGAACGGCGGCAGCTGGCCCCGCGTGAACGTCCTGGGGTCATTCAGCCACGCCCACACCACCTCGCGCGGGACCCGGAGGTTCCAGGTCAGCTCCAGCGCGTGGGGACGAAAGCCGGGCGGCGTCGCCCCGGCGGCGAGGGGCAGGGAGAGCTTGGGATCGACGTCCATGTCACGGGGGTTCGCCAGCGGCTGGGCCGCGGGTGCGACCGTTCCTCGCCAGATGGCCAAGGGTCAGTACCAGATCGCGACCGGCCGGCGGTGCTCGTCGAGCTCGGGGGTCTCGGGCACCCGGCTCGCCTCTCCCCTCACAATCCGGCGCGCCGACCAGGCTGCAGCGGCCGCGTCCAACACATCATCCACGGGCACCGCGCCGGCCGCTCCGAGCGCCGAGGGGAGCTCCAACCCCTCCGCCGCGAGGAGATCTCGCCGCTCCGACGCTCCGTTCCAGGAGCGCTTTCCGGTCAGGAGCACTCGCCCCGCCATGGCGCCGAACGCGAGCTCCGGGTGGACCTCGAAGACCCGCGGCTCCGCCCGGAGCCCGTCCGCCTCGAGCACGTTGTGCCGCAGGGCGTAGCTCTGGGCAGAGATGCTCTTGCCTGTGAGCGCGGTCGCGCAGGCCCGCGCTTCGGCGTAGGTCGGCGCCTCGAGCACCGCGCGTGGCGGCGTCATGAAGATGGTGGCCCGCCTCGGCCCGAGGGCCACCCGCGCCGCCGCGTCCGCCGCCCGGGGGCCCGCCTCCGGCATCCCGAGGGGCACATCGATCCCGAAGACGTCCGCGCCCCCGTGGGCCGCGAGCACGTCCTCCAGGCTGTCGCAGACCGCCGCCTGCAGAAAGCCGCCGTCCCCGCCGATGGCGATGGCCACCCAGCGGCCACGGGTGCCGTCCACCCCCACATAGGGGCCACCCTTGTCCCTGGGGAGTCCTCTCTCGGAGCCGCTGAGGTCGTCCATGGGCGCCGTTCTACCAGCAAGCTCCCTCCGCCGCCCGCGCCGGATAGCATCGGCCCATGAGAACCGCCCCCCTCGCCATCGCCTGCCTCTCCCTCCCAGCGCTCGCGTGCAGCGGCGCCGGGCCCCACCACATGCACACCCTCGACCCCCTCTCCATCGGCACGGAGTCCAGCCTCCGCGGGCTGTGCGCCGTGGACCGCGACGTGGCCTGGGCGACGGGCAGCGGCGGGACCATCGTGGTGACGTCCGATGGCGGCGACACCTGGCGGGCGGTCGCCCCCACGGAGCTCGCCGAGCTGGACGTCCGAGACGTCCACGCCCTCGACGAGAGCACGGCCTGGGTCATGTGTGCAGGCCCAGGTGAGAAGTCTCGCATCCTCCACACCGAGGACGGCGGCGACACCTGGGAGGAGCAGCACCGCGAGCGGGACGAGGCGGCCTTCCTGGACGGCTTCGCCTTCTTCGACGCCGAGCGGGCCCTCTGCTACGGGGACCCCATGGCGGACGGCGGCTTCCGGCTGCTGCGGACCGAGGACGGCGGCGCGAGCTGGGTCCCGGTCGCGCCGGGCCCCCTCGCCCTGACCTCCGGGGAGGCGAGCTTCGCTGCGAGCGGCACCGGGATCCGCGCCCTGGCATCGGGCGAGGTCTGGATCATCACCGGCGCCAACGACGGCGTGTCCCGCGTCTTCGCCAGCGCAGGCGCGGTGGGAGCGCCCTGGAGCGTCTCGGACTCCACGCTCCGCGCCCCCAAGCCCGCCGCGGGGGCCTTCAGCATCGCCTTCGAGCCGGGCGGCCACGGCGTCGTCGTGGGCGGCGACTACCAGCGCCGCGAGGAGGGCGGCGTCCACTGCGCCTCCTGGAGCGACGACTTCGGCGCCAACTGGCACCCCTGCGACGTGGGCCCACGCGGGCAGCGCGCGGGCTCCGCGGCGCTCGGCGCGGGCGTCTTCATCGCCACGGGCCAGACCGGGACGGACATCAGCCGCGACGGGGGGCGGACATGGTCGGGCCTCTCCGACCTGGGCTTCCACTGCGTCGAGGTCTCCCCCTCCGACGGGAGCGTGTGGTTCGCGGGCCCCGGCGGTCGCGTCGGACGACTCCGCTGATCCGACCGCGAGCGCGGCGCCGCGCGGCGCTATCCTCTCCCCACCGATGCCGACGCTCTATTCCGCGCTCCGCCCGCTCCTCTTCCGCGCCAGCCCCGAGGGCGCTCACCACCTCAGCATCCGCGCGGGCAGGCTCGGCCAGCGCGCGCCCGGGGTGCTGCGGGCTGTCTTTCGCTCGGGCCTCAGCCGCGAGCAGGCCGCGAGGCTCTCCGTGCGCGCCCTGGGCCTCGACTTCGCGAACCCCATCGGGGTCGCCGCGGGCCTGGACAAGAACGCCGAGCTGATCCCCATGTGGGCGGCGGTCGGCCTCGGCTTCTGCGAGGTCGGCTCCATCAGCGCGCTCCCGAGCGCCGGCAACCCCAAGCCCCGCGCGTTCAGGCTCCCCGAGGATCGCGCGCTGGTGAACCGCATGGGCCTGAACAACCACGGGCTCGACGCGATCGCGCGGCGCATCGAGCGGACCCGCCGGCCCGCGGGCTTCCCCCTGGCGATCAACATCGTCAAGACCCACGACCCGAACATCCTCGGCGACGCGGGGATCCAGGACTTCGCCACGAGCGCCCGGCGGCTCCTGCCCCTCGCGGACCTGCTGGTGCTCAATGTCTCCTGCCCGAACACCACCGAGGGCAAGACCTTCGAGGACCCCGAGGCCCTCGAGCCCCTGTTGGACGCGGTGATGGGCGTCCGCACGGAGCTCGCCTCCACCGTCCCCGTCCTCGTCAAGCTCTCTCCCCCCACCACCGTGGACTTCGACAGCGCCGCCGTCGATGAGCTCGTCGACCTCTCCCTCGAGCGGGGTATCGCCGGCTTCGTCGCCACCAACACCGCCTCGGACCGCGCCGGTCTGCGGACCCCCGCAGGGCGCCTCGACGCCATCGGTCGCGGCGGGCTGAGCGGCGCCCCGCTGGCGTCCCGCGCGGAGGCCCTCGTCCGGCACCTCGCCAGACGCGCCGGCGATCGCGCCACGATCATCGGGGTCGGCGGGATCGACTCGCCCGAGGAGGCCTACCGACGGATCCGAGCCGGAGCCAGCCTCGTGGAGCTCTACACCGGCCTCGTGTACGAGGGCCCCGGCCTGATCCCGCAGACCGCACGGCGCATGATCGAACTCCTCGATGCGGACGGCCTCGAGCGCATCGAGGACGCGGTCGGGCTGGACCGATGACCTCCACCAGCGATGTGGTCGCGACCGGGACGGTGGGCCGCCCCCCAGCACATCGCCGGGTCCGAGCGGTGATCGGGCGTGGCCCGGAACACCCAACGGCTGCGGAGCGAGGGCGACGTGGCGCGAGCTGAGGGCCGACGCGCACGCGGCTGGCTCCTCCTGGCCATGGCCCTGCTCTGGAACGGGGTCCTCCTCGGCGTGGACTCGATGCTCGCGCTCCAGCTCCTGCAGGAGCGTCGGGCCCGCCGAGAGTGGATCCCCGTGGAGGCCGTGGTGATCTCCTCAGCGGTCGAACGGCACCGCTCGAGCGACGGGACGACCTTCAAGCCAACGGTGACGTTCCAGTACCGCTTCGAGGGACTCGAGTACACGTCCGACAGGTACGCCTTCGGAGCCATGAGCGCGAGTGACGCGGACCACGCTCGCGGCGTCGTCCGTCGCCACCCCGAGGGCGAGGTCATCACCGCGCGCGTTGATCCAGCAGACCCCGAGGAGGCCGTGGTGGACGTGAGCGGTGCGTCGTTCCCGGCGTTCGTCGCGGTCTTCCTTACGCCCTTCCACTGTATCGGGGTCCTGCTGCTCGGGCGCGCCCTACGCGCGCTCACCGCGCGCCGGCCGCGCCGCAGCGACCGTCGCTACCGTGAGCTCGTGGCGGTGGATCGGCGGGATCGACTCGTCCTCCGCAAGCCCCGGCTCGCGCCCTGGGAGGTCGCCCTGGTCGCGTTCGGGGGGCTCGCCTTCCTGAGCATCTTCCCCTTCAGCCTCACGTTCGGGATCATGGGCGCCGGCGCGTGGACCATGCCGCTGCTCGCGAGCTGCGCGCTCGGCGCCGCCGCGGTGACGCACTGGAGCCGCGGGCGCGACCGAGACCCCGCGCGGTACCTGAACGTGGACCGGCGCCTCGGGACCTTCGCCTTTCCCGCGGACCAGGAGGGCATCCCGATCGGCCAGGTGGAGTCCCTGCGCCTCAGCTCACCCGAGGCGAACGTCACCGTGAACGAGGTCCCCCAGTTCGACCACGCCATCACCGCCAGGGTGGGCGAGCGCTGGGTCCAGGTGTTCTGCTTCCGCGGCGCACGAGAGGAGGGAGCGGCCGTCCGCGAGGCCCTCGCGGCGGAGTTCCGGCTCGGGTCCTGAGCCCGAGGCCCCCATGGCGCTGGATCACCTGCGCTGGGTCCGCCACGCGGGGTCACCCGCGCTGGGTCCCACGTCGTCTCCGCCGCCGCGGCCTCCCCGGGCGCCGGTCCTCAGACCATCGCAGCGAGGGCATCCCAGAGGTCCCGCCGCGCCTCGAGGGCCTTCTCGGCGGCCTCGCGGGCTTCCCGCTCCTTGCGGGGATCACCGGCCAGGATGCGGCCGAGGATCCGTCGTGCGAGCGGGCCGTGGTGCTCCCCGTCGGCCTCGATGTGGCGCTCCAGGTAGCGCTTGAAGAGCGAGCAGTCCGTGCCCTCCGCGGTGAGCTCATCCACGATGGGGATGAAGAGCTGCGGGATCACATCCTCACGGCCGTGGAAGAAGATCGACGCGCGCACGTGGAGCGGCCCCTCGAGCAGCTCGAAGGTCTGCCTTCCGAACCGCACCGCAGCACCCGGCAATCCACAGTCCGAGAGGACCGCGAGGGGGGGCTCCCCGCCGCGAAGTCGCTCGGTGACGCCGCGGATCGGGAGCGTGTCAGCGCCGACCTGCTCCATGGCCGCGAGGTACCACTCGAAGTGGCTCAGGGCGTGCTCACCGAACTCGGCGTCCGACTCCTCGTCGAGGACGATCTCGTTGATGAACCTCGCCCCCTCTCGATCGAGCGGCGGGGTCCAGACCGGGCCGACGCTGGTGAGGTCCCGCTGGAGGCTCTTCACGATGGACATGAAGTCCAGCACACACATCACGTGGTGCTCCATGAAGTTGCGGAGCGCGGCGGGCGAGCGGAGGGACTTCGCGCAGCGGTGCGATGCGAGCTCCGCCTTGGCACGAGCGACCGTGACCGAGTCCGCAGACTCGACCGTGTCAACAAGGGTGGCGGCGTGGGAATTGGCAACGGGCATGTCGGAAGACTAGCCCAGAATCGCGGCCTGTTCAGGCGGCAGACGCGCGCTCGAACTCAAATTCTTCCGGTCCCCGGCCGACGCCGCGGCGGACTGTCGCGGAGTGCTCCGCGAGCGGATCCGGAAAGAAGAAGTTCCGCGGGATGGGCCGCGGCGGCGTGAGCGCCAGGGCCTGCGGCGAGCCGCCCGCAAAGCGGCTCGGGTCGATCCAGTTGAAGGGCGTCTCGTGGACGAGATCGAAGCGTTGGAGGACCCCCATGAAGACGGCGCGCTCGCGGCCGTGATGGACGCGGCTTCCCTGGTGGAGCGTCGTGGAGGTGTCGAGCAAGAGCACGCGGCCGCGCGCGCCGGTCATGGTCACGAGGTCCGACGGGTCGACGACCCGACGGACTGACTCGTCCGAGTACGGGCCGGCCCTCATGTAGGAACCGACCGGACCCAGGGGCCGCTTGCCGAGCCTCTTCACGGCCTCGCGTGACGCCCTCGCGGGGAGGAACGTCAGCGGACCATCTCGCTCATCCTCGACGTCCGAGAGGAGCACGAAGACCTTGACCTGCCGGTCGTCCTCGCCGTCGAAGTGGAAGAGCTGACTCCCGGCCCACCCGCTCCGCGCTGGCTCCTCCTGACCTGGCGAGTAACCCACGGCGACGCGCCGCAGCAGCGGCACCCCCCCGAGGTAGTCCGCGGCGCAGGCGAGGAGCTCGTCAGAGATCATCGCGTCCACGAGCTCGGGCCGCTGATCTACTCCGTCGTCGCCCAGCAGATCGAACGCGATTCGGAAGCGACCGGGGGCCTCAGCCCGGAGCCGGGGCAGGTGCGGACGGGCCTCGTCGATGACGCCCTGGCAGGAGCGCGTGAGCGCCTCCATGCCCGGCAGTTCCCCCGGTTCAATCCAGCGATAGCCGAGTTCCGGGTCGATCTCCACGGGGCAGCCCGTGCGCTCGATGAGCGCTCGACCGGCGGCCGCGCGCTGTCGCCGCGCTCCGAGGTGCGAGAGCTTGCGGTGGGTCTTCAGGAGGCGGAACCCGAGCTCGCTCCCGTAGACCGAGAAGTGCAGACGGGTCAGCAGGCCGACCTCGCGGTCGCGGAAGGCATCGCTGAGGGCGGAGTTGAGAGCGGAGCTGGCCATCGGTCGGAGCACCCCGAAGCCCCCGGGCTCAAGTCCGATCCAAGGGCGCCTCAGTGGGCGTAGGCATCTTTCGGCCGTTGCGACCCCCGCAATTGCCACTGGATCCAGAATCGGCTGCGGTCCGCCCAGGCGAAGGGACGCTCGCCAGCCTGAAGGGGAGAGAAGTACGGCTTGAAGCGCTCAGGAGCGGCCTCTTCGAGGGCCGCGAGGGACTCGCTGAAGCCGCGGATCATTGCCTCAATCCGAGCCCGAGCGGGCCCGGCCGGCATTTGTGGAGGTGGCGACATGGTCGACCCGTACTTCAACCGGCCCGAGAGGGTGAACAGGACGATGTCCGCCTCGAGGTCGGGGCGCAGCGCGATGGCCCGGTTCATGGCCTCGACCAGCCGCTCCGGGTCGTCCCCCGCGCGCTCGAAGAGGAAGCCCCCGACGCTCTCCACGAGATGCCCCGGCGCCGTCGCGTTGAGGTGCGCGCGATCGGGGCGCAGGTACGTGGCCGTGGACGCCCCGAGGGTCACGAGCATCAGGATGGCGACGGACCAAGCCGGCGCGGGTCGCCACCGCGAGAGCCAGACCCCGAGGCTGATCCACGCCACAGGGTGGAGCGGCAGCATGTAGCGGTAGCCGTTGACGCCCTTCAGCGGCTGCCCTTGGAAGGTCCCGAGGACGTAACTCAGGGTCCAGAGCAGGGGGTAGAGGGCGAGCGCGAGCTCGGGACGGACCTCCCGCTCACGGAGGAGGGCGCGGAGAGCCCCGAACGACACCACCAGCCAGGCGGCGATCGCCAGGGAGAGGAACAAGAACTCGATCACCCGCCCGGCCCCCGCGAGCTCGGGGAGAAAGAGCGAGTGCGGGAGGTACTCGGTGACCAGCGCCACGAAGGCGTCCCGGACCCCCGACAACGAGCTCTGGAAGTGCCCCGCCGCAGACTTGCCGTAGACGCCGAGCCCCTGCCAGTCGTGGGTCAGGTTGTAGATCCACCAGGGACAGAGGCCGACGAGGACTCCCCCGACCCGGACCCCCATGTCTGCCCTCAGCAGGGCCCTCCGATCGCGCAAGACCTCGACCAGCAGCATGACCGCGAGCCACAGCGCGAGGCCGTAGTGAAACCAGAGCGCGAGCCCGGCCGCCACGCCTACGCCGAACGCCCCGGGCAGGCGCCGCTCCGGCCGAAAGGCGTGCAGGCTCCAAGACCAGAGCACCGCCATGGCGAACGCGTTGGCCTCCACGTGGGAGGCCCACGCGATCGCCCCGACCATCGCGTAACCGGGCGCGGGTACGCACGCGAAGAGCCCAGCGATCCAGGCCGCGCGGCGCGAGAAGAGCCGGTCCACGAGCAGGAAGAGGAAGGCGATCGTGACCCAGTCGTAGATCAGGTTGGGCAGCCGCATGGTCAGCGGCGAACCGCCGAACACCGCGAAGCTCACCGCGTCGAGGCCGATGGTGAGGAGCGTGCCTCCCTGGAAGTGACCCTGCTGGTAGTCGAAGTAGGGCACGAGGGGTCCGTCAACCCACTCCTGGGCCGCCATCCCACGGCGCCACTCCTCCGTGTCCGGGAGTCCACCTGGGGAAATCTCCTCCGGCGGCATCGCGATCAGCGCCAGCTTGATCAGCGCCGCGAGCACCAGGAGCACCGCGATGGCGCCTGCCCGCCCTCTCCGCTGCGCTCCGCCTCGCGCGCCCTGTTGGATCTCTTCCGCCATACCTCCGTGGGGCCCCTGCCCCCGGCTCATGGCCGAGGATATGGAGTAGCAGAAGCGGGAATGGCCGTGATTCGATAGCTTCTCTGACCAGCCCGCTTCGCCCGCGGCGCGAGCCCTCGAGGGGCTCCGCCCGCCCTGATCGGCTGGATCATGGTCTCCCACTCAGTACTCGTCGTCGAGGACAACCCGGTCCTCGCCGAGGCGATCACATTCGCCCTCAGCACGTTCGGCTGGACCGTGATCGGCCCCTTCGCGACGAACGCAGCGGCGATCGAGGCCATCGACGCCGAATCGTTCCGCGCGGCGGTGCTCGACCTCGACCTGGGGGGGACCCTGTCGACCCCCACCGCCACCCGGCTCAACGAGCGAGGGATCCCCTTCGTCTTCATGACCGGACACGACGCCGCGGTGGTCCTCCCGGCCGAGTTCCAGGGCGAGCGCTGCCTTGTGAAGCCCGTGGAGCCTGAGCAGCTGGTCGAGGCCCTCGAGGCCCTGATCGCCGCCACCTGAGCCGCGCTGGCGTACCCCGGCAGTGAGTTCCTCGCCGTGCGCGGAGTTGCCGGTTCTACGCTGAGTTCCTGGCTTCGCACCGAGTCTCCCGCTCCGCACCGAGTCTCCCGCTTCGCACCGGGCCTCCGGCTCCGCACCGAGTCTCCCGCTTCGCACCGGGCCTCCCGCTCCGCACCGGGCTCCCGTGAAGAGCTGGCCTGCAGGCTCCCGTAAGTCCGGCCCCACCCGGCGGAGCCATGTGCGTCTGGGCCCCCCCGGGCGCGACCTCCCCGGCTCAGGGCTCGACCGAGCCAGCTCGTTAGGAGACCTCAGCGAGGGTCCAGGGCTCCGCTCAAGATGGGCCGTCGCGCCAGCCGATGGGTCCGGAGTAGGTCCGAGAAGCGGGCCGCCTGCCATGGCCCAGCCTCCCCGCACCCAGAGTCAGACGCGTCGCGGCTTCACGATCCTCGAGCTGCTGATCATCCTCGCCCTGCTGACCATCACAGCGAGCGTCGGGATCCCGGCCTACTTCGCGCGACCCGAGGTGACCCTCGACAGCGCCGCCCGACTGCTCGCGGCGGACATGCGTGAGGTCCAGAACCGTGCGGCCCTCTACCGCCTCCCGTTGGCCGTGGAGTTCACGGCCGGCGGCGGCGGGTACAGCGGCGTCCACGAGACCGGGGAGCCGCTCACCTCGCCGTATCAGGCCGGCCCCTTCGTGCGCGTGTACGGCGCGGACGCCGTCTTCGAGGGTGTGCAGGTCGTGCAGGTCCAGTCCCCCGACGGGAACCGGGTGTCCTTCACGCCAAGGGGCCTCGCCGCCACCACGGCGTCCATCGTCCTCGGTTTCGATGGCGAGACCCGCACGGTTCGGATCCGCAAGGGCTCAGGCCTCGTCGAGATCACGGGCCTCGATGACCCCTGGTTCGACGCGGGCCTCTAGCGACTCGCGGTCCAGGCCTCGAGCCCGCCGCGGACCGCGAAGACGTTCTCGAAGCCGTGGCCGAGGAAGTAGCTCGCCACGTCGAGGCTCCGGTCTCCGTTCGCGCAGATGAACACGATCCGGCGGTCCTTGGGCAGCGACATGTACTTGTCAGACGCGTTGTAGTCGAGGGCCTCGGCCCCCTCGGCCGCATCCTCGGTCCGCTCGTCGGGCGTGCGCACGTCGACGAAGGAGAAGTCCTCCGACGCGGCGGTCAGCGCCCGGACCTCATCGGGGTTGATCTGCCGATCCCGATCCATGGTCTCGGCGCGGATGATCGTCTCGACCATGTCCTTGATGTCGAGGATGTTGTGGTCCTTGGCCACCTGGGTCAGGGTGTCCGACGGCTGGAAGCCGCAGGCCGAGCAGCCGCCGACGTGGTAGCGCTGGAACAGGGCGCGCTGGGCGGCGGGCGCGACGGAGAGGATCTGCTCCATCGTCATCTCGGGCGTGATCGTGAGGCTCTGGTCGGTCATCGTGTCTGGGCGGTCAGGGGTGCGGCGGGAGCATAGTCTACGGCCGGCCTCATCCCACCCGCCGGGACCGGGTTCGCTCCCCGTGGCCCCCGATTGCCCCGTCGTGAGCACATTCCGCGGGCGCGCCGCGCCGGCGGAGGCCCGCTCCAGCTAACCTCCCCCACCCAGTGACCGAGGGAGGCCCCGCCCGAACGGGCCGCCGGCGCTGGAGACCCGATCAGAGAGGAACGCCAGTGGCCCAGGCCAAGATCAAGTCCCGCGCGGAAGACTACGCGCAGTGGTACCAGGACATCATCCAGCACGCCGACCTCGCGGAGCCCGCGGGCGTCGTGAAGGGTTGCATGGTCATCAAGCCCCACGGCTTCGCCATCTGGGAGGCCATGCAGGCGGACCTTGACCGGCGCTTCAAGGCCACCGGCCACAAGAACGCCGCCTTCCCGATGCTCATCCCCATGAGCTTCCTTGAGAAGGAGGCCGAGCACGTGGAGGGCTTCGCGCCGGAGCTCGCGGTGGTGACCCACGCAGGCGGCAAGGAGCTCGAGGAGCCGTACTGCATCCGCCCCACGTCGGAGACCATCATCGGACACTTCTTCGGGAAGTGGATCGACTCCCACCGCGATCTCCCGCTGCTGATCAACCAGTGGGCCAACGTCATGCGTTGGGAGCTGCGCACGCGCATGTTCCTGCGCACGAGTGAGTTCTTCTGGCAGGAGGGGCACACCGCGCACGCCACCCATGACGAGGCAAAGGAGGAGGTCGCGCGCATGCTCGATGTCTACCGCGACTTCGCGCGGGACATGATGGCTATGCCCGTCGTCCGCGGGGTCAAGAGCGCCCACGAGCGCTTCGCTGGCGCGCTCGAGACCCTCACGATCGAGGCCATGATGCAGGACGGCAAGGCCCTGCAGTCCGGCACCAGCCACGACCTGGGCCAGAACTTCGGCAAGGCCTTCGACGTGACCTTCCAGAACGCCGAGGGCGAGCGCGAGTACGTGTGGCAGACCTCCTGGGGCCTCTCGACGCGCATGATCGGCGCGCTGATCATGACCCACTCGGACGACGACGGCCTGGTACTCCCGCCGCGCCTCGCGCCGATCCACGTGGTGATCGTCCCGATCTACCGCAAGGACGAGGAGCGCGACGCGGTCCTCGAGGCCGCCGACCGCATCGGCGCCGAGCTGCGTGAGGATGGCCTGCGGGTCGAGGTGGACAAGCGGACGGGAATGAAGCCGGGCGCGAAGTACTACGAGTGGGAGCGCAAGGGCGTCCCCATGCGCCTCGAGATCGGCCCGCGCGACCTCGAGCAGCGCGCGGTCATGAGCAAGATGCGCCTCGCCGAGCTCGACGAGCGCGGCCGCCCCGTGAAGGAGGTCCTGCCCTGGGATGGGCTGGGCATCGAGATCGGTAAGCGCCTCGACCGCTTCCAGGAGGAGCTCTACGAGCGCGCCCTGAAGATGCGCGAGGAGAACACCCACCTGGTGGATTCCTGGGACGACTTCGTGGCGGCCTTCGAGGGCTCGAAGAGCTCCTTCGTCTACGCCCACTGGGACGGGACCACCGAGACCGAGCTCGCCATCAAGGAGGCGACCAAGGCCACGATCCGCTGCATTCCCCTGGAGGGCGAAGGCCCCGCGGTGGAGCCCGGGAAGTGCATCAAGACGGGCCAGCCCAGCGCCCAGCGAGTGCTCTTCGCCAAGAACTACTGAGCGGCGGGTGCCCTCGGGCGGCACCAGGAGGCCCCTCCGCGGCGACGCGGGGGGGCCTCCTCCGTTCTGCGCCGTGCCGCCGCCGGCCGCTCGCCGCCCTCCTGGGCCGTACCGCCCGATCCGCCACCGCTCGGCGGCGGTGAGCGCAAGTGCCCGGGCCTCGGCGCGCGAGCCGCCGCGTCCCCCTGCCGACCCCGGAGGGCTATCCCCACACGACTG
>CBFHHK010000136.1:0-12603 GCA_965655435.1 Planctomycetota bacterium | reverse complement strand
CTTTCGCGTCCTGGTGCTCGGCGAGCCAATCGAGCGCGATCATCACGCTCCGTGCGCCAGGCTTGCCTCCCGGCCCACCGGCGCCGACCCCAAAGCGGCCGGCGCTTCCGGGAGGGCCCCCGGGGCCGATGCCGACGATCGCCTCGGGGTTGACGCTATCGAAGGGAGAGACGCTGTCGAGCGTAGGGTCACCGTCGGGAGTGGTGGAGCTCTCCTCGGTGAACAGCTCGCTCTGCACCGGCTGGTCAATCTCGACCTCCGGGACGACCTCGGACAGTGCCTCGGGCTCGATGACCTCGACGGGCTCCTCGGGCTCGAGGATCTCTGGCGTCTCGACCGGCTCGATGGAACAGGTGATCACCTGCGGCTGCTCCTCGTCGAAGATCGACCAGGGGATGGCGGCGCAGATCAGGATGACCACCAGATGGAGCATCCCGGAGATCGCGATCCAGGGGGCGCGATCCATCCATTGGTAGAGCGCGTCGCCGAAGGACTCCTCCTCCAGGGAGGTGGTGCGGGGTGCGATGGCAGGGGTCGATTCAGTCTTCATAAGGGGCTCCTCGCCGCTCAGGCGATCACTTGGTCGCCACCGGGAACGGAGGTCGAGGAGGCCGGTTCACGCCCAAAATAAGGTCGTGTTTGACTGAACCGGCGGGTGGGGGGGGCGCTGCGGCCTGCCCGTCTTGGCCCCAACGCAGAACGCCCGCGTGGTCCGAGGACCACGCGGGCGTTCTGGCTGGCGGAGCGATCCGCCCTGGATCAGCGAGCGCCGAGGACGCGCGCGTAGCGGTAGTACGCCTCGAGGCAGAGCACCATGGTCGCCGTGGAGTAGACGCGGCCGCCGGCGTAGCCCCAGGGGCCGTTCGGGTCCCAGGATCCCTTCGAGGAGCCGTCCTTGCGCTGGGAGCGGAGGACCGCCGTCTCGAGCGCCTTCTTCCACGCCTTCCAGTACTTGCCGCCCATCTGGAACATGGCGTAGGAGCCGTAGTACCAGTAGTACATGTCGTTCGTGAAGCCGTCCTTGCCGTCCCACTCGGGCAGGTCGCGCAGCAGCAGCTCGGCGTGGTCCTTCATGACCGGGTTGTCGTCCGGGTTCTGACCCAGGAAGAACCGGCAGAGCAGCGCCACGGCCGTCAGCGCCTCGCCGTTATCGGCGGGGTACTGATCGTTCATGCCCGTCACGCGGGAGCTCGGGCTGCCAGGACCGGCGTCGACGGTGTAGCCCACCCGGCCGGTGCCCGGATCGGTCATCTCGTCGAACCAGTTGATCGCGTCGTTGTAGGCCTGACGGTCGATCTTCAGCTTGCCCTCTTCCGCCGACTTCATGGCGAAGACCATCCAGCCGGTCACCGAGGTGTCGTTGTCGCCGTTGGGCGGAACGTCGTAACGCCAGACCCCGTACGGGTTCCGCGCGCGGCTGATGAAGGCCATGGCCTTCTGGGCCTTGGTCTTCAGCAGGGTCGACTTGTCGAGGTAGAAGGTCTCGCACATGGCGAGCGTCGCGATCGAGTGGTCGTAGAGGTAGTGCTTGCCGATCCCGTCGCCGAACAGGCCGCTCTCGCGGTCCTGCTCCTGGACGAGCCACTTGATGCCGCGCTTGACCACGTCCTTGTAGGTGCCGCGGGTCATCGTGTGGCCGTCTCCAAGGAACGCCAGAAGCGCGAGGCCCGTGGCGCCGATGTCGTGGATGGAGTCGCCGCCGCCGTCGCACTTGTCCCCCGGGGGGTCGTGCTTCATGAACTCGGCGCAGTCCCACTTGCCGTCCTTGTCCTGGTGCTTCTTGAGCCACTCCAGGCCGTCCTTGATGGCCTGCTCGGTGCCCTTGCCCCCGCCGGCGCGCAGGTTCCGCTTGCCGCCGAAGCGTCCGCCGTACTTGCCACCGGCGCCCCCGCCGATGCCGAGCAGCGAGTTGCTGTTGTTCTTGTCGAAGGGGGAGTCCGAGTCCATCGTCGGGTCACCTTCCGACTGCTCGAACTCCTCGTTGGTGTCCGTCTCGTTGTGGTCGGAGACCTCGAAGTCCTCGATGATCGGCTCCTCCTCGGTCTCCTCCTCGATCTCCTCTTCCGGCTCCTCGGGCTCTTCGATCTCGGGCTCGGGCGCCTGCTCGATCGAGGCCTGGACGACGTTCTCCGGGGCAGAGTCAAAGATGCTCCACGGGATGTTCGCCACGATCAGGAATGCCACGGCGTGCAGGCCGCCGGAGAGCAGGAGCCAGGGCCCGCTCCTCATCCATTCGTAGAGGACGTCGTTGAACGTCTCCTCCTCCTCCCAGGGCTTGGGCATGGAGGATTCGATCTGGATGTCCTTGTAGTCGTTGCTCATGGCGTTGACGTTGCCGGGCTGGCTGCTCGGCCAGAGGGGCTTCCCGGGGCGGTTTCCTGGGGGTGGCCTCCCTGGGGAGGCCGCCCGATGGTGGGGAGCGGTCGTCGGAGGCCCGAGGACCGGTGGAGGTGGAGTGCGAGGTGCTCAGGCGGTGTGCACCGCCCGGGCAGCCGCTCAACGCGGGGCGCTGAGCGGGGTTCAGAGGTTATCCAGCGATTCTCCTCTCGGCTACCGCTGGCGGGCCGGGAAGCGAGCTTCGAGGCAGATCCAGGGGCACTGGGCGTGTCAGCGGCCTCCGCCTTCCCTGATCAGGATTTCCCGCACATTCCGATCCGACACGCGGGTCGTCCGGGCCAGATCGCTCACTCCGCGCCGCACGCGGAGGTCCCGATTCTCTTCGGAGATCGCCCCTCGGAGGGCCCGCTGAAGCTCGAAGTCGCGGAACGGGGTGGCCCCGACGGCCTCCGTGCGACCCTCCAGCAGGTACACGAGGAAGAACGCCGAGCCCCGCTCCTGCGAGAAGCGAAGCACGGGGGAGAGGTCGCCGGGGGCCCCTGTGGACAGGAACTCGGCGCTCAAGGGTCCAGGGTGGAGGCTGCGGAGGAGTCGAGACGCCTCCTGTTCGGTCAGGTCCAGGCGGCTGCCTTCCCCCTTCTGGTCCTCCGGGGCGTACTGGTCCACGAGGTCATCGAAGGAGCCTGCGCCGGAGAGGAGGAACTCGCGGCAGGCCTCGGCCAGCTGCAAGGCCTTCCGTTCGCTGCCCTCCTTCTGGCTGCTGATGACCAGGCGCTTCAGGGACACCATCGCGGGTCGCCGCCCGATCTCCTCGGCCCTTTGGGCGTCGGGGGTCGCGAGATCGTCCTTGTACCGGCGGTAGAGGGTGCCCGGACGGATGTAGCGGTCCACGTATACGCGGCCGGTGGCCCCTGCCATCCCGCCCGTGACGGAGTCGGTCCAGACCTGGGCCATGAGCTTCCTGCGGAGGAGGGCGCGGAAGGAATCCGCGTTCAAGCCGAGCCCCGCGAGGAAGTCAGCGAACGGCACCGGGCCACCGCGGACTGAGATCTGCCTCTCGAAGTCGCCGGCCAGCGCGCGCTCGATCAGCTCTGGATCGAACCCCTGGCTTTGGCCACCCTGGATCTTCAGCTGCGCTGTCGCCTGTTGCACCGCTGCCGCCAGGAGCCGCGCGTTGAAGAGGTCCGCGGGGCTGATGTCCTGGGGGAGCGAGGCGGCTGGATCCTCGAATTCCGGGCGCGCCAGCGCCTGCTTGAGGTCGTCTGTGGTCAGCACCTCATCCCCGACCACCAGCTCGTGGGCGTTCGAGAAGCGGGCCATGAGGTCGAGCTCCAACGGGGTGCGAGGTGTCCAGGGTTGCTGCTCCGGATCCCCCTCTGCTCCCGCGGCAGATCGCCCCTGCGGCTCCGGCGCCCCGGGGGACCTGGCGCCTGGGCGAACCTGAACGGGGCCGTTTGAGCCTGGGTCCGCGGCCGGCTGCTGCGCCGTCGCAGCGGCCAGCGGGCCCCCGGTGAGTGAGGCGATGGCGGCGGCCACGAGGGGGAGTCGAGCGAAGCGGAGCGGGCGCATGCCCGGATCTTGAGCGCGGCGAGGGGCGAGATCAACCGGTGGACGACTGAACGAGCTTCTCGAGCCAACGGACCGCCTTCTCGGGGCGGTCGGCGAGGTGCCCGGGGAGCACGACGTGGGCCACACCGGGCTTGATCCGCCGCACATCGAGCTGGCGCCCGCCGGGCCGCTGGCCCGCGAAGAGGTGCTCGAAGGCGACGGCATCCGAGTACTGGATGACGTAGCGGTCCCCGTGCCAGGCGAGGTGTTTGATCCTCGCCTGGTCCATGGGGAGCTTGAGCTCGAAGAGCCGCAGCAGCTCCTTGGCCTCGGCCGGAGGGCGCCCATAGCGGTCCCTCAATCCCTGGAAGGACTGCTCGAGGATCTCCGCATCTGGGCTCTGGGAGAGGGCTCGGAGCGCGTCGAGCCGCTCGTCCGCCTTCTCGATCCACGTCTCGGGCAGGAAGGCACGGAGGCCCACCTCGAGCTCGCAGCCGGCCTCTGTCTCCTCGAAGCGCGGCCGCTCCCGGTCGGTGGTCTCGCCCGCGGCGAGGCGCTCGACGGTGAGCTTCAGCAGCCGGCAATACATGTCGTAGCCGACGGCGGCGATGTGCCCGGACTGCTGCGGCCCAAGGATGTTGCCCGCCCCGCGCAGCTCGAGGTCCTTGACCGAGATCCCGAACCCCGCGCCGAGGTGGTTCATCTCCTCGAGCGCCTTGAGGCGCTCGCGGGCGTGTTGCTTGAGGGGCTTGTGCTTCTCCACCAGGAGGTGGCAGTGCGCCTTCACGGACCCTCGACCCACGCGCCCCCGCAGCTGGTGGAGCTCGGAGAGCCCGAAGTGGTCGGCGTCATCAATGAAGATCGTGTTGGCGGTGGGGACGTCCACTCCGTTCTCGATGATGGTGGTCGCGACGAGCACGTCGACCTCGCCGTCGCGGAAGGCGGTCATCACGTCGCGCAGTTCGGCCGCCGGCATCTGGCCGTGGCCGATGGCGTAGCGGGCCTCAGGCACGATGTCGCGCAGGTGGGCGCAAACGGCCTCGATGGAGGTCACCCGGTTGTGGAGGAAGAAGATCTGTCCGCCGCGGTTGAGCTCGCGCCGGAAGGCCGCCTGGATCTCCCCGTCGTCCTCGCGGTACCCGAGCACGGTCTCGACCTCCTGGCGTCCCGGGGGGGGCGCGTTGAGCGCGGAGATATCGCGCACGCCGGAGAGGGACATGTGCAGGGTGCGCGGGATCGGCGTGGCGGTGAGCGTGAGCATGTCCACGTTCGCGCGGAGCTTCTTGAAGTGCTCCTTGTGGGTGACGCCGAAGCGCTGCTCCTCGTCGATGATCACCATGCCGAGGCGCTTGAACTCGACGTCCTTCGAGAGGATCCGGTGCGTGCCGATGACCACGTCCACGTGTCCGAGCGGCAGGCCCTCGAGGGTCTGCTTGCGCTCCGCCGAGGAGGTATAGCGAGAGAGGCCACGCACGGTGATCGGGAAGTCCGCCATGCGCGAGCGGAACGTCGCCAGGTGCTGCTCGGCGAGGATGGTGGTGGGGACGAGCACGGCGACCTGCCCGCCGCCGTTCACGACCCTGAACGCGGCGCGCACCGCCATCTCGGTCTTGCCGAAGCCCACGTCACCACAGAGCAGCCGGTCCATCGGGCGCTCGGACGCGATGTCACGTGCCATCTCGGAGGTGACCTCGGTCTGGTCCTCGGTGTCGTCCCAGGGGAACTCGTCGAGGAACTGCTGCACAAGCTCGGGGTCGCCGTCCCACGGGGCGCGCTTGCGCAGCTGGCGCTTGGCCTGCACCTCGATCAGCTCGGAGGCGAGGTCGAACAGCCCCTGCTCGACCTTCTCCTTGCGCTTGCGGAAGCTCTGCCCGCCGATCTTGTCCAACGCCAGCCCGGAGCCCCCGGCGCCGATGTAGCGCTGGACCATGTCGATCCGGCTGGCGGGCACGTAGAGGGCGACGTCGCCGCCGAAGATCAGGTGGAGGTGCTCCTCCTCGCCCGTCCCGCGCTTCATGCGCTTGAGCCCCTGGTACCGGGCGAGCCCGTGCACGGCGTGGACCACGAGGTCGCCGGGCCGTAGCTCGAAGAAGCTCTGGAGGGCCTTCACCTTGTGCTGGTGGGCCCGGGCGCTCACCCGCTTGCGCGCGCCGAGGGTGCCCTTGAGCTCGTGGCTGCAGATGACGAGCAGGCCCCAGGGGGGGGCGCGGAAGCCGCGAGAGACGAAGCCGACGACGAGCTCCAGGCCAGACGCGCCGGCCTTCTCGAATTGGGCGCTGACGCGATCACGCTCGGCCTCCGTGAGGCAGGCGACAATGACCCGGGTCCCCTCGGCCGCGAGGCGCGCCAGCTCGGGAGCCGAGGCGGAGATCCCGGAGCTGAGCCCCTGGACCGAGCGGGTGTCGAGGGACACGTCGTCCCCGGGGAGGCTCTGGATGTCGAGGACGAGCCGCTTGGCGAGGGTCGCATCGAGGCCCATGAGCGCTCGCTCATGGTGGGCGGACTGAACCTTGAGTGCGTTCCCGCGCTCGTCGATACGCAGGGGTTCGACCCGGACGCAGAGGGTGCCGGGGTCCAGCAGATCGAGGAGCGAGATCCCGTCGCCGTCCTCCACCCCGCCGGCGTCGGAGGCCAGGCAGACCTCCAGCTCGTCGTGGGTGGAGACGGAGCGCTGCTCGGCGGGGTCGAAGCGGCGCAGGGACTCGATCTCCTCCTCGAACATCTCGATCCGGATCGGCTCGTCCGAGGCGAAGGGAAAGAGGTCAAGGATGTCCCCCCGTAGGCTGACCTGCCCGGCCTCCTCCACGAGCGGCTCGCGGGTGTAGCCCGCCTTGACGAGGCGCTCCAGCAGGGCGCGCACGTCAAGGACCTCGCCGGCCTTCAGGCGCACGAACTCCGCCTCGAGGTCGCGCATCCTCGGGATCGGCTGGAGGAGCGCCTGCATCGAGGCCGCGATGGCCCTTGGGCGCTGCTCGGGGGGGCCCGCGAGGGACTGGGCCAACTGGAGGCGGGCTCGGATCGAGGCGGCGTCCGCGCCGCCGCGCTTGGCGCCGGCATCGCGCGAGGGGAACTGGGTGGCCGGGATCCCGAAGGCCGCGAGGTCGAGGGTGAACGACTCCGCCTCGCCGTCGGTGGAGGTCAGCGCCAGGAGGGGGCGGCCGAGCTCGGCCGCGATCTGGGCGGTGATCAGGCCCTGGGCACCACCCCAGACATTGCCCACCGACACGGCGCCCTTGCGCTTCAGCGCGCGCAGGGTGCGGGCGAGATCCGCGGGCGGGAAGGGCACCTCCCCGGGCTGGACGAGCACGACCCCCGTCCCGGAGACGCCCTCGCCGGCGTGCCCCTCCTTGTCGGAGGTGTCGAGGAGGCTCATCCTCGCGTCGGACTCGGTCATGGGAAGATGTGGGCGGCCTCGGATCAGGGGTGGGCGTCGAGGCCCATGTCCAGCAGAGCCTCGAAGGCGGCCCAGTGCTCGGCTTCCTTGACGGTGCGGCCCCAGGCGCCGGAGAACCTTTCGCCGCCCGCGGCCGCGGCGACGAGGAAAGCCCGAGCATTGTCGTCGCCTCTCCGCTGGAGGAGCTCGTAGGACGGGGGGGCACCGAATCTCTGCTGGCAGACCTCCTGAAAGCGCTGCTTGGGCTTCGGCCTCCCCCGGCGCTGGCGCGCCGCGTCCAGCTCCGGCCCCAGGGTCTCCAGGACAAAGTGCCGCGCCGCCTCGAGGCCAGCGTCCAGGTAGATGGCGCCGACCACCGCCTCGTAGAGGTTGGCGAGGATCGAGCGAGACAGGGCCCGCCGATCGAGGCCGCGGCCCAGGCGAGCGTGATCCGCCAGGCCCATACGGTGGGCCGCCCCGGCGAGCGCTTGGCGGGAGACGACCTGCGCCTTCATCTCGGTGAGCGCTCCCTCCGGATGACCCTCGCGGTCGCCGAACAGGCTCTCGGCGATGATCAGGTCCAGCACCGTGTCGCCCAGGAACTCGAGCCGCTCGTTGTCCTTCCGGCCCCGCGCGTCGGCCTTGCCAGACGAGGAGTGGGTGAGCGCGAGGAGCCCGAGGTCGGGGTCGTCGAAGCGGTGGAACGGGTCGAGGGGCGTGGACACGTGAGAGCGGGGGCGCAGGGCCGGAGTCTACCCCCGGAGGTGTCCACACGGCCGAGTCGTGTCTGAGTCCTGTCCGTTGGCCAAGAAGGGGAGCCCGCGGTCGGGAAGCGGGAGATGGTCTGGCTCGACAGCGAATAGAGCCTGGCCTGGGCGGTAACTTCCCGGGTATGCAGCCGATTCCAGCACAGGTCAGGGACGCCGGGACTGAGGTCCGAACCCACGCCATCGAGGTCCTTGGGCTTGAGAAGGCCTTCGGTGACGTCCCGGCGGTCCGGGGGCTGGACCTCGTGGTCCGTGAGGGCGAGTCGTTGGGCCTGCTCGGGCCCAACGGAGCCGGCAAGACCACCACGCTCCGGATCCTCTCCACGCTCCTGAAGGCGGACGCCGGGACCGTCCGGGTGCTGGGGCTGGATCCCGCCGAGGACGGCCCGTCCCTGAGGACTCGAATCGGCGTTGTTCCCCAGGACATCGCGCTCTACCACGGCCTCCGCGCGGAGGAGAACCTGAGCCTCTTCGGGGAGCTCTCGGGGCTGCGCGGGGCTCGGCTCCGTGAGCGAGTGGAGTGGGGGCTGGAGACAGCGGGCCTCGTGGAGCGGAGACGGTCCCTGGTCTCGGAGTTCTCCGGTGGCATGAAGCGCCGCCTCAACCTCGTGGCGGCCCTCCTGCACGAGCCCGAGCTGGTCTTCCTCGACGAGCCGACCGCCGGCGTGGACCCGCAGTCGCGCAATCACCTGTTCGAGCAGGTTGAGGCGATCCACCGGGGGGGCACCACCCTGGTCTACACCACCCACGCGATGGGCGAGGTGGAGCGACTCTGCGACCGGATCATGATCATGGACAAGGGCCGGTGCCTGGCCGAGGGATCCCTCGAGGTCCTTCGTGACCTGGAAGAGGTCCGCGCTGGCCTCGGCAGCGGCCTGCAACTCGAGCCGGGTGCGGACCTGGAGCAGGTCGCGGCCATCCTGCGGGAGCACGGGGTCGAGGCCGAGGTCCGCGGCGCCGCCGCGGACCTCGAGACGATCTTCCTCGCGCTGACGGGCCGTGCCCTGCGCGACGAGACCGAAGAGGACCCCTCATGATCAAGACCGCGCTCATTCTGGTCCGCAAGGACCTCCGCCTGTTCGCCCGCGATCGGACCGCCCTGTTCTTCCTGCTCGCCCTCCCGATCGGCCTCGGCGCCGTGATGGGGACCGCGATGGGGGGCGGCATGATGGGCGGCGGCACGAAGTCGCGGAAGACCGCCATCGCCGTCGAGGACCTGGATCAGACGCCCCGGAGCCAGGAGCTCGTCGAAGCGGTCCGCCGCGTCGCCGCGCTGCGGGTCGAGGTGATGAGCGACGTCCGCCGGCTGGTGGCCGACGGGGACCGGGCCGGAGGCCTCGTGATCCCCGAGGGCTACGGTGCCGCATTCGCAGCGGGCGAAACGCCGCCGGACCTCGTGCTGTTCCGCGACCCTGCCAGGCAGATCGCGAGCCAGGTCATGGTGTTCCAGCTCTCGCCGGTGCTGTTCCAGCAGACCGCGAAGGGGCTCGGCTCTCGGATGATGGGCCGCGTGACCGACCTCATGGACCTGCCCGAGGCGAGCCGCGGCGCGATCACTCGGGAGTTGATGGGCTCCTACCTGCGGGTCGAGGACATCATGGAGAGGGTCGAGGCGGCTGGCGAGGAAGCGGCGGCCGAGGGCGGCGCTTCGGCGGCAGCGGCGCCCCTCGCCGACGACCTGAATTCGGACGACCAACCCGACCTCATGGAGGCTCTTCCGGGGCTCATGGGGCTCCAGATCGAGGACCTCTCACCGCCGCGTGCGGACGGCCTCCCGCGCAGCGCCGGCGCGTCCCATGCGTTCTCCGCCATGGCCGTCATGATGCTGCTGTTCAACCTGGTGGCCTTCGCGGGCACGCTCCTCGAGGAGCGGGCGGAGGGGACGCTCGACCGCCTGCGGCTCACGCCCCAGGCGGGACGAGCGGTGCTGCTCGGCAAGGTGACGGTGACCATGCTCCTCGCCATCGTGCAGCTGGTGCTCCTCTTCGCCTTCGCCGCGCTCGCGTTCAAGGTCCCCGTGATGGAGCACCTGCCGGCCCTCGCCGCGGCGAGCCTCACCTGGGCCTTCGCGGCCAGCGCCCTCGGGCTCCTCTTCGCCACGGCCTGCAGGACCCGCAAGCAGATGGAGGGGCTCTCGACCCTCGTGATCCTGGTCATGAGCGCGGTGGGCGGCGCGTGGTTCCCCAGGGAGATCCTCCCGGAGTGGTTCCAGACGGCTGGCCTCGTGACTCCGGTGGCGTGGGCCATGGACGCCTTCCACGGCATCCTCTGGTACGGAAAGGGCGTCGTCAGCACCCCGGACCTGGGCGGCGTGATGGTGCCACTGGTGGTCCTGGGGGGCGGGGGAGCCGTGATGCTCGCGGTGGCCTTCGCGCTCTATCAGCGCAGGTTCGAGTCGGACTGAGCCGACACGAGCGGTGCGAGCCGGGAGATGTCCGCGCCTCCAGGTTGCTGGAACACGCGCAGGTCGAACTGCCCGAGGACCGCGAGCAAGTGGTCAAAGATGTCGCCCATGATGGCCTCGTACTGGACCCAACGCTGCTCGCCGCTGAAGACGTAGATCTCGATGGGGATCCCCTCCGACGCCGGAGCGAGCTGGCGGACCAGGAAGGTCATGTCCTCGCGGATCGGCTCCAGCCCGTGCAGGTAGGCCTCGACGTAGGCGCGGAAGGTCCCGAGGTTCGTGAGACGGCGGCCGTTGATGGGGCTGGCGCCGTCCACGTCGTTGACCTCGTTCCAGCGGGCGACCTCTGTGCTCCTGGACTCGAGGTAGGGGCGGAGGGCCTGGACGCAACGCAGGCGGTCGAGGTCGGCCTCCTCGAGGAAGCGCACGCTGTTCATGTCGAGGTTGAGCGACCGCTTGATCCTCCGCCCGCCGGACTCCGTCATCCCGCGCCAATTCTTGAAGCTGTCGCTCATGAACGTGTGGGTCGGGATGGTCGTGATCGTCTTGTCCCAGTTCTGAACCTTGACCGTGTGGAGGCCGATCTCGGTCACGTCGCCGTCGGCGTCGTACTTCGGCATCTCAACCCAGTCGCCGACCCGGAGCATCTGGTTGGCCTCGATCTGGATGCTGGCGATGAAGCCGAGGATGGTGTCCCGGAAGACCAGCAGGAGCACAGCGGTCATGGCGCCGAGCCCCGCGAGGAGCGCCGTCGGGCTCTTCTGCATCAGGACCGCCACCGAGAGGATGCCGGCGCTGACCCAGACCAGGATCTGGACCACCTGGGCGTAGCTGCGCACCGGCTTCATGCGGGTGGATTCGCGCTGGAGGCCGATGATCACGACCGCGTCCAGGAGGGCGTGGAGGGTCCTGGCTCCGGCGAGGATCATCCATACGTTGGCGACCCGCCGGAGGTAGTCCTGGTAGAGCTCCTCGCCCTGGTCGTCGAGGAGCACGCGGGCGGCGAGGTAGACGACGAGCGCGGGGGCGAGGTGGCTGAGGCGCTCGAAGACGCGGTGCTCCACGAGTACGTCGTCCCAGCGGGTCTTGGTGCGTGACACCACCGCGTGCATCCCGCGCACGATGACCTGACGGGCCACGATGTTGGCGAGCACCGCGAGCACAAGGACCCCGATCCAGCCAGCGACGAGGCGCTCCAGGGGGGTGTCGAGTCGCGCCATGAGATCCTTGACGGGCGCCCACCAGCCAGCTTGTTCGGCGGACGTCAGGAGAGTGGCGAGGGAGGGGAGGACCATGGGGAGTGAGCCCGGCGGAGAGCCAGGGTTCGGAAGAGGGCCAGGGAGGCCGGGCCAAGGAGGCCGGGCCGAGGAAACCGGTCTAGAGGGAGCCGGACCAGGAGGAGCCGGACCAGGGGGAGCCGGGAGCGAGCCAGAGAGTCAGGGCGGAGCGGACGGTCAGCGACCGCTGGGGCGGCGGGGAGCGAGCAGGAGCGTCCGCGGCTTCGCCCGCCACCTGGCGGCATCGGACGCGGATTCCTGTCGGTCGGCGTGGAGCCGGGGTGGCGCCGAGGGGATGCATCAGCCCACGGGGAGCGCACGCTACCAAACAGGTCGTCGACCTCGAAGGCAGGTCAGCCCCGGCCGGGGCCTGCGGCGGCGCGGGCCCTCCGTCCACCGCCCTGGGTGCCCGGCCGGCAGGAAGAGAGGGTCCAGGGCCAGGTTCCCGGTCTTCAAGCGGTGGCCCGGGGAGCGCGGGCCGCTCCGCGCAGCTGGGAAGCGGCGCTTCAGGAGCGGCCAGCGGGGACGCTTCGGTCGGGCGCAATCCGTGAAGACGCCTCGGTCTGGGGACGCGGTCTGGAGGCGCGGTCTGGAGACGCGGCCTGGAGAGGGCCCGATCTGGAGACGCCCGTCGCCATGGGGCGGTCAGGACGACACGGCCATGGTAGACCGGTCTTTGGCGGTCAGCCGGACAGGCCCAGCGGGATGGCCCAGCGAGATGGCCCAGCGGGACCAACCCAGTGGGTCAGCCAAGCAGACCAGCCAGGCGGACCAGCCACTTGGGCCAGACAAGCCAAGGGGCCGTCTTGTGGGGCCACGGGTCACCCGGGACCGGCGCCGAGGGGCGGCCTCAGGCGGCCTCGCGGTGCTCGTCGTCCCGGTGCCACGGCCCACGCC
>CBFHHK010000135.1:9021-12751 GCA_965655435.1 Planctomycetota bacterium | reverse complement strand
CCCACCCCCGCGAGCTCGAGCTCGCGGGCCAGGATCCGGGGGGGGTCATGGCCGCGCTCGATCCGTCGCGACGCGTGCGCAGGGACAGGGACAAGGAGATCGAAGGGGCCAGGCCCCACGGTCCCGATGGATCGTGCCCGTCGGCCGCCCGTTGAGCCGGCCACCTCCCGCGCGCCCTCGCTCGCCCGCAGGGCCCGGACCATGGAACGGGCCAAGGGCGCGGCGAGGTCCCGCCGCCCGCCATGCTTGAAGGCCAGGGTTACGGCGCGGACCGCCTCCTCCCCGTAAGAGAACGGGGCGACCACCCCCGCAAAGGCGGGGCTCCATCTCCGGCAGTCCGCACAGACCGCGCCTCCCGCGACTCCTGGAGGGAGGCTCCCCGCGCACCGACCGCAGCGCGGGCCAGGGAGGCCGGGCCAGAGCTGGTGATCCGAGCACCACTCCGCATGGGTCGCGCCGTGGACCTTCGATGCGCGGACTCCATCAACGCGCGCCACCGCCGGCGAGCGAGGGGCCGACGCCTGGGCCTCCCCTGTGGGTCGCTCCTCCATCGGCTCCCGCTGAATGAGCACCGTTCGACGCGCCCGCTCCGGTCCAGGTTGCTCGTCCCAACGTCTCGCCCCATCGGATCGCTCCTCGCGGGGTCGCTTCTCGCTGAGCCCTTCTTCGCTGAGCCCTTCTTCGCTGGGCCCTTCTTCGCTGGGCCCTTCTGCGCGGGGCTCTTCTGCGCGGGGCTCTTCTTCGGCGAGTCCTTCTTCGCTGAGTCCTTCTTCGCGGGCCCCACTTCCACCGGCCCCCCCCTTGCTGGACTCCGCTTCACTGGACTTCTCATCGCTCGACCTCTCTTCGCTGGATTCCCCGTCAGGACTCCCAACCCGTCCGGCCCTTGGCGAACGGCGCTCGCCTCTCGATTCCAGGGTTGGCCTGAGCGCCTTCACCCGGCCCTCCCTGCGACGATCGGGCGCTCGCCCTCGTCGACGCTCCGGATCTTCACCCGGCCACAGGCCTGACTCCAGGCCTGACTCTTGGCTCGAACTCTGTGCCGAACTCTGTGCCGAACTCTGCGCCGAACTCTGCGCCGAACTCTGTGCCGAACTCTGCGCCGGGCGCGTCTCCTCTTCGACCCCGTGCACGTCCTCTGGCTCCCGGCCCGGCGCGGCCGTCGACCCGACTCCGATCCCGACACCGCAAAGCCAGCAGCGCGCCGGCCAGATGGACTCGGTCACCTCGGCCCATAGCTCCCTTGCGATCCCCACATGGGGAGGACGGGCCAGGGCCCCGGGGGTGTCACGCTCGGCGCGAAAGACTCCGCGGCGCGGAGGACCTCTGCCCGGCGTCCCATCGCGCCGATCGAGCGGTTCGGCTGCCACGAGCCGCGGGGGTCGCCGCTCCGCTCAGCGACGGGGCCCCGGTTCCGAGGGCCCCAAGGGACGCAAGGGCGTCGAGGCCGTTGGCGCGCCGCCAGGGCGCGCCGTCAGATCGCCTCTTCGGCTGCCTCGAGGTCGAAGTCCTCGGGGAGCCCGCGGGCGATTCCAAGCTGGGTGACGCCGCGCCGCTCGACCGGGACCCGCTCCTCGGCGGGAGCCCGCTGGGGGAGACCCGTCTCTCGGATCAGGCGACCGACGTAGTCCTCGACGGTGTCGTCCTCGCTCGACTCCACCCCGAACAGGTCCCCCACCTCGCGGGCCATGGTCGGCTCCGCGCGGAAGTCCCGGGGGTTCTGGTTGAAGTACTCCCTGACGTAGCGGCGGAAGGCCCAAACCGACCACCACCAGCCGCTGAACAGGAGCCCGATCGCCGCCGCGACGATGACCCCGATCCAGACCATGTTGAGCGGCGGCCCCTCGGGACCGGCGGTCCGGAATTGCCCCACCAGCTGGAGGCCGAAGCCGGTCAGGAGGAAGGCGAAGCCGAGGGTGGTCTGCACCCGGTTGTAGACGTACTCGCGCACCGACTGGAGCCGGCCGTAGCTGCGCCCGAAGTAGCGGGCGACCAGCGACCGGGGGTGCTCGAAGAGGGTCGAGTTGGCGATCAGGAAGGCGCCCACGATGCACAGGACCAGACCCAGGGAGGTCCAGTCGGCGGCCCCGAAGAGGTCGTCGTCGGGGCTGATCGAGGCCAAAGTCACCATGGGAGAAAGGTAGAAGCCCGGGAGGGGCGGGGCAAGCAGGCGGGCCAAAAGGCCCCTGGGACCGACCTGGGGAGGGGCCCAGCAGGCTTGGGAGGGGACTCGCTTGAAGTGCGGACCTGCCGGCAACAAGCTTCAGGGAGGTATCCTGCCCAACAAGCCCATGAAGATCCACGAACCGAACGCTGAGCTGGTCGCGCGACAGGACTGGACGGACGGGCTGGCGACCTTCTCCGTCCGCCCCCTGGGCTGGGAGTTTCCAACTTTCGCCCCCGGCCAATTCACCAACCTCGCGCTCCCGGAGGGCGAGGACTGGGACCCCGAGACCGGCGCTAACATCCGCCGGGCCTACTCCATCGCCTCGGCCCCCGGCGCGGAGACGGTCGACTTCTTCATCCGCCGAGTGGACGACGGCGCGCTGACCCCCAGGCTGTTCGAGCTTCCGATCGGCGCCAAGCTCTTCCTCGAGCAGCGCTGCGCCGGCCACTTCACCCTCGCGGGTGCGACCGACAGCGAGGACCTCATTCTCGTGGGAACGGGCACGGGCGTGGCCCCCTACCGGCCGATGCTCCACGACCGCGCCTCCCGGGCCCGCTTCGGCCGAACGATCATCCTCTACAGCGACCGATACGTGCGGGACCTCGGCTACGTGGACGAGTTCCGCGAGCTTGAGGACGAGAGCTTCCGGTTCTTCCCGACGATCACCGGCGACGAGCCCGCCGAGGCCTGGGATGGGCTGCGCGGTCGGGTCAACCGGTTCCTTGAGCCGGAGGCCTACGAGGCGCTCACGGGCAAGGCGCTCAGCCCCGATCGCTGCCAGGTGTTTCTTTGCGGCAACCCGCAGATGATCGTCGACGTCCAGGAGAAGCTCGCCCCCCTCGGCTTCCAGCGACACCGCAAGCGGGAGCCTGGCCAACTCCACATGGAGAAGTACTGGTAGCCCGAGCGCATCGCCCCCCCCTCGCCCCGGGTTGCACGCCCTAGCGCCGGGTTGCACTGGGTCGCACTGGGCAGCACTGGGTCGACCTCTTTCGACGCGCGCCGATCGCGATTGACCCGCCCCCCCCAGGGGTCCGCACCGGCGCCGCCGCGGCCCGCTCAGCGCGGCACCAGCAGGAGACGAGGCCCGATGGGCGCCCCGGTGGCGGGGAGAATCGCCGCGGGGACGTCACCCTCTCTCCCGGCCAGCCGCTCGGCGACCCGGTAGTTCCTCATGAGGGCCTGGAGGCTGGCCCACTGGCTGAGCTCCACGCCGAGGACGATGGCCTCAAAGCGGCGGGCCTCCAGGTCCACCGAGAGCTCGTCAAGGAACGCCGCCGCTTGCTCTTGCTCCCGGCTCTTTAGCAGGTCGACGATGGCCATGGCGTGGACGCCACCGGGCACCCGTGGATCCACCGACCCGTGGGGCTGCCAGACGGGCCCCTCGAGCGCCCCAAGACGCTCATTGAGCGTCACCAACTGCTGCCGAGACTCCGCAGAGGGCAAGCTCGCTCTGGGGTGACTGAAGGCGAGCCATGGGATCAGGAGCGCCGCGAGCCCGGTGGCCACCCTGGGGCGCGCCGTCGCCGCCCGCGCCATCATCGGGCCAGCCACCACGGACAG
>CBFHHK010000135.1:4844-8922 GCA_965655435.1 Planctomycetota bacterium | reverse complement strand
GGCCAGGGCGGCCGGGAGCAGCGTGTTCCGATACCCCCCCTCGTGGGAACGCCCGATCCACGCGACCGCGACGAGCGCCAGGAGCCCGCACCACTCCGCGGGGTGCAGCCGACCCGCCACCGCGGGGCCAACTCCCATCCGGTCCACGGCGGGCGACGCCGGGAGGGATTCCTCGCCTCCAGCGCTGCTCGCGACGAGCGCGAGCAGCAGCAGGGGCGCCCAGGCCAGCAGCAGGTCCGGCCAGAACGCGAGCGCGGTCGGCCCGTCGAGCGGGCTACCGGCGAGGACCGAGAAGACGTGGAAGCCGAACCACCCATCCGTGGTCCGCTCCAGGGCCGCCACCGCACCTGCGATGACGAGCGCCGAGACGCTCCCTGCCGCGAGCCCCGCTCGGCGGGACCGAGGGTGGAGGCAGAGCCCGAACACGAGGCCCACGAGCGGTCCGAGGGACGTCTGCTTGGCCAGCACCGCCGCGGCGCCGAGGATCCCCGCGAGGGCACCGGCGGCTCCGTGCCCGGCCAGTGCGCGACCTGAGGTCCCCACCAGCAGCGCGGCGGCGATCAGGGCGAGGGACAGCGCGTCCACCCGCGCGATGAGCAGCCAGGTCCCTGTCCAACCGTCCGCCGCGACGAAGACTCCGGCGCTGAGTAGCCCGCCCAAGAGGCCTGCCCGCCTGCGGCCTGCGAGGACCAGGCAGACGAGGACCGCCAGCGTGGAGAGCACAGAGACCGAGCGCAGGGCCGGAAGGTCCCCGTCCGGCCCGCCCGCCGCGAGCGCTCCGAGCCAGTGGAACAGCGGCGGGTAAGGGAAGGCCGTGAAGTCCGCCCCCGGCCGCGCGTAGACCGGCAGCCCGTTCGCCACGCGGGAGGCGTGCTCGAACATGGCCGCCTCCTGCCACTCGAGCGCGAAGGGGAAGTGGATCCAGTCCTGAGCGCCGAGCCACCAGAACGCCAGCCACCCGACGGCGACCGCAGCACCCAGCCGGACTGCCAGGGGAGGAGCGGCTTGTTCGGGCTCCATCGCGGCCTACTCGAAGGTCGCCGTCGCGGTGTACTCCCCTTCGAAGTACTGGACCTGCTTGACGGACTGATCCCCCATGGTCTGGGTGTTCGAGGTGTTCATCTCGACGTCCGCCTCCATCTCCATGGACACGGCGATACCGGACTCCATGTTCCAGAGGAGGGTGCCTGAGACATCGAAGGAGAACTCGAAGCCCTGCTGGAGCTCGAGTCCCTCAGGGGCCCCCTCGGGAGCCTCGCGCTCCAGCTCAATCTCCGTGTCCACGACGCCCTCGAAGACGACCTTGGCGACGCCGTCCTCGATGGACTCGAGGGTCACCTCGAAGTCCCCGCTGAGGTTGTCCTCGAACTGCTCGCCGAACTGGTTGTCCTCGTCCGACTCGTCCTCCGAGTCGATCTTGAGATCACCGGACGGGGAAGTGATGAGCGTGAAGACCTCAGCCCCGACCTCCCAGCTGTCGCCCACCTCGAGCTCTTCGCCAGGAAACATGAAGAGGAAGTCCGCGTCACCCTCGAGGTCCTCCAGCAGGTCCTCGTCCCCTTCCTCGTCCTCACCGAAGGCCGCGGCGTAGCCCTCCTCGTCCGCATCCCAGGAGAACACCACCGTGGCTCCGGCGAGCTCACTCTCCCCCTCCGTGACGTCCTCGCCACCCTGGCCGTCCGGCATGCTCACCGTCTGGGTACTGGAGTCCTCGAGGGTGTCGTAGGTCCGCGCAACCTTGGTGCCGCGTCCGCCCTCCACGGCGAGGTACTCGTCCGTGAAGACCACCATCTCGTTGTCCTCGATGGTCACCTCGGGGAGCTGGTCATCGGGGACCTCCTGCTCCTCGTCACCAAACTCGATGCTGATGCTCTGCAGCTCCAACTTGAGGACGTTCTCGTAGGTCTTGGTGACCTTGGTCCCGGCGTCCACCGCCACGGAGGGCGTGTCCGAGAAGAGGAGCGCAGGAGCGAGAAGGGCGAGGGCGAAGGCTTGATGCATCGGGGCTGCGAGGGGGGAACAGGAGGGAGAGCGCGCGCCACCGGAGCGCGCGCGATCGTGGAGTCAGATGTTAGCCTCGGCCGGCCGTGAGCCCGTTCGCCACACGCGAAGATTCGCCGGCGGTTCAGATCCGCGCCTGGAGGGTGTAGAGACGGTGGTAGCGCCCCTCTTGCGCCATGAGGTCGCCGTGGCGCCCGCGCTCCACCACCTCCCCGTCCTCGATGACCAGGATGAGGTCCGCCCGCTGAATCGTCGAGAGGCGGTGCGCAATGACCAGGGTCGTGCGGCCCGCGAGCAGCTCCCCGAGGGACTCCTGAATGAAGGACTCGCTCTCGGTGTCCAGGCTGCTGGTGGCCTCGTCGAGGAGCAGCACCCGCGGGTCGGCGAGCAGGGCCCTCGCGATCGTCACGCGCTGCTTCTGGCCGCCAGAGAGCTTCACGCCACGCTCTCCGATGACCGTGTCGAGGCCGTCCGGCATCCGGTCCGCGAACTCGGTCACGTGAGCGCGGCGCGCGGCCTCCACCACCTGCTCCTCGCTGGCCCCCGGCCGCGCGAAGAGGAGGTTCTCGCGGATCGTGCCATCGAACAGGAACTCGTCCTGCAGCACGAGCCCGAGCTGGCTGCGGTAGCTCGCCAGCTCCACGGTCCGCAGGTCGACGCCGTCCACGAGGACCCGGCCGGTGTCGGGGGACAGGAAGGATACGGCGATGGACGCGAGGGTGGACTTGCCGGAGCCAGAGCTCCCCACGAGCGCCACGACCTCGCCCGGCTGCACCTCGAAGTCGATGCCCTTCAGGACGGGCTCCCCCTCTTCGTAGGCGAAACTCACGTCCTCGAAGCGCAGGTGACCGTTGACCCGCGGCATGACCTCCACGCGCAGGGGGTCGTCATCCTCGCCGGGCTGTTGCAGCAGCTCGGCCGTGCGATCGAGCCCGGCGAAGGCCTCGGTCATCTGGGTCCCGATGTTCGCCATCTGAATGATCGGACCGATGAGCAGCGCGAGGAAGAGGGTGAAGCTGAACAGCTCCCCGACGGTCATCTGCTCGGCCAGGATCTCCCGGCCGCCGTAGCCCAGGATCACCACGCTGGCGACCCCGACGAAGAACGTGCCCAGCGAGGTCACCGCCGCCGTCGTGGTGAGGGTCGACTTGACGTTCTCGAAGATGCGCAGGACGCCCGCGCGGAAGATGTCGCTCTCACGAGCGAGGGCGTGGAAGCCCTTGATGATCCGGATGCCTCCGAGCGACTCGGTCAGCCGCCCGGTGACCTCGGCCTGGAGCTTCCCGCGCTCCCTGAAGGCCGGACGCAGTCGCTTGAAGGCCAGGGACGACACCACGGCGAAGAGCGCCATGGGGACCAGCGCGAGCGCGGTCATGGCCACGTTGATCTTGAGCAGGAAGACCATCGCAATGAGCGCCGTCAGGATCCCGCCCACCAGCTGCACCAGCCCCGTCCCGACGAGGTTCCGCACGCCCTCCACGTCGTTCATCACCCGCGAGACGAGCTCTCCCGAGCGCGTGTCCTCGAAGCGCCGCACGGGCAGGCCGAGCACGTGCTCGTGCACCTCCGCCCGCAGCTCGGCGATGAGGTACTGGGCCTCCACGCTGAGCAGCTTGGTCAGCGTGAACGAGGAGATCGCCTGGATGGTCGTCGCCGCCACGAGTCCGAGCAGGATCGGCATCAGGAGCCGCTCGGCGCCGCCAGCCAGCACGTCGTCGATCAGGTAGCGGGTCGACGCGGGCAACACCATGCCTGACGCCCGGTTCAGGGCGATCAGGCACAGGCCGAGGAAGACCAGCCGTCGTCGCGGCCAGATGATCTTCCGGAAGGCCTCCCTGAGGCTCGAGGCGCTGATCTTCTTCTTGTTTCCTTGGGGCTTCATGGGGCGGCGGAAGCCTAACAGCGCGCCCGCCTCGCCGGGGCTAGACTCCGAGGCCCCCATGCCCCCGCCCAGCCACGATCCCCACGCCACCGTCCAGGGCGATGCGACTCCCCGGAGCACGGGGCCGATCACCGAGCCGACGACCGGTCCCGGTACCGGGCCGGTCACCGGGCCGGTCACGGGGTCCGTCACCGG
>CBFHHK010000135.1:0-4834 GCA_965655435.1 Planctomycetota bacterium | reverse complement strand
GCCTAGCGCTGAACCGGGCGCCGAGCCGAGCACTGGGCTCCGCTCCGGACCCCGAGCAGCTGCAGCCACCGCTCCCGGACCGGACGAGCGCTCACCCGTGAGCGCGCGGACACCAGGAGCAGGTGGCGCGGGCGCCGAGGACGCATGGGCCAAGGCCCTCGAGAGCACCGAGCGCCCCCAGAACTCAGAGCCTCCCCAGAACTCAGAGCCCCCTCAAGAATCAGAGCCCCCTCAAGACTCCAGGGCGCCTCAAGAGTCCAGGGCGCCTGGCGCCATCGATCCCGAGGTCAGGGGCACCGGGAGCGGGTCGCGCAGCCTCCCTGAAGACCGGGTCGAGGTCTGGCTCCTGCGGCCAGAGGACTTCACCCACCAGGGCGCGCTGGAGGATCACGCCCACCTCATGTCCTCGGCGGAGCAGGCCCGCCACGCGCGCTTCCACGGGGACCGCCTGCGCCACAACTTCCTCATGGCCCGCGCCCTCGTGCGCCGCACGCTCTCGCGCTACGAGGACGTCGCCCCCGAAGCTTGGCGCTTCGAGATCGGCTCCCACGGTAAGCCCTCCGTGGCGGCGGGCCACGGCAGCCGCCTGCGCTTCAACCTCTCGCACACCCGCGGCCTGATCGCCTGCGCCGTGCGCCTCGACGAGGAGGTGGGGCTCGACGTGGAGACCAGCGCGCGCCGCAATGACATCGTGCGTATCGCCGACCGCTTCTTCTCCGCCGAGGAGGTCCGCGCCCTGCACGCGCTCCCCGTCGCGGAGCACCGCGCGCGCTTCTTCACCTACTGGGCCCTCAAGGAGGCCTACATCAAGGCCCGCGGCCTCGGCCTCGCGATCCCCCTCGGCGCGTTCACCTTCCGCCTCTCCGACGCAGCTCCCATCCAGATCGCCTTCGACGAGCGCATCACGGAGGACCCCGGCGGCTGGCGCTTCCATCATCGCTGGGCCACGGACGTCCACAGCCTGGCCGTCGCCACCCCCCACTCGACATCCCGCCTCGAGGTCCACGTCCACGACGCACCCGGCCCCGGCCTGTGAGCCTATTGAGAGCCCCCGGCCTGGGAGCCCATTGAGAGCCCACTTCGGAGCCCGCCGCCGGAGCCGCCGCGCAGCCAGCGGCCGGGTCAGCCGCTGACGCTGGAGCGGCTCCTGGCGGCCCGGCCTTGAGACGCGGAAGGGGCCGAATCGGTCAGCGGATCTTCTTGTCGGGGAGGGCGGTGCCTATCCCCTCGTCGAGTGGCATCGGGTCACCCTTGGGTGAGATCCCCACCGCCTCCATCGCCCGCTCAAGGCGCGCCTGCATGTCCTCGACCGTGGCCTCGAAGGCAGGGTTCGCGATGAGGTTCTGGCGCTCGGCGGGGTCGGATTGGAGGTCGTAGAGCTCCGCCATGTGTCGATCGGGGCTGCCGTCGCCGTGGGGGTAGCGGATGTACTTGAAGCGATCCCCGCGCACGGCGCGCACGTTCGGCGTGTAGGGGAACTGCTTCTCGTAGTTGTAGTGGTAGAGCCACTCGGTGCGCCAGGCGGGCGGCGCCTTCGAGACCAGGGGCTGAATCGACCGGCCGTGGATCCCCTCCATGGGCTGCGCGCCCGCGGCGTCGAGGATGGTGGGCGCGACGTCGGTGGTCAGGACCTGCTGGGGCACCCGGAGCGGTCCGGTGCCCTTCGTCCACCTGGGATAACGAATCAGCATCGGCACGCGGATGCTCGCCTCGTGGGCGGTCCGCTTGTCGACCATGCCGTGCTCGCCCTCCAGCAACCCGTTGTCCCCGAGGAAGATGATCATGGTGTTGTCGAGGTTCCCGGACTCCGTCAGGAAGTCGAGCAGCCGCCCGACGCTGTCGTCCACCGACAGAATCGTCCCCCAGTAAGCCCGGACCATGCGGGCGAAGTCGACCACCCCACGAGCGCTGTCGTCGGGGAAGTCCTTGCGCCAGTCGAAGAGCGGCCCGTAGATGCCGTGCCAGGTCGAGAGGCGCTGGGTGATCCACTCCGGCTTCTCGCCGAGCTCGAAGGAGGAGTGGGGATAGTTCACCTCCACGTGATCAAACGCGTCGGCGTACTTCTCCTCGGGGAAGTAGAAGCTGTGGGGCGCCTTCTGCCCGATCATCAGCATGAACGGCTCCTCCCCCTCGCTGGGCGTCCTCTCGCTGGCCGCGCCCTGCTGCTCAGCCATCCACGCCAGCGACATGTCGGTCACGACGGTCGTGTAGTAACCGGGGACCACGCGCCGGTCCGCGCCGTTGAAGTTGAACTCCGTGTCGAAGTACTTCCCCTGCCCCTTGTGGGTCACGAAGTGATCGAAGCCAGGTCGCGGCTGGTCGCTCCCCTCCCCCATGTGCCACTTCCCGATATACGCCGTCCGATAGCCCGCCTGCTGCAGCCGCCGGGGGAAGCTGTCGAGCTCGACGGGGTAGTCGGTGAAGTTGTTGGTGACGCCATGGGCGTGGGCGTACAGGCCGCTCAGGAGGGTGGCGCGGCTCGGCGAGCACAGGCTCGTCGTGCAGAACATGTTCTCGAAGTAGAGCCCCTCCTCCGCCAGCCGGTCGATGTTGGGCGTCTTGAGGTGAGGATGGCCCGCGCAGGAGAGGGCATCCCAGCGAATGTCGTCACAGAGCATGACGATGATGTTCGGGCGCTCGGCGCTCCCGGGCTCCTGCGAAAAGCCAGGGCTCGCGAGGCCGGCCAGGGACAGGACCCCGAGGAGGAGGGGCTTGACTTGGTGCTCGGACATGACGGTCGGGAGGGAGCGGAGGGACTGAACGGGAGGCGGGAGGTCGACCGCCCCAACCTACCAGCCCGCGCTGATCGAGCACCACGCTGCGGCGGCCTCAGCGAGCCGGACCACCATGCCCTGGGGGGAAAGTTGGCCTGCAGCGGCGCCCAGCCTTCGACTCCCCTGGCCGCCGGCGGGTCCGAGGAACGCGCATGCGCTCCAGTCGACCGCAGCGGCAACGGCCCCATCCCAAGAGCGTGCCCCTGCCATGATCGCGTGGCAGGTCTCTCGGCTGCTCCCGCTCCGTCACCGCGTCGATCACCGCTCGATCTCGGGCCCGCACGGCGACCTCCACTGGCCTCTTCACTGGCTTGCCTACTGGCTTGCCTACTGGCTTGTCTACTGACTTGTCGACGGGCCTCAGCACCGGCCGCTCCGCTCGGGGCTAGGGTTGGACCCGGCGGCCTGGCGACGAAGTCCCGGCGCCCCCCCGCTCGGCCACAGATCGTCCGCCGCCACACCATGCCTCTCCTCCCCACCACACCGATCGCCGAAGGCCCTCGCGGGCAGCAGGGCCTGCGGACTTGCTGCCCGCCTTGCCGGATGGGCAGGGTCGAATTGAAGCCCGAGGGGACGTGGCCGAGGCCTCCTCACTCTCCCCGGCTGAAGAGGACGAGGCACCTGACATGAGGGCGCTCTGGATCACCTTCATCGCGATCGCCACCCTCGGGTCGCTGTATCCCTTCGACTTCGAGCTGACGGGGCCTCCGGGTGGCCTGCTCCAGGCCCTGCGGGAGTCCGCGTCCGCCAGCACGAGCCGCGGCGACGTGGCGGGCAACTTCATCCTGTTCCTGCCGATCGGGTTGTTCGGGATGCTCGCCATGGACCCTTCCCGACCGGCCTGGGTTCGCTTCCTGCGCACGGCCGCGATCTCCACCTTCGTGGCCGGCGCGCTCCAGGTGCTTCAGGTCTTCCTCCCCTCCCGCGACCCGAGCCTGGCGGACGTGATCTGGAACGCAGCCGGCGTGACAGGGGGAGCCTCTCTCGCGGGCCTCGCATCGCTCACCCAGCTGGAGGGCTCCGTCCTGGCGAGGCGCTTCGGTCGCGCCGCCTTCTTGCCGCTGGCGCTCATCGCTTGCTGGCTGGCCTATCGCCTGCTGCCCTTTGTCCCCTCAATTGATCTCCAGGCCTTCAAGGACAGCCTGAAGCCGATCTTCAACGAGCCCCTCGACCCCGCGGCTTACACCCGTGACGCCGTGGGGTGGACCCTCATGGCCTACCTCCTCCGCGAGGCATGGCCCGGGGCCCGGTTCGACCGCCTCCTCCCCCTCATGATGGCCGGCGTCTTCGCCCTCGAGGTGCTCATCGTCTCCAACGGGATCGATCGCGCGGACGTGGCCGGGGCCGTCACCGCAGTCGCGCTCTGGTTCGGGGTCCTCAGGCGCCTGTCGAGACCGGAGTGGGCCGTGCTGGCGCTCCTCGCTGGCACGATCGCGATGGGCGGGCTCAGCCCGCTCAGGGTGCGGGCCGAGGTCGCGCCCTTCGAGTGGATGCCCTTCCGGGGGTTCCTCGGCGGGTCCATGTACCTGAACGCCCAGTCCGCGCTGGAGAAGACCTTCCTCTACGGAAGCCTCGCGCTCCTGGCGCAGCGGGTGCTGCCCGGGAGAGCGCGCGGGGTCCTGCTCGCCATGGGCTTCGTGGGGCTCATCGAGTTCGCGCAGACCAGGCTCGTCGGCCACACGCCGGAGATCACCGACCCGCTCCTGGTCCTGCTGGCCGCCCTGGCCATCCTCGTCCTTGAACGGGAGGACGCCGCCCGTGCGATTCCTCCGCGGGAGGCCCGACCGCCAACCCCGTCCAGCGGGCGAACTCACGAGCCCTTGACGGGGATATCGCCGGGGATCTCGACAAGAGGCAGCGCTGCATCCCCGACCGCACCTCCAGCGGCGCCCCCCACAACTCCTCCGAGCGACACGGCAGCGGCCACGACAGCGGCCACTGCAGGGGACGCCCCAGCCCGTGTGCGACCCCACCCATCACCGCGGACCTCCAGCTGGGTCGACTTGCCCCTCGTCCTCGAGCCAGGTCAGAGGGCGCTCCTGGAGGACCTCGCGGAGGCG
>CBFHHK010000134.1:0-12904 GCA_965655435.1 Planctomycetota bacterium | reverse complement strand
GGTCGTGCGGGTCGACCAGATAGAGGTCACCCGCGACCTCTCCCACGGGCCGGATGAGTCGGCCATCCACGGACCGGAGGAGGCGCGGATTTTCCGCGAGGCCATCGCGGAGAGCTGGCCCGGCGGGCGCATCACCTGGGCCTTCAGCTGGAAGGCCCTGCACGACGAGCGGCCGCGCTACCGCGAGCTGAGGCGGGTGGTGGTGGACTACCACGAGCGCCTGGGCGATGAGGTCACCTTCATCCCCGGCGCCTACTTCGTGAACATGTACAACACCCGCGCCCAGGCGAACCGCGACCTGCACGAGGGCCTGGGGAAGGTCTCGGAGATGGTCGGAGACGGCTACCGGCCGAAGGCGGTGATCGCGGGCTTCCTCGCGGCTGAGAACCAGCGCTTCCTCGCGGAGGAGGAGGGCATCCACGTTTGCCAGGGCACCATCTGGAGCCAGTACGCGGTGGACAACGGGGACGGCGAGGGGTCGATCGCCTATCCCTACTACCCCTCGCGCGAGCACTTCTGCAAGCCGGCGCGCACGGAGGCGAGTCGCATCGACTGCGTGAACCTCGACGGCTGGACCATCGACCTCCTCTGCGCCCGCATCCCGGGCTCGAGGATGGTGAACGACGAGTGGCACCGCAGCCGCATGGGCGTCGGCCCGATCGAGACGGTGCTCTGGCTCGGCACAAGCCAGGGGACGGAGCAGATGCTCCACACCACCGCCGCCCACTTCGACCGCGGGTTCGAGCTGAACGGCTTCGGCTGGATCACCTGCACGTGGGAGCTCGGGCTGGTGGAGGGCCGGAAGATCTACGGCTACCAGGGCCGCAACGGCATGGAGGGGCTGCGGATCTGGCTCAGCGAGACACGCAGGCGCTGGCCCGAGGCGCAGCTCGTCACCCACGGCGAGTTCGGGCTGCGGTGGCGTGAGGAGTTCAAGAGCAACGACGAGCTGGACTACCGCTTCGAGCAGGAGGGCTCCGGCATCCGCGGCTCCGTGGCGGGGGAGGAGGTGCGCTGGTTCATGAACCGCGACTTCCGCCTCGGCCTCCAGCGCAAGGACGGCGGGCCGGAGGAGATCATGGACTTCACCCGTTACGACCTCCCAGCCAAGGAGCCGGCCGATCCCACGCCCGGCGAGCCGACGCGCAACTGGAGCCTGATGAACCGGCTCAACCAGAAGGGCGTGCGCCCCCAGGACCGGCCCATCGCGCCGTCCGCGCTCAGCGCGGAGGAGCGGCGGCTCATCGACGTGCACTACCCCGAGCTCTTCGAGGGCTCGGGGGAGTGAACGACAGCGGCGCCGGCCGCCCTCGCAGGCGGGACCTCAGCCGTTAGCCGTCGGTCGGCTTGACGAACGGGATCAGGCGGTAGCCCTCGTCCCGCACCCGCTCGGACGGCTTGTCGTGCCGGACGATGAGGTTCAAGGAGCCGGTCGGGTTGTCGGTCGGGATGTTGTTGACCGCGTCGGGGCCGCACCCGAAGGGGATCGTGAAGGTCCCGTCCGCGTTCGGCGTGGCGGTGTCGGAGTTCAGGCTGCCCACGTCGTCGAACATGAAGCCTCCCTCGTCGTACGCGGTGAAGGACCAGAAGGCGTCGTTACCCGGGTCCTCGAGGGTGGCCTCGAAGCCCTCGCCGGTCGGGTCGTCGCCGGACATCTAATAGGGGTTGTCGACCCACTGCGCGCCGCCCCAGCCGCCTGCGGCGCCCGTCTGGTACTTCTCGTCCGTGTGGAGAGCGTTGGAGTCGTCCCGTGGGTCGGTGAACATGCCCCTCGTCGCGGTCACGCCGTCCCGCTTCGCGATGGCGGGCAGCATCGCCCTGAGCTCGGTCTCGACCTGCTCGGAGGACGCGCGGTCGATCGGGTCGGCGGTGAAGTCCATGCTCGAGGCGGCCTCGATGAGGATCCCGTCCTGGATCCGGTGGGCCTCCTCCGGCGACAGCGTCGAGTCGAGGCGAACCACGAGGTAGAGGTGGAGCAGGTGCTCTCTGGTGCACTCTATGGAGCGAAGGCACCCGCCCACCCTCCGTAGAGTTCGCGCTCCATTTTCGCCTCAGATCGGGCCGGCGTCAGGTGGTGAGCGTCGGCGTCGGCGGCTTGCACGCCAACGCCAAGGTCAATTCCATGATCATGGGGGGAACGAATCTCCCGGACCTGTCGTCCTCCCTCTCATGATGATCAACCTGAGCCTCACGGCATGCCTGCTCGCTCTCCCCTCCATCGCCCCGCCGCAGGTGGACGTTGGCCCAGAGGCGGCGACCCAAAGTGCGGCTCTGGCGTTTCCTGTCACGGCGCTTCCTGTCACGGCGGGCCGCGGCGCGGCCCAGCACCTTGTGAAGGTGACTTCGGATCCCAGGGGGCTGCTGCGACTCCAACGGTTGGACCTCGACCTTCTGTCTCTCAACCTGGCGGAAGGCGAAGCCACCCTGCTGGTGACTGAAGCGGAAATGGAGCTGATCCGCGGCGTACGACTCACGCCTGAGGTGCTGGTCGACGACCTCGAGGACTACTACGCGAGGCGGCTGGCCGCGGGCGCCGCAGAGGACAACGCGGGCGTCGGCTACGGGCAGTGGCTCAACCCGCCCTTCGGACAAGGCTCGATGGGGGGCAATTACACCTACGCCGAAATTGGCTCGGTGCTCGACCAGCTGACCGCCGCATACCCGCAGTTTGTCTCCCCCAAGTCATCCATCGGGGCATCGCTTGAGGGCCGGGAGCTCTGGATGGTGAGGGTCTCCGATAACCCCGGCGTGGATGAGCCCGAGCCGGAGATGCGCATTGACGCTCTGCACCACGCGCGGGAGCCTCAGGGCATGCAGACGACCCTCTACTTCCTCTGCTACCTGCTGGAGGAGTACGGGAGTGACCCCGTCGCCACCTATCTCCTGGACGAGCGCGAGATCTACGTGGTGCCGTGCGTGAACCCGGACGGTTACGAGTTCAACCGACAGCAGTCCCCGGGCGGTGGAGGCCTGTGGCGTAAGAACCGCCGCAACAACGGCGGCAGCAGGGGGGTGGACCTCAATCGGAACTACCCCTTCCAGTGGGGTGGAACGGGCTCCAGCGGGTCGGGCGCTTCCGAGGCATATCGGGGGCCGGCGCCAGCCTCGGAGCCGGAGGTCCAGGCCATGATTCAGTTCATCGACAGCCGTGAGTTTGAGACCTCTCTGTCTGTCCATAGCTTCTCGGACGTCTGGCTCGCGCCCTGGGGGTATGTGGGCCAGTACCCGCCGGCCTGGAACGAGATCGGCGAGGTCGGTGACCTTGCGGTGCAGGACAACGGATACCCCCATGGTCCCGCGTCGATCGTCCTGTACCAAGCGGACGGGATCAGCACGGACTACGAGTATGGAGTCAAGGGGACCTACAGCTGGATCCCTGAGATCGGGAGTTCGTTCGACGGCTTCTGGCCTCCGCGGAACCGTATTGTCCCCCTCGCCGAGGAGAACCTCACGGCCTTCGCCAGCACCGTTCTTGCCGCCGGCCCCTGGGTCCGGCCCCAGACGCTCACGATCACCGACGCCGGTGACGGCGACGGCACGTTGGAGCCGGGGGAGCCGATTGAGATCGAGCTCGTTGTTCGCAACTCCGGCCGAGGTGATGCCCCGGCGGCGACGCTCGCCCTCGCCACATCGAGCCCCTTCGCGACGGTGACCACCGCTCAGTCCTCCCTCTCGGTTCCGTCGTTCAGGACCAGGCCAGGCGCCGTCCCGCTGCAGCTGCTCCTCGACCCCCTGACGCCTCCGGGTGAGGTGGTGAACTTCACGGTCACCCTCACCGAGGGGGGGCGCGTCGAGGAGCGCGAAGGGTCATTTGTCGTGAGTCTCAGGACGATCGCTGCCTATGACTTCGAGGCCGCCGACGATGAGGGCTGGACCGTGGGGGCGCCGAACAACGTGTTTGCAGGGGAGTGGACCCGAGTCGACCCGGTCGGATCGCAGATTGCGCCTGAGGACGACAACACCCCCGGCGCTGGGAGGCTCTGCTGGGTCACGGGCGAGTCCGGGAACGTAGATTTTGGCAGCACGACGCTGCTCTCTCCTGTCTTCGACCTTGAGGGTTCGGCGGCCGCGAGGCTCAGGTATGCCCGCTGGTACCACAACAGCTATATCACCGCACCCCAGGACGACGTCTTCGCGGTGGACGTCTCCGATGACGGTGGGGCCACGTGGACCAACGCCCAGTTGGTCGGCCCCTTTGGTCCAGGTACCGACGGAGGGTGGGTCGAGACCACGATCGACATCGGCGCCTTCGTGGCCCTCACCGACCAGGTGAGGGTGCGCTTCGTCGCGTCGGACCTGGGCAGTCCCTCCTTTGTCGAAGCGGCGGTGGATGACGTGATCCTGCTGAGCGCGGACGGTGGCTGCCCTCAGCCCGAGAACTATTGCGCGCTCTCCCCCAATCAATACACCGCGGGTGCGGTCATGGGGTTCACGGGTTCGACCGACGTCACCTTGAATCAACTGGCATTGACGGTGGCAGATGCGAACCCCTCGGGCTTCGGGCTCTTCTTCTTCGGGCAGGGTCGGGATCAGGTCCCGGTGGGGACCGGATCTCTCTGTATCGCCGGAGCATTCGTGCGTCTTCCGGCAGTCCAGACCGACGCGACCGGCGCCGCGTCGTACCCGCTGGACTTCCCCTCGCTGCCTGTCCCGCTCGCCAACGGTGAGACCTGGAACTTCCAGTTCTGGTATCGCGACTCGGTGCTTGGGATTCCGATCACGAACTTCTCCGACGGCCTCGAGATCAGGTTCTGCCAGTAGGTCGGGGTCGGGGCGAGAGTCGAGCTCCACTCGCCCCACCCTGGAGCGACCCCCCAGGAGAGAGGCCGAAGGAGCGGCCTCCTCCAAGACCAGGGGCACGGGCTTCTTCAGGGAGCCTTCGCCTCGGCCGGCGCTGGACGCGGCCCGAGGGTGACGGTCACGGGGTAGTGGTCGGAGACCTCGTCGAGGACGTCGCCCCGGGGCAGGGTCGCCGCGGTGGCGCGGGCCATGGCGGCGGGGGAGAGGAGGATGAAGTCGATGCGCTCGAGGAAGCCGGCCTGTGCCTCGGGGGTCTTCGAGTGGTCGAGCACGCGGCTGGGGAAGGTGCCCCCCGAGGTCGCCTCCTCGCCCAGCACCCGATACGCGGCGTCGGTGACCCCGGCCTCGGCGAAGCGCGCGAGCACGCCGTAGTCAAAGGTGCGCTGGGCGATCAGGTTCTTACCGCCCGCGCGCCGCTCCCGCAGCGGCGTCTGCCCGTCCAGGTGGGCGCAGTCGAGGGGGTGGTGGGCGTTGAAGTCGCCGAGGACCACGACCTCGCGGCCCGCGGCGGTGAGGCGCCGGATCAGGGGCGCGAGCACCGCCACCTCCTTGCGGCGGAAGGCCCAGTCGCCGGGGTTCAGGTGGACCACGACCACGTCGAGCCCGGCGGTGCGAGCGTGCAGGTAGCCGTGGTGCATACCCTTGAGTCGCCGCTCGATCACCTCGATGGGGGTCCGCGACGTGAGCGCCACCGGGTAGCCCGACTCCTTCGCCATCACCGCGTACCCGTGGCCCCAGGCGCGCGCCGTCTCCAGCAGGCGCTCCTCGGTGAAGCCGTTGACCTCCTGGAGCGCGACGACGTCGGGGGCCTGGGCCTCGAGCCAACCCTGGGCGGCCTCCACCTGAGTCCCGTCGAGGAAGCCGCGTAGGACGTTCCAGGTCACGATGTGGGTCGTTCCTGAAGGCCGCTCCGCGGGCTGCTCCAGGGTGGAGGCGCTGACCGCTCCTTGGAGCGGCGGGGGCGTGAAGGCGCCGAGCGCGAGCGTGGTGAGGAGGCAGGCGGTGAGCATGGTTGGAGGCTATCGACTGGACCCACGGAGGGGACGGCGGATCCTGAGCGCGGGGCGCGGTTAGGCTTGATGCCCGATGCTATGGAGGGATCAATGGAGCGATCGCTGAGAGACACGGCCCTCGAGCCTGCCCTGCTCGAGGCGTATCGAGAGACGCACTACGAGGTGGATGGTCCCCGGCCCATCGTGCTGAGGGTGGGGGAGCGATGCGAGCCGGTCGCTGAGCTGATGGCGGCGGAGGGGGCCTCTTGCGCGGCGTTTGTCACCGCCTTCAATCCGTTCAGCGAGCCCCTGGGGGACGAGGAAAACGAGGCGCTCCTGGGGTCCTTGAGGGGGAGTTTGACGGGCGCTGGTTGGACCCTCTTCGAGGGGCAGGGGAGGCACCCGAGCGGGGAATGGGCCCCGGAGTCGAGCCTGCTGATTCTCGGGATGGAGCGAGGCGAGGCGGCGGAGCTGGGCGCCCGTTGGCGCCAGAATGCGGTGGTCTGGGTCGGCGCTGGCGCGGTGCCGGAACTGGTTCTCCTGAGGTGAAATCGACGCTCACGGTGCCCTGAAGGTCATTCTGAGCCCTTCGATGAGAATTGTTCTCAATGCAATTGAGAATCAGTCGCACTTCGATTAGGTTCTCCGGCGCTCGAGGTGCACCACGGCTTTACCCCAAGGGCCGCCATGCGCTTCACCCCTCAGACCCCAGTCATTCGACTCTCCGCGCTCCTCTTCCTCACCGGAGCCGCCTCCTCCCAGTCCGCGACGGACGCCTTCGACTTTGACCTGACGCCGCCGTACCGCGGCGCCACCACGGCGCAGTACGCCGGGTGGGATGTCTTCACCGTGGCCTTTGGCGGCGTCAACCTCCCTGACGACCCTGCTTCCGAGCTGTCGGCCTCCCTGGAGCAGACCGTCCCCGGCGCGATCATCACGTCGACGATGAACATCTACAGCCCCGGGGCTGCCTCCGCGTTCGTCGTGGACGTCTCCGTGGCAGACCCGGTGGAGACGGCCTTCCTGCAGGTCCGCTCGCTCGGGAACCCCCTCGACGACGCCAGCTTCGTCCTCACCTACCCGTCCGGCAGTGGCACTCAGGAGGTCTTCCCGAGCTCGATCCAGCTGCTCTCTCCGGCGGGCGGCTTCGCAGAGGAGAAGGCCTTCGAGTTCGACCTCAGTGGGGTCGGCGCCGCTGTCAGGGACTTCGAGCTCCGGTTCAGCGCCACGGCGCCCAACTGCAGCCTCTCGGCGGTGCTCCTCGACGTCGACCTCGACGGAGAGATCGGGACCAGCTTCTGCGGGGTGGCGCCCAACTCCACCGGCGCGGTCGGTGAGCTGAACGCCTACGGGTCCACGGTGGTCGCGGATAACTCGGTGGAGCTTCGGCTCTCTCAGCTCCCCGCTTCTGCCTTCGGTGTGTTCATCGTGAGTCAGACCCAGGGCTTCACTCCCTTCGCTGGGGGGGGGGCCGGGACGCTCTGCCTCGGTGGATCGATCGGCCGCTTCACGCCCTTCACCTCCGACAGCAGCGGGGCCTTCAGCGTCGCGGTCGATGTCGATCAGCTCGCGGGTTCTTCGGGGCCCGTGGCTGCTCAACCGGGTGAGACGTGGAGCTTCCAGTGCTGGCACCGTGACGTCGGTACGCCGCCGACCAGCAGCTTCACCGAGGCCGCCGCCATCACGTTCCAGTGATCTGTTCCAGGAGGACTCGATCGATGTTGGTGCTTCTGCTCGCGATCCTGGGGCCTGCCAGCCCCGCCGGGGCGCAGGTGACACAGGTTCCCACGGCCCGTGTGCGTGGCCCAAGGCTCGCCCCGCTCTTCAGTGAGCGGCGAGCCCCCCGGCTTCCCTTTGCACCGGCCCTCTATGGGCGCGGCGTTGCCGCAGGCGATATCGACAGAGACGGCGCCGTGGACTTTTGTATTTCCACGGCACAGGGCGCGGTGCTCTACATGAACCGAGGGACTGTCGGCTTTGTAGATGAGTCAGTTCCGCGCCTCCCGGCCCAACTGGTCGGGTCCTCCGCTTGCAAGCTCGGAGACGTCAACGGGGACGCGTGGCTAGACGCGATCCTGCTCTCTGACGCTCCGGGCAACCCCGACGTGCTCCTCCTTGGGGATGGGGGCGGTGGCCTCGGCTCGCCGCTCCCACTTCCCCTGGGAGGAACCGTCTCCAGCGACGTGGAGTTCTGCGACGTGGACCTGGACGGTGACCTCGACCTGGTCCGGTCCGTGGGCGCGAGCGGACACGTCAACGCCGCGGGCCGCGATAGCCTGCTCCTGAACGACGGCGCAGGTGGCTTCAGCCGGCGGCTCGACTTCGAGTCGGCGCCGTGGAACAGCAGCCTCATCCCGTCGACGGGAGTCCTCTGCCTCGACGCCAACCTCGACGGTATCCCCGACCTCCTGGTCACGCGCGCCGATAGCGGTGGCGCGACCGGGAGCCCGGGGGCGAGGAACCTCCTTGTCCTCGGCGTGGGGGACGGCTCGTTCATCGAGGCGCCCCAGGCGATGCCTGCGCTCGAGGACAACAGTTACGACGCGGTGGCGCTGGATCTCGAGGGGGACGGGGACCTCGACATCGTCGTCGCCAACAGCCTCCTCGGCGTGAGCGGTTCCGGGTCCGGCGACGTCCTCGTGAACATGGGCGGGGCGCAGGGGGGGGCCGCGGGGGTCTTCACGGATCGCCCCGGCTCCCTGGAGGAGACGCCCTCCGTCGCCGAGGCGATCCGGCTCGGGCCGCTCGCTGCGGACGTGGACCTCGACGGGCGCACGGACGTGCTGTTTCGCGTGCATGACCTCCCGCCGGGCGGTGAGCAGCCGCTCTTCCTTGGCGACGGCCTCGACTTTCGACGCGGTCCCCGGGTGGGGACCGGGACCCTCATCTGCGCCGGTGGCGCCTTCGCCGACATCGACGGCGATGGGGATCCAGATCTTCTCCTCACCTCGGCGGGCTCGGCCGCCGGAGGTCTCTCCCAGGGGCGCGTTCGCCTGTTCTTGAACGTCTCCCGCTGACCGATCGACCGGGGTGGAGAGCAGTGTGTGGATCGTCACGCCTTCGTGTGTGCCACCTCGAGCCCCCACCCACTGCGGGGTCCACCCCGGTCACTTCTCTCCTCGCCTCGCTCTCCCTCTGCGTCTCCACCGTCATGCTCCTCTCCTTGCTCCTCGCCTTCGCACCACAGCAGCCCATCGCGCCTGCTGCGGTCCAAGAAGGCCTCCCGCGTGCGCACTCCCTGGGCTTCCTACCGCGGGGCTTGACGAGCTTCGGCGCCGCCGCGAGCGGCGGGTGGCTCTATGTCCTCGGCGGCTACCACGGCACTCCCCACGAGTACTCCATCGAGGGCCAGTCGACGGCGTTCCTGCAGGTCAACCTGCGGGACACCCGCGACCTCCGCATGCTGGACGATGTGGCCCCGGTCCAGGGCGCCGAGCTGGTCGCCTGGCGAGGCAAGCTCATCCGGGCGGGTGGACTGCACGCTCGGAACGTGCACGGGGAGAGCGCGGACCTGCACTCCAGCGACGAGGTCGCTCTGTATGACCCGGCGGGAGGTGAGTGGTCTCCCCTCCCGCCCCTCCCCGAGCGCCGATCGTCCCATCGGGCTGTGGTGGTGGGGGACTCCCTCGTGATCCTGGGAGGCTGGACGCTCTCGGGTTCACCACGCAGCGGGGTCTGGGCAGGGGAGATGCTCTCGCTCGACCTGCGCGCACCCGAGAAGGGCTGGGTCGCCTCGGAGGTGCCCTTCAAGCGCCGCGCCATGGGCGCGGCGGCGGCGGGGGATGACCTGGTCGTGGTGGGGGGGATCGGACCGGATCGCTCCATCGCGAGCAGCGCCTGGCGGCTCGATGGGGCCACCGGCGTGTGGTCAGCGGGACCGGACTTCCCCGACTGGGGCTTCGGCGTGGCGGCCACGACCGAAGGCGAGGCGGTGGTCGCCAGCGGCCGCTCGGGGACCCTCTTTCGGTGGGGGGCTGGCGCGGACGCGTGGCGACCGATCGGCGCGCTCCGCCAGGCCCGGTTCTTCCACGAGCTGGTCCATGACCGCTCCGCAGGCTTCGTGGCGCTGGGAGGGATCACCGGCATGGACGCCAGGGGGCGTATTCGACCGATCGAGTGCCTCCCCGAGCGGCCGTTGAGCCCGACCGTGGAGCGATTCCAGCTGCCCGCCCCCACCTCGGCCGTGGGTGGCGGGATCCTCGCGGACGGTCGCTCGGTCTACTTCGCCGGTGCAGGGGAGGCCACGCAGGGGCAGGCGGACGCCGCGGAGCTCTGGAGACTGGACCTCCCAGGGCTGGCCTGGCACCGGCTCGCTGACTTGCCCGAGCGCGTGCAGGGCGCGGACTTCACGCGCTACGGCGACGAGACCCTGGCCCTGCTCGCGGGGAGCGCCCCAGGGGCCGCGCTTCCGGCGAAGGGCCCAGCGGGGGACTCAGCGGGGGACTCAGCGGGGGACTCGGTTGAGGACCCGACGCAAGGACCGGCAGCGGCTCACGCGGTGCCCGCCTCGTTCGTCTACGACCTCGAGTTTGACGACTGGGCTCCAGGACCGGCGCTCCACGATCGCCAGGCGGGGTTTCGTCTGGTGGAGCATGGTGACGCGCTGTGGCTCTTCGGCGGAGGGTTCCCCATGGGGGACGCCGTCGAGGAGGCGGGTCGGGACCGTCGTGCACCCCTGAGCATTGGACGCTGCGCAGCGGGCGGCGAGGGGTTCGAGCCCAGCGGCGCGGAGCTGCCGGCGCCACGCCGCGACTTCGCGGCGGCCCTCATCGGAGATCGGTACTACCTCGTGGGCGGCGTGGGGGAGGACGGCGCGGTCCTCGAGGATGCCCTCTGCTTCGACTTCCCCTCGCGCGCTTGGATCCCCTGCGCATCGCCGCCCTCCGCGAGGGTTGGCGCGGAGCTCGTCCAGGTCGGAGAGGTGGCCTTCCTCGTCGGCGGGCAGGGGCCGGCGGAGACGCCGGGCACGCTCGTGCCCTGCCGGGGCGTCGAGCGCTTCGACCCCGCGACGGGCCGGTGGACGGAGTTCATCGGTGACCTGGGGACGGGCACGCGGGAGGTCGCGGCCTTCGAGGTCGACGGCAGCCTCAACGTCCTCGCCCTGGGGCCGCGGTCCGTCGAGGTCTTTCATATCCACGTCCATTGAATCGAGCCATGCACCATCCCTTCAACCAGCTCGACTGCACCACGCGCATGTTCATCGCCTGCCTCTGCGTGGTCCCGGACGACCTGACGTCCTTCAGGCTGATGCCGGCGACGCCGCCCTGTTGCATGTCCGCGGAGACCACGGCGCGGGCGGCCATGCACCGGCTGCTCCTCGAGGACGAGAGCCTCGCCGCAGATGTCTCGACGGTCCTGGACCTGCGCCACATCGACACGGTGGAGCATGTCCGGACCTCTGCGGTGGGGGCCGTGGCCAAGGGCGCTCGCCGCGCCGCACGGCAGGCAGAGCGTGCGGAGCTGGCGGGGTGGGCCTGGGCGCTGCTGAGGGACCACCGCCAGGACGTTCGCGCCGCCGGTAATCGCCTGATGGCGGAGGTCTATGTCCGCGGCATGGGGTCCCTGGCGTCAGGCGCCCTGGTTCGCTTGCCCGTCGAGGGCGGCGCCTGCGAGTGAAGACATCCCGTCCACGGCCGGGGTCGGGTGTTCCTCCGTCCCTCCATCCAGGGCGGGGGCGCCACGGGGCCCGTGGGTGGTCTTGACCGTGGCTCCGCAGCGGTCTCCCCGGGAGGGACGCCTCGGCACCCCTCGGGGCGCCGTGGGGTTCGAGGTGAGTTAGTCCCGCGCTGCGGGCGAGCGGACCCTGGCGACTCGTGACAGGGTCGGGCCCGTGATCCGCTAGGATCCCGGGCCCGCCCTGGCCGCGGGCCGCCATGCATTCTGATTACAAGACGACCCGCCGCGTGGACTTCGCGGACACGGACATGGCGGGGATCGTGCACTTCGCCAACTTCTTCCGCTGGATGGAGTCGGTGGAGCACGAGTTCTTCCGGTCCTTCGGGGTCCGCGTGCACGAGGCCAAGGCCTTCGGCTTCGTCCGGGCGCACGCCTCGTGCGACTACCAGCGCCCGGCTCGCTACGACGACGAGCTGCACGTGCGCCTCGTGGTGGAGAAGAAGACCACCAAGGCCCTGCACTATCGCTTCGAGTTCAGCGCGGCGCAGGAGGTCGGCGGCTCGCCGGAACCCCTGGCCACCGGTCGCCTCGAGGTGATCTGCGTGACCCGTGACACACCGGGCGGTCCGATCCGCTCGACCCTCATCCCCCCGTCCATCGCCGACCAGATCGAGGTCGCGTCGTGATTCACCCCGCTCTCAGCACCGCACTCCCTCTCATGCCCACCTCCAACGGCGCTGCCGGCGGCAGCAACCTCTGGCTCGTCTTCGCCCTCATGACCGTCGCGAGCTGGGGGCTGTACGGGATCTTCCTCCACATGGGACAGATGGGGATGAAGGACCCGGTGAACGGCCGCTACAAGGCGTTCCTCATGGTCGGGGTCGCCTACGTCCTCGTCGCGGTGCTCGCACCCGCGGCGATGATGATCATCAACGGCTCGGACTGGAAGATGCCCTTCGACGGCTGGACCCGCTCCTTGATCGCCGGTGGCGTCGGCGCGATCGGCGCCTTCTGCGTGCTGCTCGCCTTCGGGGCCAAGGGGCAGCCCGCCGTGGTCATGTCGATCATCTTCGCCGGCGCGCCGGTGGTGAACGCCGTGGTCGGCCTGACCCTGCACCCGCCGAAGGGCGGCTTCAGCGGCATCTCGTGGCAGTTCTACGCGGGCATCCTGCTCGCCGCCTGCGGCGGCATGCTCGTCATGCTCTACAAGCCCGCGCCCGCCAGCGCCGGGCCGCCCCCGGCCGTGCAACCCGCGCCTTCACCCGGCGCCGCGGGGGACTGACCCGTGGGCGTCGAGCCGCTGCTGCGACTGGAGAGCGTGACCAAGGTGTTCGGGGAAGGCCCCGGACAGACCGAGGTGTTGCGGGGCGTGGACCTCTCCCTGGCGGCGGGCGCCAGCGTGGCGGTGGTCGGGCCCTCTGGCTGTGGCAAGAGCACCCTGCTCAACATCGCCGGGGCCCTCGAGCCGCCCTCCGCGGGGCGCGTTCACTTCGACG
>CBFHHK010000133.1:2184-13112 GCA_965655435.1 Planctomycetota bacterium | reverse complement strand
CGCCTCGGCGATGGCCGCCAGGGCGTCGCCGTAGGTCGGGACGCCGCCCAGCTCGGCGCTGAGGGCCTCGCGGCTCTCGGGACCCCGGCTCACCACCCCCACCAGCTCGAACTCCTCGAGGGCCGCATAGGCGCGCGCGTGGGAGGCGCCCATGTTGCCGCATCCGATCACCAGAACTCGTGACTTGCTCATGGCGACGGTTGTACCCCGCGCCGCGGCCTGTGGGGAGGTGGCATCGGGCGCCCGTGAGCCCGAACGATGACTTCGGCGCCCGTCGACGTTCCCACGTTGGACCCTAGCGGGACTCGTGGCGACGCCGCTGCCGCCTGAGAAGAGCGCGGCCTCGAGCCGTCACGCGACGGGCAGTACCAGGCGGGGAAGACACCGGCGTCCTCGGGGACGTCCCACCGAGGCCTCTCCTTGGAAGGAACCTCCAGCCCTCCCAGTGGAGCGGCTCCAGGTGGCCGCCGCGCACCGTTCCCCGCGGACTCGAGGATCTCTCCCTCAGGCGGGATGAGGCGGCGCCGATGTCACCACATGAACCGCGGCGACCAGTCCGCCGCCGGGAAGGGCGAGGCGGCCTCGAAGATGCGTTGGGGATCCCGGCCGAAGGCGCGGCTGCTGCCAGGGGTGTGGAGCTCGGCGAGGACGAGCTCGGCGGCGAGGCGCTGCTGGGGATCGGTGGAGGTGGCGCGGGCGGTCTCGAGGGCGGGGAGGGCGGCGGGCCCGAGGCGCTTGAGGGCGTACATGGCGCGCACGGCGTCCTCGCGGATGTCGTTGTCCGCGAGGTGCTCCACGAGGACGGTGGCGGCGTCTTCGGGCCACGGGGCGCCGGCCAGGGCCAGGATCCAGGCGGCCTCGAAGCGGGCCTCGTTCGGTCTCCCGGTCTCCCCGACGTGGGCGGGACGAAGCAGGAGCTCGCGCAGGTCCTGGCGAACATGGGTCTCGAGGGCCTCGCAGAAGCGCCGGGCCCGCCTCTGGGTGGGCTGATAGACCGTCCTGAAGTCGAGCGCGTCGGGGTTCGTTTCATGCCAACAACCGCCCGCGAGCCAGCGCATGGCCGCCTCGGTCACCTCGAAGGGCGGCCTCGAGGGGCGACCAGCCTCCGCTTCGACGGTCGCGATGTGCATGCAGAGGGCGGTGACGATGATGCGCTGCTGCCGATCGTCGGAGCGGAGCAGCGGCGTGGCGAGGGCCGCGATCCGGCGGGCCGCTCCCCCTTCCCTCACGTGCCAGCTCAACTTCCAGGCCGCGCTCGAGGCGTTCCATCGCACCTCGTCGGAGCGCAGCGCCGCCAGGAGTTCCACGAGTCCGTCGTCGTCGATCTCGGCGGCAGGCCGCTCCTCGAACTCGGAGAAGGGCTCGCTGGCTGCAACCAGAGTCACGCCGGCGCGTCGAGACCCCAGGCCTCCAAGGGGAGCAAGGATCGCCGCCCGAGGCCGAGCCGAGGGCGCGAGGCGCTCCGCAGCCTGGACCTGACCCGACCAGCGCGGCGCCCCTCCGAGCCACCACGCAGTGCCCAGAGAGGTGGCGGCGAGCACCAGGAAGACGAGCAGGCGAACCATGCCGCGAGGAAACGCAACCGCGGGTCGCCGTTCAAGGGCGCCCTTCGATCCCGCCGTGCTCTTGCTGGACCCATGACAGACACCCCGAGGACCCCTTCCCCGATCCGAACTCCGAGGGCTTCCCGTCAGTCTTCCGAGGCCTGGTCTTCACGAGCGGCTCCGCCAAGGACCTCGGGATCTTCGCCGGTGCCAAGGCACAGACCAGCATGCCCTGACGCCCCATCGGGCCCTCCAGGACGCTCCACCACCCCGCCCAGGTCGCGGAGCCCCAGGTCGGCTCGGGGGCGCCGAAGTGTGTCCGTGGAGCGGCGAGCGCCGAGGGCCCAATAGAAAACGAGCGCCTCGAATAAGCGCCAGACCCCGCGCGTAGGCACATTGTTCCAGTACCCAGCCCCCCCCAGTCACCATGAAGCACCTCCCCCTCCTCGCAGCGCCCCTCACCCTTCTCACCGCCTGCAGCCTGAGCGTCGACGTGGACGGCAGCAGCGATGAGGCGAGGCCCGCGTCCACCGTCGCGGCCGCCGAGGTCTCCGTTGGCGCCGGCCGATGGGAGGCCGAGCAGGTGTTCGACGAGGGGGACAGCAACCTCGAGACGATCACCACCGTCAACGGACGGCGCAGCGGCACCTGGCGCCTGCAGTTCGGTGAGGGGATCGAGTCCGTCACCTATGGCTTCATCGGCATCGGCGGCAAGAGCCGTACCTCGACGTCGGAGCTGCTCGGAAGGACCGAGATCGAGCTGACCATGGACCTCGAGGACGTCAAGGCCGAGGAGCTCCTGAAGGCGCTGGAGAACCTCGGCGCGGACGAGGAGAGGTTGATCGAACTCGAGGCGAGCCTCGACGCGGCCGCGGGCGTCAAGGCCACCCTCACGGCCTCCACCGACTCGGGCAAGGTCACCAGCGCCGGGATGCTCCCGGGAGCCACCCGTGACGTCGCGGTCTGGCCGGCCAGCAGCCGGCAGGCCAGCGGCAGCATCATCGCAGACAAGGGTGAGGTGAAGATCCTCGCCTCGGAGCACTGGGGCGAGGCGGACGGATCCCGGACCTCGCTGCAGATCAGCCGGGCCGCCGGCCGGGTCGACGCGAATCGGTTCGAGGTCTCGTACAAGCTCAACGGGGAGCGCAAGACCCTTGAGGAGAGCTCCACTCCGGCCTGGGTGCTCTTCGTGGTCGCCGACTGACGGCGCGCCTCGGCAAGGTCCGCGTGAACAAGAGCCCCCCGCCCTGCGTACACGCGCGGGGCGGGGGGCTCTCCCGTGGACGAGTCGGCGACGCGGGGCCGTCAGCGCAGTACGAGGGTCTGGAGCGCCTGGGCCTCGATGGTGATGGGGATCGTGTCGTCCCCGAGCTGAACCGCGTAGGCCACGGGCCCCTGGGTCAGGTTGAAGACCGCCACGGCGATGGAGCCGTCGGGGTTCTGCACGGCGGTGGCCATGAGGTCGTCGTCGTGACCGTCCATGGCGATGCGCCTCGCGCCGGGCCGCATGAAGCGGCTGAAGTGGGCCACCGAGTAGTAGAGGGGCGAGTAGTAGACGTGGTCGCGGCCGCTGTCGACCATCACCGGCGCGAGGCAGTAGTTGCGCACGTGGTTCGGGCCGCCGCGGGTGTCGAGGACCATGTTCCAGTCGATCCAGCCCACCAGCCCCTGGTTGAGGCCGCCGATCAGGTCGCGGGTGTAGCGGTAGAAGGGGCGGTACGGCGGGTGGGCCGGCTTGTCCTCCTCGGGCGCCCAGATGAAGCCCCAGTCCGTGGCGGCGGGGCGCCAGTACCAGTCATCCTCGAGCCAGCAGCCCACGGGCTCGTCGTCCCCCATGGCGTCGATGCAGCCCTCGGAGTGGAGGATGGGCGTGTTCGGGAACTTCTCCTGCACGTGGGCCAGCGCCTCCGCGCCCACGTCCACGGTGCTCTGGTACCAGTGCACCGCCATGCCGTCCACGAAGGACGCCGCGCGCTCGTCCCCGAGGATGACGTTGGCCCACTCGATCATCTCCTCCTCGCGGTTCTGGTCGTACATCCAGAGGGTCGTGTCGAGACCGGACGCCGCCAGGGCAGGCCCGAGGTGATCCGCGATGAACATCCGCATCTGCTCGGCGTTGAAGTGCAGGCTCTCCCAGTTGCCGCCGTTGCCGAGGGGCTCGTTCTCCGGGGTGATCCCCCACACGGGGATCCCCTCCGCCTGATACGCCTTCAGGTAGCGCACGATGTAGGCCGCGAAGGTCGAGTAGTGCTCGGGCTTCAGCTCGCCGCCGTGCCACCAGCCGTTGTCCTTCATCCACGGCGGCGCCGTCCACGGCGAGGACAGCACCTTGAAGCCCGCGCCCTCCACCTTCTGCGCGTCCTTGATCATGGGCAGGAGGTAGTTGCGGTCCGGCTCGATGGTGAAGTGCTCGAGGGCCACGTCATCGGGCACCGGCGCATAGCTGTAGTGCTTGACCGAGAAGTCGCAGCTCCCGATGTGCGTGCGGGTCAGCGAGTAGTGCGCGCCCTCGGGCGAGAAGTACGCCTTGAGGACCTCGTCTCGCTTGACCGCCGAGAGCTCGGAGAGCACCTGGCCGCTGGCCTCGGTGAAGGAGCCGCCGATGCCCTCGAGGGTCTGAAACGTGGTCGAGGGGTCGAGGAGCAGCCGGCGCGTCCCGGGCGTTGCCGCCGCGAAGGAGGCCTCGATTGGCTTCAGCCGGTCGCCGCCGCGGGTCGTCTGGAAGAGCTCGACGGAGGAGACACCGTCCCCTGCGGAGGGGGCACCCTCACCCTGAGATCGGGGGCTCGCCGCGGCGCAAGCGGCGGTCAGGGCGATGGCGAGCAGTGAACAGGGCGTGGTTTGCATGGCAGCACAGGGGGGTCCAGCGGACGAGGGACAGGGAATCTAACCCTGGCCTACGCCCGCTGGGATCGGAGAGCTCGGGCCTCGGTAAGGGACAATCCTCAAGATCGACCGACGCTGGCCGCTCCCGCTCCCCGGCGATGCGGTGTAGGGTCACACCCATGAAGCGACTCATGGCCATCACCTCCGCGGGTACCCTCGTCTTCGCCCTCTCCGCGCTCGCCCTCCAGGGCATCGACCAGGCCTCCGCCAGCGCCCCCCCGGCGCCCAGCAGCGAGGCGAGCTGCTGCAGCGAGGGCGGCTGCTTCGACAGCGCCACGTGCGGCGACGAGGAGACCCTCTGCCCCGCTGGGCCCGATTGCTTCGCCCCCGACGTCTGCCCCGACCAGGACATGGTCTGCCCGGCAGACTCCGAGCCCGAGTGCAGCGCCGAGCAGTGCGCGAGCGAGTGCTGCACCTCGGACGCCTGATCTGGCTCCGCGCCACGTCGCCGCTCGGGGGCGGCGCTGGTCAGCGAACCCGCACCGCGGCGTGGCTCTCGAGGCCTACCCTGTGAGCTCGTCCAAGGCGACGCGCCCCCGAGGCTCGAGCCTGCGCCACCTTCGCCGCGCCGCCCTTGGAGCCGCAGCGGCAATCCTGCTGCTATACCCGGCCAACAGCGTCTTCTACGCCGGCTGGGGCGGCGTCGAGTGGTCCTGGCGCCTTGAGCACGGGCGGATGAAGATCGAGCGCTCTCCGCGGACCGTCCGCGAGAGCCTCTACCTCGCCGGGAACAGCGAACCGCGCCGGTATGCCCTGGAGTGGCGCCGCCGCGGACCCGGTGACTGGGAGGCCCAGGTCCCGCTCTGGCTGCCCGCACTCCTCCTGCTCTCGACCGCCGCAGCCTGCGGGATCGCCGAGCGCCGGGAGCGGCGCTCGAGGGCGACCTGAGGGGTCCCCATCGAGGCCCCGAACCTCTCCCGACGTCGCGAGACGGCGAGCGACGGAGCCGCGCGGCGTCCAGGGGCTCACGGGCCGACCGTCATGCCGCCGTGCGGGCGGCGACGGCCTGGGCCCGCGAGAAGACGCGGACCTCGGCGGCCTCGAACAACCCGACGGTCGCGTGGTTGCGGAGCCGCTCCAGGGAGCTGTCGGTGAGCTCGAGGCCACGCCTCAGGATCACCCGACCGGTCCCCATGGCGCGCAGGTCCTCCGCGAGGACCATCCCGGACCGCAGCTTGGCGATCGGCAAGGACTCGAGCGTCGCGCGGTGGAGCTCCGCCCCGGCGATGGTCACCGCGTGCACCAGCCGGGCCCCATGACCGCGCGTCGGATCAGCGAGGCCAGCGCGGGCCTGCTCGGGCTCCGCGCCGAGGGCGACCAGCTCCTCGTAGTCCTTCGCAGCCCGCAGCAGCCGGGCCGCGGTCCGCACCTCGGGCGCGAGGGTTTCATCCGCGTCAGCGCCAGGCGCCATGATGGCTGCGACGGTCTGCAAGCGCGGGATCTTGGCCACGAGCCGGCGGGCCAGCTCGGGGTGCCCGTCGAGCATGCGTTCCTGATCCACGGTCAGCGGCTGGCCTGAGGCCGCCCGATCGACGACCACATCAGGGATCGCCACGAAGCCCAGCTGAGAGAGGAGCGCGGCCGTCTCGATCTCCCATGAGGACTCCAGCCCCAGCGCCCGGGCGGCCGCCGCGACGAGGCGCTGCACGCGCCGTGACCGCCCGAAGGCGGCCGGGTTGTTCAGGGCCATCACCTCCACGAGCACCTCGACGGCGCCCTTGACCGTGTTCCTCATCAGGTCCCTCTCGGCACGGCGCAATCGGTACTGCTCCGCGGCGTCGCTGACGACCTTGCGGAAGAGGGCCGGGTCGCAGGGCTTCATGAGGAAGCGGAAGATGCTGCCGCGGTTCACCGCCTCCACGGCGGTCTCGAGGTTTCCCTGACCGGTCAGCATGACCCGACTCGTGTCGGGGTATCGCTCCGCCACCTCGCTCAGGAACTCCGCGCCGTTGACCTTGGGCATCTGATAGTCGGAGACCACGACCGCGAAGGGGCCGTCCGCCTCGAGTCGTTCGAAGGCCTCCTCTGGGCTGCTCGCGCAGACGAAGTCGAAGGACTGCTGATGCATCCGGCGGAGGCCGCTGGAGACGAGGGGCTCGTCATCGACGAGCAAGACGCGGGCTTTGGCGGGGCGGCTCATGGGGGCTCTGCGGGTGGTTCGAGACCGGGCGACGTGTGAGCCCAGGCGCAGCTGGGCTCATCCATCGTCCACAACCGCCGCTATCGTCAGGGATAACCCTTACCCATTAGGGTGATCTTGATCCCATCAGGCGCGGGTCTCGATTCCGACCTCGCGCCGCCGAACCGCCGGGGGGGAGGGGGCTCCCGGCTCCGCCGCCAGGGGCTCAGCGCCCGGCGTTGTCGAGCATGGAGTTCATGACCCCGAGCCCGCTCAGCGCGCCCCACTGGAGGAGCACGATGAGCACAGCGCCCAGCATGCAGCCCGCCAGGTGCGCCCGACGAACCCCGGCAGGGGCGCTCCGGCTCTTGCGATAGAGGCCCACCAGGACCACCGCGAAGCCCAGGTGAATGACGGACATGATCACCACGAGCACCGTCGCGGGCGCGCGGTCCACCGGAAGGCCCTCGACCTTTGGAAATGAGAGCGTCACCAGGCCGTAGATCGACAGGACGCGCACCAGCACCGCGTAGACGATGAGCGCGAGGAGCGGACCAGGGATCACCGGGGCGAGCCGAGGCTGTTGGGCGCCGAGCTTCATGGTCCAACCCTACTCCCCCTCTCCCTGGCCGTCGACTCGCCACCTTCCCCTCACAGCAGACCCCTAAGCTTGGACGGGTCGCCTGCGGCCCTTGCCCCCCCTTCACCCGAAGTACATGCCCAACCCAGCCGCTCAGCCGACCCCTTCCACCGATCGCATCGAGTTCCTCGATGTGCTCCGCGGGATCGCCCTCTTCGGCATCTTGCTGGTGAACCTGCCGTTCCTTGGCCTCCCCTTCTCCGAGGCCGGCGACGCGCCGAGCCTCTGGGCCACCGATGAAGCCAGCGGCGGGGCCGCCGCCTGGACCGCCGCTCTCATCCGCGCCCTCGCGGAGAACAAGTTCATGGGGCTGTTCTCCCTGCTCTTCGGCATGGGCCTCGCGCTGCAGGTGGACCGCGCGGAGGCGAGGGGCGTGAGCCCCGCGTCGTTCTACCCACGACGCCTCGCGGTGCTCGCCGCCTTCGGCGTGCTCAACGGCGTCTGCATCTTCTTCGGGGACATCCTGCTGCCCTATGCCGTCGCAGGATCGGCGCTCTTCCTGCTCCGCCGCTGCTCGCCCCGCACGATGCTCTGGATCGCCGGGGCCTTCCTCGCCGTGGGGGTCACGCTCTCGGTGCTCTTCGAGGGCATCTACGTCGACGGCTCCAGCGGCAGCGATGGCGAGCGCGCGCTGGATCAGGCTCTCGCAGAGGGCACCTTCCTCCAGGGCTCCGCCGCCCGCGGCCAGGTCTACGCCCTCTGGCTCTTCCTCTCGTCGATCATCGCCTTCAACTGGCGGATCATGGCCCTTTTCCTCGTGGGCGCGGCGCTGCTCCGCCGGGGTTGGGCGAACCCCGAGGCACGGCACCTCCATCAACGACTGGCGGTGATCGGCCTGGCGGTTGGCCTCACCATGGAGGGCGCGTCCCTCCTCCTCCACGGACGAGAGGACCTCCCGGTGGGCTTGAGGGTCGCCGACGTGCTCCTGCACCAGTTCGGCGGCCTATCCCTCTCTGCGGGCTACGCTGGCCTCGTCGCCATCTGGTGCGCGAGCTCTCTCGCGACCGGCCTCCGCCGCTCGATCGCCGCCACTGGGCGCATGGCGCTGACCAACTACCTGGGCCAGAACATCATCGCGGGCCTGATCTTCTACGGGCACGGCGCGGGTCGTCTGGGTGACTTCTCCCGCCCCCAGCTCGTGGGGCTCGCGGCGCTCATCTTCAGCGCCCAGGTGGTGCTCAGCACCCTCTGGATGGCCCGCGCGAGAGGCGGCCCCTTCGAGCTCCTCTGGCGGCGGCTGACCTACCCACGCAAGCGACCCGACGCGGGTTGATGGGTCGATCGATGCTCTGGCCCCTGGATCCGGCAAGATGAGCCCCCCGTCAGTCGGGGCTTCCATGGATCAACTTTGGGTACAGGCGCTCTTCTGGGGAGCCGTTTCGGGGGGCGCGCTGGTGCTCGGCGCCGCGGTGGGCTTCCTCGTGCAGGTGCCCAAGGCCGTGGTGGCGGCGGTCATGGCCTTCGGGAGCGGCGTGCTCATCTCAGCGCTCTCCTTTGAGCTCATGGAGGAGGCCTTCCAGGAGGCCGGGACCGGCGCAGCTGCGGTGGGCTTCCTCGCGGGCGCCGGGCTCTACGCCGGGGCGAACGCGCTCCTGGCCGCGCGCGGGGCCAAGCAGCGCAAGCGCTCGGGGGATCACCAGCCCAGCGAGGAGGAGCAGTCGGGCAGCGGCGCCGCGATCGCCGTGGGCGCGCTGTTGGACGGCATCCCCGAGTCCATCGCCATCGGCCTGAGCATCCTCCACGGCGGCGCGGTGAGCGTGGCCACCGTGGTCGCGATCTTCCTCTCGAACCTCCCCGAGGGCCTCTCCAGCTCCGACGGCATGAAGCGCTCGGGGCGCTCGGCGGGCTACGTCTTCGGCGTCTGGACCGCCATCGCAGTGGCCTGCGGCCTCTCCTCCCTCGTGGGCTACCTGGCCTTCGACGGGGTGTCCCCCGCCGTCGTCGCCGCCACCACGGCCCTGGCCGCGGGCGCCATGCTGACCATGATCGTCGACACGATGATCCCCGAGTCGGTCGAGGGCACCGGGAGCCGGGCGGGGATCTTCGCGGTGCTCGGGTTCCTCTTCTCGTTCACCCTGAGCCACCTGAGCCCCTGAGGTCCCGAGGCCTCTCGCGAGCCGAAGCTCCGGGTACACCGAGCTCCTTCGCGCCGGACCTGCTCGTACAGCGAGATTCTCCGCGCCGCGTCTCCCTGGGCAGCGGAGTGTTCCGCGCCGCGCCTCCTTGGGCAGCAGGGTTCTCCGCGCCGGGTCTCCTTGGGCAGCGAGGTCCCTCGCGGAGGGGCCAACGGGGAAGCCAAAATTCCCCCGAGCAGGTCGCGCGTATCGAGACCCCATGGAGGCGCCCCCCACGACCGGAGTCGCAGGGGGCGCTTCAGGGGCGGCGCGAGGCTCCGCTACCCCGGACGATCACTGGAACTGGATGCGCAGGGCGTCGGTCATGTTGGACACGGGCCCGGAGGCGCTGCCGTCCCGGTGCCAGAACTGGAAGTACCAGGTGTCCCCGGGCTGCACGGCCATGGGCCCGGTGGGGCGCGGCATCTGGTCCAGGTTGATGCCCAGAGAGACGAGGCCCAGGAGCCCGCTGTTCTGCACCTGACCCGGCCCGATGTAGCGACCGATGTCCCCCAACACGCAGAGGTTGCCCTGGCTCCCCGCCGGGTTCGGGAGGAACCCGGGCGTCATGGAGGTGAGGAAGTAACCGAACTGGTTCGAGGGCAAGGACGAGCAGAAGAGGACCACGTCGTTGTCCGCCGTCATCACGGACCCGCTGGCCGAGATCTCTCCGGAGCCGCCGGTCGAGTTCGGGCTGGCGGGCGAGCAGTAGGCCTGGCCGAGGAAGTACGGCTTGTAGCCGAAGTTCTGGTCCGGCAGCTCCTCCCCGCAGCTGAGCGTGACGGCGAAGGCGCCGGGGGTGTTCACCCCATCGGGGTCGAAGGTCGGCGTCGCGCCGAAGGGCAGGCCCGACGGGATCACCTCGACGGCGAAGTCGCCGCCGGCGAGCTCGGAGAACTCGTAGCGGCCGTCCGCGTCGGTGGTGGACACCCCGATCACGCTCCCGGACAGGTCATCCACGAGGCGAAGGCTCACGCCCTCCAGGCCGTACTCGAGGTTGTCGACCCCGTCCCCGTTCTCGTCCGCCCAGACCCGGCCGGCGATGGCGCCCTTCCGAGTGAACTCCCACTGGTCGATCTTGAACTCCGCGGGGAGGCCGTTGAGGCTCACCAGCGCGAAGACGACATTGACCATCTGGCCGTTGCCCCCCGCCCCGGTGGGTGTGGGGTCCCAGATCCCGTTCCCGCCGGTGTGGTAGCTGTTGTCGTCCGTGAACTCGGAGAGCGGAATGGAGACCTTCTGCCAGCCCGCGCCGCTGACGATCTCGGTCCCCGTGGCGGCGATGTGCAGCTCGTACTGGAACTCGTCGTCCGCGCCGTCCGGGACCGAGGGGATGACGTTGTCGCCGTTGTCATCGTCCTGCAGGTTGATCTCGATCACGAGGTCCTGGCTCGACTTGGGCTTGATCCAGAAGTCGAAGTGGGTGGCGTTGGAGAGGTCGAGGGGGAAGGTCCGACCGAAGCCGCCGAGGAACCCCGGCGTGTTGAAGAGGTTGCCCCAATTGGCGTCGAGGGACTGGCTACCGGCGACCGGAGGGTGGTCGCCGACCTCGTTGCTCACCTGTCCGCCAGCGGAGGGCCCCCCGAACGCGAAGTACTCCGACGCGGGGTCCGTGAGCTCCATGT
>CBFHHK010000133.1:0-2086 GCA_965655435.1 Planctomycetota bacterium | reverse complement strand
GCCCCGCCGGAGTAGGTGTTCGCCGGGTACTGGCCGCCGTAGTGAATCGTGCCGTGGGCCGTGCGGGTGTCGTTCCCGACATACTCCATCACGTCGATCTCGCCGCTCGCCGCCCAGCCGCCGAACACGAAGTCCGTCGGGAGCATCCAGAAGGCAGGCCAGAACCCCTGCCCCGCCGGCATCTTCGCCCGCATCTCGAAGCGCCCGTAGGTGAAGTCGGCCTTGTTCGCCGTACGCAGTCGCGCGGAGGTGTACGCCGCGCCGCCAAAGTTCTGCCGGCGCGCGGTGATCTTGAGGGTGCCGTTGGAGACCGTGGCGTTCTCCGCCCGGTAGTACTGCAACTCGTTGTTCCCCCAACCACAGTTCGGGCACCCGTTGCCGATCATCGGTTCCCACTTCGTGAGGTCGAGGGTGTTGCCGTTGAACTGGTCTTCCCAGACCAGCTGGTACTGTGCCGAGGCGAGGCCTGGGAGAACAGCGGCGATGGACGCGATGGCGAGACGGCGGAGGAGTGGCGAGCGCATATGAAAAGGGTACCCGTGACCGCGAGCGCGTGAGGGGTCGGAGACCAGCCGTCGACAGCCTGTCGCAGCGGTCTCCCCATCTGGACGAAGCTGAGACATCCTGGGGTCCACCAACCCACCCCGAATCGGCCACCTGCGTCCACACGCCCCTCCCGGACGGGGCGTGGCCCCAGGACCCCCGTGCGGGGAGGTGCAGAGCGGCAGGCCTGCGTTGACGGGGCGCACTCGCTGCCTTGGCCGACGCTTGACGCTCCTGTCACGCCGTGACCCCGCCGCCCCGTGCGGCGCCCCGTGGCAGCTCGGACCGCTCATGCGCCGCGCAAGGTCCTGCCGATCAGGAGCGCCCAGACCGAGGTACGGGCCGGGCTCTACAGGGCGCCGCGCTCGGCCGCTGAGCTCCTGATCCTGTCTCCTGTCTCCTGACCGACCCGACCGAGACCCAACCGGTGGGCCGAGGCCGTGACGGATCAGCCAGAGCGGAGCCAGGGCCCATGAGTTCCGCCGGAACCTGGTTCCACTTTGGCTCCAAGAAAGGACCCCTGCACGCGCGTGGGGCGGCTGGGGGTACGGACTAGACTGGAGCCGCTGCCATGCCGTCCCGCTCCCGGCTCATTGATCGCGCTCCCCCGGGGCTTGGCTTGGATCTCCTCGTCTGTGGCCTGCTCTTCATGGCGGCGCTCCTGCTGCGCCTCCAGGGCCTCGACGCACTCCTGCCCCATCACCCAGAGGCTGACGCCTGGATCGTGGAGCAGACCATTCGGCTCTCCGACGCAGAGACGTCAGGAGAGACCAGGCCGACGATCCAGGGGAAGTACCCCCTGCTGCTTGCGGACGTGGTCCGCGCCATCGACGGGGATCAAACGAGGGCGTTCGACGCGGCCCGAACCCCTGAAGAGCACCGCGCCGCGGCAAGCGCTCCCTTCCTTGCCGCTCGGAGGGTCCTGGCGCTGCTCTCGGCTCTCGCGGCTCCCTTGACCTATCTGCTCGCGCGGTCCTTCATGAAGCGCCCCGCCGCCAGCCTGGCCGGTGCCTGGGTCGCGACCTCGCTGCTCCACGCTTCACTCTCCGTGCAGGCGCGGCCTCACGCGCCCCTCGCCACGTTCTGCGTCCTCACTCTCCTCCTGGCTATCCAGGCCGCTCGATCTCGCGGACCGTGGTGGCTGATCCCGCTGGCGCTCGCATCCGCCTTCGCCACAGGGACGCTCCAGAGCGGGGCGCTGACGATCTTGCCGGCGATCGTGGCGACGGTCCTCGTCGTCAAGCGCGATCCACGGGCCGGGGTTGTGGCTGCCACCATCAGCGCGCTGCTCGCGGTCGGAGTCCTGCTGCGCGCCTACCCCATCGACCTCGGCGCACGCGTTGGCTCAGCGCCGCCCCAGGCAACCGCCGCCGAGGAGGTCGTCGTCATCGGCGAGCCCTCGGGATCTGAGGACGAGCCGGCGACCGTCCGGCTCCACAGCCACCGAATCCAGCTCGATCGGTTCAGGGGCAAGGGGACTCTCGTCTTCGGGCAAGCTCTCATCCGCAGTGACCCCCTGCTCGCCTTGATGGCCGCCCTCGGA
>CBFHHK010000132.1:0-13281 GCA_965655435.1 Planctomycetota bacterium | reverse complement strand
TGTGGATACCCGCACGGTGTGGATACCCGTACGGTGTGGATACACGCACGGTTTGGGGGCCGGCACGGTGGAGGGGCGGCTTCCTCGACGGTGCGCTCGCGGTCCGCGCCGGCTAGCTGCGCATGGCGGCCTTGACCACCGCCTCGAGGTCAGGCTCGAGGTCGGCGCCGTCGAGGTGCTTGAGGGCCTTGTCCACAGCCTTGGCAGCCTCCTTCTCCGAGTAGCCGATCGAAACCAGCGCGGAGACGGCGTCGGCCTGCACCGAGGCCTCGGCGGGGGCTGGGGTCTGCTGGGCGGGCGCGGCGATGGCGCCGCCCGCGAGGCTCGCCAGGAGGGGCGCCTTGTCCCTGAGGTCGAGCATGAGCTGCTCGGCCGTCTTCTTGCCCACGCCCTTCACCGCCGTGAAGGCCGACAGGTCCTCTCGCTGCACCGCGGCGACGAGGTCGGCGGGGCCGAGCCCGGAGAGGATCCCCAGCGCCATGCCCGGTCCAACCCCGCGGACGCGGAGGAGGACGCGGAACAGGTTGCGGTCCTCTCGGCGTGCGAAGCCGTACAGCGTCTGGGCGTCCTCTCGCACCACGAGGTGCGCGAAGACGGTGGCCTGCTGGCCGACCGCTGGAAACGCGGCGCCGATGGGGGCCAGCAGCTCAAAGCCGACGCCGGCGGCGTCGATGACGACGCTCGCCGGCGTTCGGTCCGAGACGGTGCCTGAGATGAACTCGTACACGCGTCGATCAGCCTCGGCTCATTCCTCGCCCTTGAGGGTGAGGTTGTACTCCGCGAGGCGGTTGCGCAGCTCGAGCAGCGAGGTGACGCCGAAGTTCGGCATGCCGAGCAGCTCCTCCTCGGAGTGGGCGGTGACATCACCGAGGGTGAGGCAGCCGATGTTCTCGACCGTACGTCGCGCTCGGATCGAGAGCTTCAGATCGGAGATCGGCTTGTTGCGCGGGTCGTTCGGGTCGAGGTCGCGGCCCTCCTGGGCGGTGCGCGCCTTGGCGATGCTCGCCACGGCCTCCTCGCGGGCCATGCCGAGGCGCAGGCCCTTGCTGGCGAGGATCTCCTTGATCTCGGTCAGCGAGGTCTCGCCGAAGTTCTTGTAGCTGAGGAGCTCCGACTCCGTCTTCTTGACCAGGTCGCCCAGGGTCATGATGTCCATCTTGTTCAGGCAGTTGCGGGCCCGGACGGACAGCTCGAAGTCGGTGATGGGGATCCGGAGGATCTGGTTGAGGCGGTCCTCCTTCTTCTCCAGGTCCTCGTCGTAGAACATCGACATCCCGGCCTTGGCGTCCTTCAGGTAGAGGCGCGCGAAGCGGTCGGTGCGGTCGGTGCGGACGATCGTGTCGTAGCAGGCTGCCGCGTCCTGGTCCTGACCGAGGTCCTCGTAGAGGACGCCGAGGTTCACCATCACCGCCCGGTCCACGGGGAGCATGGTGGCCAGGGTCTCGTAGGCGTCGAGGGCGAGCTGCTCCTGGCCGACGCGCTCCGAGAGGTACGCGAGGCGGAACAGGTTGCGGCGGTGCGTGGGGTCCGCGCCGCGTGACGCGACGAAGTGCTCGATCGCGTGGGTGTAGTTGCCCGAGAGCTCGGCCAGGCGGCCGAGCAGGTGCAGGCCCTCGGCGCTGGAGCGGAAGGCCTCGGACTGGTCGGAGACGGACTGCTCGGTGGCGGCGATGGCCGACTCCACGTCACCTGAGGCGAGGTTGGCGTCGAGCTGCGCGTCGAGCATGTCGCCGAGCGGGCGGGACTCCTCGGGGTACTTGCTGCTCAGGGCGTGGAAGATGGCAACGGCCTCGGCGGAGCGGCCCGCGGACACCAGGGCGCGGCCGCGCGTGTAGCAGGCCACGTCGTCGTCCGCGAAGGCGGCGAGGGCCTCGGCGGCCTCGTCGTAGCGGCCGAGCATCCAGAGCCCGAGGGCGCGGCGACGTCCGGCCTCGCCGGTGGTCTCGAGCCCGTCGACCTTGCGGTTGAAGCTGTCGAAGGACTTGGGGTTCTCGAAGACGGAGGGGCGTGCCGCGAGCAGCGCGCCGAAGCTGGGGAGCTCGTCCTCGATGATGTCGAAGGGGGCGTGCGCGGACACCGGCTCGACCTCCTCTTCCTCTTCGGGCTCAGGGGAGTGGTAGGCCTCCATGGGCTCCGGCAGTGTCTCCGTGGCCGTGTAGGCGGCGTCCGGCTCCGCGGCGACCGCTTCGTGAGCGGCCTCGTGCTGGGCCGGTGCATGGGCTTCCTCTTGTTGCCCTGCTCCTTGACCCGCTGCTGCGGCCTCCTCGTGGTGGGGCGCTGCAGGCTGGGGAACGGCCGTCGGCTGCTCGGCGGACGTTTGCTCGACGGGCTGGTGCTCGTTTGCGCCGGGCTGCTCGGGGCTCACGTCTTGGTTGTCCATTTGATCCATGTCATCGCCGACAAATGCGCGGCGAGGCTTTGGTGTCGTCTTGAGGGAGGCCGGGGCGGCACCCGGCGGCGCTGCGGTGACGGCCCCTGGTGGTTCCAGGGACTCTGAATCGCCGCTCGCAAGCGCAAGAGAATAGGTGCCGAGGGGGCGCGGCGTCAACTGTGGCGGGGCTTCTGGCGCGGCTCGCTTCCGAGTCGGCTCAGGCCCCGGGGGCGCGCGGACGGGCGACGGCGTGGGGCAGGGCTTTCCCGGGAGGACTCCTTCGACGGGGCCTTGGAACCGGCCCCTCCAGCTAGCTACGCTCTGGGCCGACCGGGTCCGAGGGGGGTCCGGCCACCACCGCACCACAAGCCGAGGGCGTCCCGCAGACGCCCGCAACCGCGGGGCCAGAAGGCCCTGACCGGCCTCTGGAGGCCCGCTGAGCGGGTTTGCTCCGGATCGAACGCCGCCGGCATTGCCGGCCATGGCGAATTCAGGGGGAATATGGACAAGCTGATCATCGAGGGCGGACGCCCGCTCGAGGGGACGATCCGGACGGCCGGATCGAAGAACGCCGTACTGCCGATTCTGGCCGCTGCGCTGCTGCCGCGGGAGCCGGTGACCATCACTCGGGCCCCCAAGCTGGCGGACGTCTCGACCATGCTGGGCATCATCCGGGACCTCGGCGCGGAGGCCGAGCAGGACGCGGACGGGACCGTTCACATCTCGGCGGCCGGGGATATCCGGGGCAAGGCTACATGGGACGCGGTCCGCAAGATGCGGGGCTCGGTGTGTGTCCTGGGACCGCTGCTGGCGCGCCTGGGCCGGGCTGAGGTCAGCCTCCCGGGGGGCTGCGCCTTCGGCGTGCGCCCCATCGACGTGCACCTGAAGGGCCTCCGGGCCCTTGGCGCCAAGGTTCGTATCGAGCACGGCTACGTGGTCGCCGAGGCGCCTCCTGGCGGGCTCCGCGGGGCGAGGGTGTTCCTGGGCTCCGCGAACGGCCCCAGCGTGCTCGGGACGGCCAACATCGTCATGGCTGCGACCCTCGCGCGGGGGACCACGGTCATCGAGAGCGCCGCCTGCGAGCCGGAGGTGATCGACCTGTGCGACGCTCTCGTCGCCATGGGCGCCAAGATCTCCGGGCAGGGGTCGCCGATGCTGACGATCGAGGGGGTCGATGAGCTCCATGGGGCGACCCATGACGTGATCCCTGACCGGATCGAGGCCGGGACCTACGTTCTTGGTGGCGCCCTCGCGGGTGCTCAGGTCCGGGTCGCGGACTGCCGCCCGGGCCACCTTGGTGCGCTCCTCGACCGCATGGAGGAGGCGCGTGTGCCGTTCGAGGTTGGGGAGGACTGGATCGAGGTCCAGGCCTACGATGTGGCGGACTCGCCGCCGCGCTCCACGGATGTGACCACCCACGCCTACCCAGGCTTCCCCACGGACCTTCAGGCCCAGTGGATGGCCCTGATGACGAAGGCGGACGGGCTCAGCATCATCACCGAGCGCATCTTCTCGGACCGCTGGATGCACGTCCCCGAGCTCGAGCGTCTGGGGGCCAACGTTCGACGCCAGAACACCGCGGTGGTGGTTCGTGGCGTGGCAGAGCTCTCGGGGGCGCCGGTGACGGCGTCCGACCTGCGGGCGTCGGCGGCTCTGGTGATGGCGGGGCTCGTGGCCCGGGGGACCACCGAGGTGCACCGCGTCTACCACATCGACCGCGGTTACGAGCGCATCGAGGACCGGCTCGCCTCGATCGGGGCGGCCATCCGGCGAGTGTCAGAATGACGGTAGAGGCGGCTCGATCGCGCCCCTGACCCCGTCCATGTGCTAGAACCCCCGGCATGTTCGAGACCCTGACCGAGCGCCTCGGGAGCTCCTTTTCGTTCTTCAAGAGCAAGAAGGAGCTGACCGAGGCGAATATCGAGGAAGGCCTCGCCGCAGTGCGGCAGGCGCTCCTGGAGGCTGATGTTCACTTCAAGCTGGCGCGGGACTTCACGGATCGCGTGAAGGTCCGGGCCCTCGGCGAGGGCCGTTTGAAGGGCGTGGAGGCGTCGGACCAGTTCGTCCACGCGGTCCACGCCGAGCTCGTGGAGCTCATGGGCCCAGAGGACGCGACCCTGGAGGTCGCCAAGTCGGGGCCCACGGTGATCCTGATGGCCGGCCTCCAGGGCGCCGGCAAGACCACCACCTGCGCCAAGCTCGCCAAGCACCTGCGGGACCGGCACGGCAAGCGCCCGATGATGGTCGCCGCCGACGTGAAGCGCCCCGCGGCGGTGGAGCAGCTGCGCGTCCTCGGCCGATCGCTCGACATTCCGGTCTTCCATCTCGAGGGCGCTGCGCCGCCACGGGTGTGTGAGGCCGGCGTGGCTGAAGCCGCGGCCAACGGCTGTGACGTGGTCATCCTCGACACCGCGGGCCGCCTGCACGTGGACGAGATGCTCATGGACGAGGTGGCCGAGATCGCGGCCACCACGAAGCCCCACAACCAGGTCCTGGTCGTGGACGCCATGACCGGCCAGGACGCGGTGCAGTCCGCCAAGGCCTTCCACGACCGCCTTGCGCTCACGGGCGTCATCTTGACCAAGATGGACGGTGACGCCCGCGGTGGCGCGGCGGTGAGCCTGAAGGAGGTCACCGGGGCACCCATCCTGTTCCTGGGCGCCGGTGAGAAGGTCGACGACCTCGACCCCTTCGTCGCCGAGCGCATGGCCGGGCGCATCCTCGGCATGGGGGACGTGGTCGGGCTCGTCGAGACTGCCCAGCAGAACATCGACGAGGAGGAGGCTCAGGCCAGCTACGAGAAGATGGTCATGGGCTCCTTCACCCTCGAGGACATGCTCGGCATGTTCCGGATGGTGAGGAAGATGGGCCCCATGAAGAAGGTCCTCGGGATGATGCCCGGGATGGGGCAGGCCGCGAAGGACCTCGACATCGACGACAGTCAGCTCAACCGCCTCGAGGCCCTGTTCACGTCGATGACCCGCAAGGAGCGGCTGGAGCCAGAGGTGCTCGACATGAGCCGTCGGCGCAGGGTCGCGCGCGGCGCTGGCCAGGAGGTGGGGGCCGTGAACGAGCTCCTGAAGCGCTTCAAGGACATGCGGCGCATGATGAAGCAGCTGAACAAGATGGGGCTCGGCTCCATGCTCGGGGGCAAGGCCAAGCGGGAGAGCCTGGCCAGCATGTCTCCCTCTGGGGCCATGGCGGACCCCGCGGCGGGCAAGGGCGGCGGCCTGCTCGGGGGGCTCGGGAGCCTCCTCGGGGGGGGCGGTGGGGGCGATATGCCTGACATGTCCGAGATGATGGGAGCGGCCAACCCCATGGCTGGTCCAAGGCCCATGGGGAGCTCCGCCACGCGGGCGACCGTCAAGGGCCGAGACCGCAAGAAGGACAAGGCCAAGGCCAAGCAGAAGCGGAAGAACCGCAAGAAACGCTGAGCCGACGGGGGGCTCTACCAAAAAAAGCACGTCAGGATGCTGGACAGGGGCCCCCGACTCATGTGTTCTCTTCCCCTTGGATTCTGGAGGAGCGCTCCGTGCTGGTCGATCGGCACCCCGCCCCCGCTGATCCCGGCATCTCCCGCCCTTTAGGAGTGCTCCTCCCGATCCTTTTTTCACCATGGCCCGCCACCTCGGCGGGTCGTGAGTCACGAACGCGCCCCACTCCTGGGGCACCTCCTCCTCCTCAACGAGAACCGAGTTCCACCCAGCACGGCGGCGAGAGTCGCTGTCCAGAGTCAAGAACATGGCCGTCGTCATCAGAATGAAGCGCACGGGTCGCCGTAACCGACCCTGCTACCGCATCTCCGTCGCGGACTCGCGATTCCCCCGGGATGGCCGTGTCCTCGAGACGATTGGTCTCTACGACCCGATCGCCGGCGACAAGGAGCGCCAGGTGAAGCTCGACGTCGAGCGCGCCCAGCACTGGCTGAGCGAGGGGGCCACCCCGAGCGAGACCGTCAGTTCGATCTTCAAGCGCCAAGGTGTCTTCACCGGTGAGTTTGCCCTCGCGGCCAAGCACAAGCCCCGGAAGCGTCCCGGTCGCAAGAAGACCACCGCGACGGGCACGCAACGGGCTGCGGACAAGGCGGGTCGCGCCGACCGGAAGTCGGCGCGCCGCGACGGTCGCGTCGCAGCGAAGAAGGCGGAGGCCGCCGCTGCTGCCGCCGCCGAGTCTGGCGACGAGTGATCGCCCCCGAGCGCAGCTGAACGAGGTTCAGCGGCGCCCACCATTCACTGCGGACCGCCCGGCCTCCCCCGGCGCGGTCCGTTTCTGTCCCCGGGCTATGCGCTGACCTGGCCCGCCCCCCTGTGAGCGCCCTCTCGCTCCCTCCAACAGACCACCGCCGTGAGCAAGAAGTCCGACCTCGTCGCCGCGCTGATCAAGGAAGTGAAGCTCAGGCACCCGATGCCGAGCGATCCCACCGAAGGCCTCAACCTGCTCGAGCAGGGCGCCGTGATCGTGCTGCTCCGGCACATGACGCAGAAGCAGGCCGAGCAGTCCGTGAAGGCGCTCAAGGGCGCCTACGAGGACTGGAACGAGGTCCGCGTCTGCCAGGCCCAGGAGATCGCTGAGTACCTGCGCCACGGCGGCCGCAAGAAGGGCGTGGCGCTCCTCCATGACCGGCGAGAGGCCGCCATGGCGCTCAAGGAGTACCTGCAGGACGTCTTCCAGGAGACGGACGCGCTCGACCTCGAGGAACTCCGTGAAGAGCCCCAGACCGCAGGCAAGGCGGGCATGAGCCTCCAGGTGCTCGGGCACGCCGGCGCCTCCTATCTGATGTTCCTCGCTTCGGACGGCCAGGTCCCGGTGCACCTCCCGCTGATCAAGCTCCTCGATCGTCTGGGGCTGATTCCGAAGACCACCTCCCTGAAGAAGGCGCGCGTCTCCGTGGACGGCCTCGTCGGGAAGGGGAAGGAGCTGGAGTTCACGCTCGCGATCCACGAGGTCCTCGAGCGCTGGGAGGACGAGGACGCGCCGATCTACATGACCGTCCCCTGCCTCCAGGCCACGGACTACGGGAAGAAGTCGTTCAAGGACCGCTCCACCGCCCTCGCCAAGGCCGAGGCCGCGCGTAAGCGCGAAGAGGAGCGTGTCCGCAAGGAGGAAGAGCGCGAGCGCAAGCGCGCCGAGGCCGAGGCCAAGAAGCGGGCCCGCGAGCTGGAGCGCAAGCGCGCCGCCGAGGAGAAGAAGCTCGCCGCCGCGCGGGCGAAGGCCGCGGCCGCGGACGCCAAGCGAAAGGAGGCCGAGGCAAAGCGCGCCGAGGTGGCTCGCAAGAAGGAGGCGGCCCGCAAGGAGGCTGCCGCCAAGAAGGTCGCCGCCAAGAAGGCCGCTGAGAAGAAGGTCGCCGCGCAGAAGGCCGCCGCCAAGAAGGCCGCCGCCAAGAAAGCCGCGGCGAAGAAGGCTGCTGCCAAGAAGGCCGCATCGAAGAAGGCCGCCCCCAAGAAGAAGGCCGCTGCGAAGAAGAAGGCTGCCGCGAAGAAGCCCGCTTCAAAGAAGAAGGCCGCAGCCAAGAAGGCTCCGGCCAAGAAGGCCGCTGCCAAAAAGAAGCCTGCCGCGAAGAAGGCTCCGGCCAAGAAGGCCGCCGCCAAGAAGCCTGCCGCCAAGAAGGCCCCGGCCAAGAAGGCCCCGGCCAAGAAGCCCGCAGCCAAGAAGCCCGCGGCCAAGAAGAAGGCCGTGAAGAAGCCCTCCTCCCGCCGTCGCTGAGCCGTGCCGGAGGGCGCCCGCTCACCCCGAGGCCGGGAGCTTATCTTGGCCTCGGCCTCGCCTCGGCGGCACCGCCTGCTATCCGAGGCCGGCCTGGAATTCAGGATTGTGCCCGCGGACGTGGACGAGTCCATGGACCTGGGCCTCCCGGCCGTCGGCGTCGCGGAGGACCTCGCGCTCCGCAAGGCTCACGCGGTCGCCACCCGAGCGGGTTGCCGGGACGCGCTCGTCCTCGGCTCGGACACGGTGGTCGTGCTCGGCGAGGACGGCGACCCGGGGCGCCGGTTCCTGGAGAAGGCGGCGGACGCGGTGGAGGCGACCGGCATGCTCCAGGCGCTCTCTGGTTCCCGCCACAGGGTCATCACCGGGGTCGCTCTGGTGGACGCCCGGACAGGAGCGTCTCGGGCGGTCCATGAGGTGACCTGGGTCACCATGCGCCTGCTGAGCCGGGAGGAGCTCACGGCTTACGTCGCCAGCGAAGAGTGGGTTGGTAAGGCTGGTGCCTACGCCATCCAGGAGTCCGCCGACCGCTTCGTGACGGCCCTCGAGGGGGGCGGCTTCGACAACGTGGTCGGGCTCCCCGTTGAGCGCACTCTGGAGCTGATTCTTGGGATGGATCCAACCTTCGTCGTAGGTTCCGGGGCCTGAGAGGTGCACGACGGGGCTCCGGAGACTATTCTCCTGGCCCGAATCCGGGCCGCGCCGCCACGACGGCGCGCCGAGACGGATACCAACATCATGAAGACCAGCATCCACCCCAACTACGTCGACTGCTCCGTTCGCTGCGGTTGCGGCAACGAGTTCCAGACCCGCGCCACCGTGAAGGAGCTGAAGATCGAGATCTGCAGCGTCTGCCACCCCTTCTACACGGGCAACCAGAAGTTCGTTGACGCGGCAGGCCGCGTGGACCGCTTCAAGCGCAAGTTCGCCAAGAAGGGTCAGAAGTGAGCGTGGGGCGGCGGGCCCAGTCTGCCGCCTGAAGCTCTCTCCGATCATCCCGGGGCACCTTGGACTTCGACCCCGCCCTCGTGGCGCAGCTCAAGCAGCGCGCCGACCGTTACGAGGAGATCACCGGGCTCCTCGGGGTTCCAGAGGTCGCGTCGGACGGCAAGCAACTCGCCGGGCTGCTGCGTGAACGCGGCGCCCTCGAGCGCGCCCATCAGATGTTCGGGGAGCTCAGCGCGCTCCGGCTCTCGCGGGCGGAGGCCGAGGCGATCGTTGACGATGGGGGCGACGACGAGCTCGTCGCGCTCGCGTTGGAGGAGCTCTCGGAGCTCGCCAGCGCCGAGGAGCGCCTCGATGAGCAGGTCAAGCTGGCGCTCATCTCCGACCCCACGGACGAGCGGCGGAAGGTGATCGTGGAGGTCCGGGCGGGGACCGGCGGCGACGAGGCGACCCTCTTCGCGGCGGATCTCTTCCGGATGTACACCCGTTTCTGCGACGGCGAGCGGCTGAAGGTCGAGCTGCTGGGCGCCAACGAGAGTGAGGTCGGTGGCTACAAGGAGGTCACCTTCGGGGTCTCCGGAGAGAACGCCTGGCGTCGCCTGCGGTTCGAGTCCGGCGGGCACCGCGTGCAACGGGTTCCCACGACAGAGACCCAGGGGCGGATTCACACGTCGGCGGCCACGGTCGCGGTGCTCCCAGAGGCAGAGGACGTCGAGGTGGAGATCGCGGATTCGGACCTGCGGATCGACACGATGCGCGCCGGGGGCGCTGGCGGGCAGCACGTCAACAAGGTGGAGTCCGCCGTGCGCATCACCCACGAGCCGTCGGGGATCGTGGTGGTGTGTCAGGACGAGCGTAGCCAGTCCAAGAACAAGACCCGCGCCATGCGGATCCTCCGCAGCCGGCTCCTGGAGGCCGAGGAGGAGCGGATCGCCTCGGTGCGCACCGAGGCCCGGCGCACCCTGGTGGGCACTGGGGACCGCAACGCCAGGGTTCGCACGTACAACTTCCCCCAGAATCGGGTGACCGACCACCGGCTGGAGGACAGTGACAAGAAGAACTTCAACCTCGACGGAGTCATCGAGGGTCGCCTGACGCCCTTGCTGGAGGCTCTGGAGGACAAGGACCGCAGAACGCGGCTGGCGAATCTCTGACCGTCTCCGCATCCTGTTCCACCCGTCGTCGGGCCAAGACCTCGTCAACTGGCCCGCACCCAAGCCAAGATAGCCTCACGCAAGACCCATGACCGACGCCAACGACGCCAAGACCTCCTCCCGCGGTAGCGGTGCCAGCAAGAGCGGAGGGGAGCCCCCCAAGCGTGACCTTGAGCAGGCGCCGTTGCTGCTGAGGAAAGCTAGTGTGGTGCTGATGTGCGGCGCAGCGCTGCCCTGGATGACGGCAATCCTCACGAAGGGGAACATGCCTTGGAAGGCCTGGTTCGCATCCTGGGCGCTGACCCTCCTGGCCGGCTGGCTCCTGCTCGACGGCGCCAAGGCCCGCTTCGGCGCGAAGTCCAGCGGCATCAGCCGCGCCCTGGTCAAGTCCCACGCCCTCGCGCCCGTCGGGGCTGCGATGGCGCTCTTCGTTGCGGCGGTGGTCATCTGCCTCTCCACAGGCGTCTACTTCACCGGTGACACGTTCCTCGGGTTCGAGGCCCCTGTGGACCCCGAGGTGGCCTCGTCGAACAAGTACCTCTTCGCGGCCCTCGAGTTCGGCACGCTGTTCCTCGCCCTGGCCACGTTCGCACACCTCACCGCCTATGAGTATGGCGGCAAGTTCAACCCGCTCTTCCCGCTCCTGTTCCTCGGGCCGGCCGTCGCGGGCGTCCTGAAGGCGCTCGACGCTGCAGCGCAGATCTCCTCCCTGGGTGGTCTCGGCGTCGTTGGGCTGGTCGGCTCCGTCGGGGTCGCCGCGGGTGGGATCATGGCGATGTACACGATGTACGTGACCATGAAGGTCGCCAAGGAGGAGGGCGATCGGAAGCGGGATGCCGCCCGCGAGCGCAAGCGCGCCGAGCGTGAGGCTCGTCGAAGCTGAACATTCAATCCCGCGGCGAGGATAGCTCCGTGAGTCATGGTGGCGAACCCGGTGGCGAACCCGGTGGCGAGGAAGGCCCCGCAGGCCAAGAAGGCCCCGCGGCACGGGGAGGCCCGGCAGCCCAGGGGGGCCGACCGCCTGCACCGCGTACGGCCCGTGAAATGCTGGCCCTGGCCCGCGGTTTCCTCGAGCGCAAGGGGCTAGGGGAGGCGCGGCTGGAGGCCGAGTTGCTCGTGGCTCACGCCCTCAAGGTCGATCGGCTCGGGCTCTTCATGCGGCTCGACGCGCCCATCCAGGGGGCGGAGGTCGACCTGGCCCGGGACTGCCTCGTGCGCCGGGGCCGGCGCGAGCCGACCGCCTACATCGTTGGCCAGCGGGAGTTCTTCGGGAGAGACTTCGCCGTCGGGCCGGGGGCGCTCGTGCCGCGCCCGGAGACCGAACTCATCGTTGACCTCGCGCGCGAGCGCATTCCGTCGGAGCGGACGCAGGGGCTGCGGGTCGCGGACGTCGGGACGGGATCAGGCTGCCTCGCGGTCACCCTCGCCCTGGAGCTTGAGGGGGCGGTGGTGGACGCGATCGACCTCTCGGAGGATGCCCTCGGCTGGGCGTCACGGAACGCCGAGAGCCTCGGTGCCAGGGTCTCTCTCCACTGTGGAGAGGGCCTCGAGAAGCTCGACGGCCTCGTCGGACTCGGCGGACCCTTCGATCTGATCGTCAGCAATCCGCCCTACGTGGAGCCCACGGAGAGGGACTTGCTGTCCCCCGAGGTCCGTGAGCATGAGCCGCCCCTCGCGCTCTACGCCCCCTCGGAGGATCCAGACTTCTGGGTCCGGGGGCTGATCGAGCTGGTGCCGAGGGCGCTCAAGCCGGGGGGGCTCCTCCTCGTGGAACTCGGGCACCTGCAGGGCCAGAGGGTCCAGCGGCTCGCCGAGGCGAGCGGCGCCCAAGCGGCGGAGATCGTCGATGACCTCGCCGGGGTACCGCGCGTGCTCGCGCTCGTGCGCTGAGGACACCAAGGCGATTGGGCTCCGACTCCTGGGGGGGGCGAAGGGACAGTGTTGGGCAGGCTTCAGCCGTGCTCAGCAATGCTTGGCGGGGCGGGCTGGCGCTCAGGGGAGGTCCCGATCGTCGGATGCAGGGCGAGGCCGCGGCTGGCCCCATCGGTGCATCGGTCCCTTCGGTGGCTCAGTCGCGGATAGGGCTCAGTCGCGGATAGGGCTCAGTCGCGGATAGAGGCCACGTAGTGCTCGATCGTGTCCCGGTCAGGCGCCGCCATGTTCTGGACGAAGACCGCGATCTCGTAGTGCTCGAGGGTGCGGCTGATCTTCTCACAGCGCACCACGGCCCCGTCGCCCGTGATTCGTCTCCGGCCATGCTCGGTCGGGAGCTCGAAGTCGACGCGCAAGGCGGTCATCTCCGGCACCGGTCGGTCGAGGAAGAAGCACACGCCTCCCCGGCTCACGTCCCGGATCTTGGCCTCATGCTCCCCGTCGTCCAGGGAGATGGTGATCGGCAGGTCCAGCCGGGCCCGGCGGAACTTCCTGCGCTCCCGGCCGTCTTCGGGCTGGGGCTGGAACGCGTTGGGTGAGGGCTGGCTCATAGCAGAAGTCGCCTCCGACGACTTCCTAATGGTAGGGGGGTGAAGGCGTCGGATCACGGCTGCTCCTGCGCTACACTCTCAAATCTCATCCGGGCTCACGCCTGGACCGATCCGAACCCGCTCTGGGCCACCTGCGACCGCTTTTTCGCGCGCGGCCCTCCCCTGCCGGCCTCCAAGCTGGCCACTGTCTACAAGAGGCTGAAATGGCGTCCTTCAACAAGGTCATTCTCATGGGCAACCTGACCCGTGACCCCGAACTCCGGTACACCGCCAGCAACATGGCCATTTGCAAGGTCGGGATGGCCGTGAATCGGCGTGTGAAGGACCAGCAGACGGACCAATGGCGCGAGGAGCCGACGTTCGTGGACGTGACGATCTTCGGCAAGCGCGGCGAGGCCTTCGACAAGTTCCACAAGAAGGGCGCCTCGGCGTTCATCGACGGCGAGCTGCGCTTCGACCAGTGGGAAGACAAGGAGTCCGGCCAGAAGCGCTCCAAGCTGTACGTCGTGGCCAACAACTGGGAATTCGTCGGTAGCGGTCGCGAGGGCGGTGCTGGCGGCGGCGGCGGCGGTCGCGAGGGCGGCTTCGATGGCGGCTACGGCGGCCAGCAGTCCCAACCCCAGCA
>CBFHHK010000131.1:0-13382 GCA_965655435.1 Planctomycetota bacterium | reverse complement strand
TGTGCTCGAGGGGGAGGCCCGCGGTGACCACGAGACCGCGGGAGTGGGGCAGGAGCTCTGCGAGTGAGCCCCAGGCGCGCTCGGCGATGTGCGCCGAGTGGAAGGCGTCCTCGCACCCGTACCCGGTGAGGCAGAGCTCGGGGAGCAGCAGCAGCCGGGCGCCCACCGACCGCGCCTCCTCCACCGCGGCGATGGAGCGACGGAGGTTCCCGCTCCAGTCGAGCGGTGTCTGATTCAGGGCGGCGACGGCGAAGTGGACACGTTCCATGGCGACTCCCCGCGAGGGGGACGTTAGTTTCGTCCGTCAGACCCGGTGCACCACCCGATGGGGACATATTTCAGCCAGAAGGACCTCCAGACCCTGCGAGAGCTCCGCGCCACCCTCCTGGGGATGGAGCAGCGCCCCGAGGGGGAGGCTGCGCAGCGCTACTGGGCGTCGCGCCGCACCCTGGAGCTCTACGATCAGATCTTCGCCGCCCGGATCGGCTGGAAGTGGGCGGCGGTCCTCGACGAGGTGGAGCTGCGCGGCGGCCTGCCGTCGCCCCGGACGGTCCTCGACTGGGGCACGGGGACCGGCGTCGCCGCCCGCACAGTCCTGCGCCGGATCGCCGCGGCGGGGCTCCCCGATCAGGTGGTCCTCCTCGACCGCGATGAGGCGGCGCGCGAGTTCGCGGCGGCTTCCTTGCGGTCCGAGTTCCCGGGCCTCGCGGTCGAGACCACCGCGGAGGTGCCCGAGCGCGCCTTCGATCTCGTGCTCGCGAGCCACGTGTTGGACGAGCTCGCGGATGGCGATCTCCCGCCCCTCATCTCCACCGCGGCCGCAGCGGAGCAGGTCCTCTGGGTGGAGCCGGGGAGCATGGTGACCTCGCGCCGCCTTGGCGCGCAGCGCGCGGTCCTGCTCGAGACCCATGACGTGGTCGCGCCCTGCCCACACCGCGGTGCCTGCGGCGTGCTGGCCGAGGGGCACGAGCGCGACTGGTGCCACCTGTTCGCCCGCCCGCCCGCCGAGGTCCACACCACCGGCGAGTGGAGCGAGATCCACCGCGAGCTGCGCATCGACCTGCGCAGCCTGCCGTACTCGTTCCTGGCCCTGCGCCGCGCGCCAGTGGAGCACCCCGGCGCCGGGCGCCTGCTGGGCCGGCCGCGCTTCCAGAAAGGTCGCGTGCTGCTCGACCTGTGCGACGCCGAGGGGGTCGACACCCGGCCCATGCTCCAGCGCACGGACAAGGCGCTCTTCAAGGCCCTCAAGGACTGCGCCGGCGAGGTCGTGCTCATGGAGCGCGACGGCGACCGGCTGACCCGCCGCCCCTGATCTCTCCCGCGAACGCCGATGGCCATGCACGCTCTCCTCGCTCTGTCCCTCGTCCTCGCCTTCCAGCAGCCGGCTGAGCGACCCGCCGCGCCCGCGCCGGCCCCGGCGGTCCACATGGCCGACGGGATCAAGATCGGCGAGGTGACCGACCGATCGGCCATCGTCTGGGTCCGCCTGACGGCCACGGCCGAGCGGAACGTCGCCGGCCGGGCCTGGCCCGAGGGAGCCGACGCGCTGCCTGCGGACGCTGACCTCGGGGAGATGGTCGACGCGGTGCCGGGTGCCGCGGGCGAGGTGCGCCTCACCTGGTGGATGGACCAGCAGGGCGCTCCCCGTGAGCGCTCCCCGTGGGTCAAGGTGGACCCCGCCAGGGACTTCACGCATCAGTTCCAGCTCGACGGGACGCTGGTGCCCGGTCAGCGCTACGGGTTGCTGGTGGAGGGACGAGCCGGCGAGGACGGTGCCCCGCAGTGCCGCATGGACGGGGCGCTGCGCACGGCGCCCGCGGCGGGCGCGGCGGCGCCGGGCCGCTTCACGGTGGTCACCGGACAGTCCTACCTGCGCCGTGACGACCCCGCGCGGGGCCACCGGATCTACGGACACATGCTCGCGCTCGACCCTGACTTCTTCGTGCACACCGGGGACGTGGTCTACCACGACAAGCCCGGCCCCTTCGCGAAGTCGCCCGAGCTCGCTCGCTACAAGTGGAACCGCATCTACGCCATGCCGCTCCAGCGGGACTTCCACGCGCAGGTGCCGTCGTGGTTCATGACCGACGACCACGACGTGCTGAAGAACGACTGCTGGCCCGGCCAGCGCTACGGGGACCTCTCATGGGACGAGGGCCTCGCCATCTACCGGGAGCAGACCCCCGCGGGCCCAGAGCCCTATCGCCGCGTGCGGTGGGGGAGGGACCTCGAGGTGTGGTTCGTGGAGGGCCGCGAGTTCCGCAGCCCGAACCGCATGGAGGACGGTCCGGAGAAGTCCATCTGGGGCGCGGAGCAGAAGGCCTGGTTCAAGGAGACCTTCGCGGCCTCTGACGCGACGTTCCGCGTCCTCGTCTCCTCCACGCCCGTGGTGGGTCCGGACCGCTCGAGCAAGAAGGACAACCACGCCAACGCCGCCTTCCGTCACGAGGGAGACGAGCTGCGCGCCTTCCTCGGCTCCCAGCCGGGCGCTTTCGTGATCTGCGGCGACCGCCACTGGCAGTACGTGTCCCAGGACCTCGCCACGGGCCTGCGCGAGTACTCCTGCGGCCCGACCACGGACAAGCACGCCGGCGGCTTCAGCCAGAAGAACCGCTCCGACGCGCACCGCTACCTCAAGGTCTGCGGCGGCTTCCTCGAGGTCAGCCTCGAGTACGAGGAAGGCGAGCCGATGCTCGCCTTCCGCCACCATGGAGCGGACGGCCGCCTGACCCACGAGGATCGACGCCGGCGCAGCGGCGGGCGCTGACCGCCGGCCCCGGTCCTGGCTCTGGGCCCGGCCCCTGGCAGACGGGAGGCGTCCCCGCTTGAGACCGAGGGGTCTTTCCATGAACCGCCTTATTGAGACTGAATCTCAGTATCAGTAACGTGCCGGCGCTTTGCGCCCCTCTACCACGAGCGGGGACGTCGAGGCGTACCTCAGAATCCAGCCCATGACCATGCAACACGCTTCACTCCTGACCCTCCTCCTGGCTGCCCCGGTGGCGGCTCAGGGCCTTCAATCAACGCTCGTCTGCGACAGCGCTGGCGACACCATCTGGTCCTGCGAGGACCTGAACCTCGACGGTGACTACAACGACGTGGGGGAGGTGTCCGAGTTCTACTCGGACACGACCGGACCCATCGCGCTCACGAACAACGCAGGGATGATTCGCTCCGACGACGGGGCGCTCTGGATCAGCGACACCTCCAAGGACTTCGTCCTGCGCCTGCTCGACCTCAACGCGGACGGCGACGCTCACGACGTGGGCGAGGCGACGATCTGGTTCGACGGGACCGCTGGCAACGCCTCTGGGGTCGAGCTGACCTCGGGCCGCGGCCTGTGGCGGGACAGCGACGGCGTCCTCTGGGTTGCGTCGGCCAACACCGGGGGCGGAGGGAACGACGCCATCGTGCGCCTCGAGGACTTGAACGGCGATGGGGACGCCGATGACGCGGGGGAGCAGCGCGAGTTCGCGATCTTCGCCCCTGGCGGGAGCACCGGAGACTCCATCCCGACGGCGGTGGCGCGGGGCGCTGACGGGGCGCTCTACTACACCGAGACCGGCTCCACGGGGGTGCTCGCGAAGGGCGTCTACCGGCTTGAGGATCTCGACGGCTCCGGGGCAATTGACCAGCCTGGTGAGAACGTCCTCTTCTTCGAACCCCTCAGCCTCGGTGGCAGCCCGTTCCACTGGGACCTCGCCGTGGACGCCCAAGGCCGCTTCTACATCGAGGACACCGGCAACGACGTCATCTGGCGCTTCTCCGACGCCAACGGGGACGGGAGCGTCGACCCCCTGTCCGAGGCCACCGTGGTGTACACCGCCCCTGGCTCCAGCCTTATCTGGGAGGTGGCGCCGTCGCTCGATGGCTCGCTCTACGTCACGGAGGACCAGAACCCTGACCGCCTGCTGCGATTGGTCGACCTCAACGGGGACGGGCTCTTCGATGCGCCAGGAGAGCGCATCGAGATCTACGACGAGTCTGTGGCGGCGACCAACCTCGGGTCTCCGAAGGCGGTCGTGGTCATCGAGGGCAGCGGGCCGATCGGGAGCAGCGAGTGCACTGCGGTGGCCAACTCGAGCGGCGGTCCTGCGGAGGCGTCGGCCTTCGGGTCGGTGAGCGTCGCGGCGAACGATGTGGTCCTGCGCGCGTCGCAGCTGCCGGTGAACACGGTGGGGTACTTCCTTGTCAGCCAGACCAGCGGCTTCAATGCTCAGCCTGGCGGGAGCCAGGGGAACCTGTGCCTTGGCGGACAGATCGGACGATTTGCCGGTGACGTGCTCAGCTCGGGCCCGGGCGGGCAGGCGGAGTTCGCCATTGACCTCACCGGGGTGCCCCAGCCCACAGGCGCCGTCCCCGTGGCCGCCGGCTCCACCTGGCGCTTCCAGGCCTGGTTCCGAGACGCGAACCCGTCGGTGACGAGCAACTTCACGGACGCGGTGGCGATCACGTTCGTGAACTGAGCTCGGTGCCCAAAGAGAGCGCCGGTCGTAGGCGTTGACCTACGACCGGCGCCCCCTCGCAGGGTGACTCCAGCGCGGCTCAGGCCTCGCCCGCGACGCCGAGCTCCTCGGCGTGGGGCTTCATGGCGTCGATGATGAACTGGATGTGCTCGGTGAGGTCGGCGCCGAGGAACTCGACGCCCGCGGCCACCTCGTCGCGCTCGACGCCGGCGGCGAAGGACTTCTGCTTGAGCTTCTTCTTCACGCTCTTGGGGGTGAGGGTCGTGATGCCCTCGGGGCGCACGAGGCAGCAGGCGCCCACGAAGCCCGTCAGCTCGTCGCAGGCGACGAGGGCCTTGTCCAGGAGCGAGTCGTGGGGGACGCCCCACTTGGTGTAGTGGGCGCTGACCGCGTGGGCGACCTCGGGCTCGCCCTGCTCCTCGAGCCAGGCGACGATCTTCTTCGGGTGCTCCTCGGGCCAGCGGTCGTAGTCCGCGTCGTGCAGGAGCCCCGCGAGGCCGAAGCGCTCCTCGTCGGCGTCTCCTGCGCCGTACCGGTGTGCGGCGGCGCGCATCACCACCTCCACGGCCCGCGCGTGGGTCATGAGAGCCTCGGAGTCGGTCCACGAGCGGAGGAGCTCGTACGCGGCGTCACGGGTCAGGGTCATGGGCGCCAGCCTAACCACCGAGCGAGCTCCCGGCGGGGCCTCTCTGGCACGGCGGGCGAACTTCAGTCGCCGAGGATGAGCTGGTGGGAGGCCAGCACCTCGGGCGCGTGGGAGCGCGCGTCGTAGAGCCGCACGAAGTCCGCGGCCTCGGCGGCCTTTGAGGCGCGCAGGTCATCCACCCAGTGGGGCGGGACGGTCTGAAAGAGCAGGCGGGCGCGGATCGTGAGGGGGCCGTCCGCGCCGGGGGCCTCGATGGCATAGGCGGTGCGATCCGCGCCGCCGACGAAGTCGCCGTCGTCGCCGATCCCCACGGGGGCGGTCTCGGCCACGTGGGGCCCGTCCGGGCGCCAGCCCCTGGGCAGGAGCCGGTTGTCCTTGCTCCGGACCGCCATGCGGGTGAGCTGGGAGGTGGGCGCTCCGGCGGTGTCCAGGGCCACCAACTCGTAGACCTGGGGCGCCGCTGCGTCCACGACGACCCCGGCCTGGTGGGGGATGGCGAAGGGGTCCTTCGGGCCCTCGATGCGGCCGTCCTCGGACACGGTCCCGCTGGACCAGACGACCCCGCTGCGGTCCTCGACGGTCACCTCCACCCACACCCTGCGCCCCGGGTAGCCGGTGGGCAGCTTGTGGCCCGTGAGGTTCTCCACTCGCACGCTGAAGGCGAGCAGGTCGCCGTCCCGGGACGCGTCCTCAAGGGTCAGGCGCGCGGTGCGCCGGCCGAGCTGGCGCCGGGTCTGCTCGGCGGTCTCCCGCAGGGCGTCGGGCGGCGCGAGGATGCCGAGCTCGGCGGCGTGGTCGGCCATGAGGTCGAGCATGAAGGCGTTGCCGCCCACGAAGCGGTGACCGCGCACCTCGGGCCGCTCGTCGATGAACCCGAAGTCGAAGCCGCCCGGGTTGTGGGCGATGCGCATCTCGTCCTGGTCCTCCATGTGGCACTGCTGGCAGCTCCGGGAGTCCTCGGTGACCTCGTCCTCGTAGGAGAAGACGCTGTTGCGCCACTCGAGGTACGGCGACTGCTCGGGGAAGGCCTCGCCGCCGTGGTGGCTCGTCTGGGTGTGGCAGGTGGCGCAGACCGACGACAGGACCATGTGCTCTCCGTAGGTGACCTCGTAGCCCGTGTGCACGCGCATGGGGCCGGCGGCGGGATCCGGATAAGGACCCCAGATCCGCGCCTGCAGGTCATGGGGCGGGCGGCCGTCGAAGGTGGACGGGTCCCCGAGGCCCTCGCCGGTCATGCGATGGCACACGGTGCAGGTCACCCCGTCCATCGCGGCGGGGTCCTCGAGCAGCGCCGCCATGGAGCGCGTCGGGTTCCCCATCAGGCGGTCGTGGTGGTGGGCCGCCGGGGCGTGGCAGCGCAGGCAGAGGGACTCCACCTCCGCGCGCTCCAGGGTCCCGTCTGCTTCCCCGAGCTCGATCTCCCGGGCCATCTTCGCGCGCCAGTAGGGGTCGAAGAACGCCTGGGCCATCATGGTCCCCTTCCAGAGGCCATGGGGCGAGCCGTCCGCACCATCGGGGCGGGTGAGTGCCGAGGCGTTCGGGCTCTGGTCGTGGCAGCGGGCGCAGCTCTCCGCGAGCTGGAAGACGTGTGACCCTCCCTCCTCATCGCCCTCCTGCAGGGACGGGAGAGCGAGGAGTGGGACGATGAGCAGCGCCAGCTTCATGGCCCTGATTGCACGGGATCCCATGTCCGGCGGAAAGGGGAAACCCCTATCGGCGTGCCCGGTTGGGCCCAGCGAGTCGGCACAGCGAGTCGGCACAGCGAGTCGGCACAGCGAGTCGGCCCAGCGAGTCGGCACAGCGAGTCGGCCCAGCCGGCTCGCCCGCGGTCAGCGGCCGAGGGCTGCGAGGACTCGTTCCTTCACGGAGGTCATGGGCACCGCGCCGCTGCCGTCGAGGTCGCCGTCCACCGGCATCGACGAGAGCCAGATGGGCCCGTCCACGGGATCCTCGGGGATCAGCCCGTGGCTGCCCTTGATCAGGGAGGCGTCCAGGGGGATGACGTCCATCAGGTAGCGCATGCCGAGCTTCTTCTGGGCGAGCCGGCGGGCCATGCGCAGCGCCGGGACCTTCAGGTCAGGGTCCACGAACATCTCCACCGGGTCGTAGCCCGGCTTGCGGTGGATGTCGACGGTGCGCGCGAAGTCGGGCTCGCCGGCCGGATCGGACCAGTAGTAGTAGGTGAACCAGGCGTCGGGGTCGGAGAGCGCCACCAGGGTGCCGGCGTTGGGGTGATCGAGGCCTGCCTCGCGCTTGCCGTCCTGGTCGAGCACCGCTGCGACCCCGGGGAGGGTCTCGAGCATCTCACGTGCCGCCGCCGTGGCGGCCTCGTCCTGGCAGTAGACGTGGGCGACCTGGTGGTCGGCCACGGCGAAGGCGCGGCTGGCGAAGGTGTCGAGCACGTCGCCCTTGGGCGTCGGGCGCGCGGCCAGGAGGCCCGCGTCGCGCAGGGCGCGGTTGATGTGCACGGGGCGCGACACGTCCCGGATGCCGTACTCGCTGACCACGATGGTCTCGGCGCCGTGGCGGTCCGCCGCGGCGACCAGGTCGCCCACCACCCCGTCGATCTCCCGCAGGGCCTGGACCGAGCGCGGGTCGGTGGGCCCGAAGCGCTGGTGGTCGTAGTCAAGGTGGGGGAGGTAGGCCATGGTCAGCGTCGGCCGGTGCTCCTCCATGGTCGCGATGGTCACGTCCGCGATCCAGCGGCTGGAGGGGAGCCCGGCCTTGGGCCCCCAGAAGTCGAAGAAGGGGAAGGCGCCGTGGCGCTGCTCCTGGGCCTCTCCGAACTCCGGCGGCGTGGAGTAGATGGCCACCTGCTTGGCGCCGTCCGCGAAGTAGAAGGGCCGCGGCGTGATCGAGCGGTCCACCGCCGCGCCCATGTTCCACCACCAGAAGAGCTTCGCGCAGGTGAAGCTCGGGTCGAGCCGGCGGGCGGCCTCGTAGACCTTCTCGCCGCCGACGAGGTGATTGGACTGACGCCACAGGGCCACGTCACGGCTCGCGGGGTCGCACCACCCGTTCCCGACGGCGCCGTGGGCCGACGGCAGCGCGCCTGTGAGCATGGTGGCCTGGGCGGAGCAGGTCACGGCCGGGAGGACCGCGGCCATGGGCGACATCCCGCCGCGGGCGGCGAGGGCCGCGAGGTGGGGCGTGACGTCGGCCTGGACCTGGCGGGGCGTGAGGCCGACGACGTCGAGGAGGAGGACCGGTTTCATCGGACCAGGGATCCTATCGCGCGGGGGAACAGGGGCGCGCTGCGGGTACGATGGTTCCCATGGTCGGCAAGTGGATCTCGAACCTCTTCTCCCGCAAGCCCGTGCTCGTGAAGGGCGGCGCCAACGTCATCGAGGGTGAGGCGCGCAGCGTGGACCTCGGCGACCCCCACGCCGGGGGCACGCGGCTCCTGCTCTGCAAGGTGGACGGGGAGATCCACGCGCTGGATTCACGCTGTCCGCACGCGGACGGGCAGATCCAGTCGGGCCCGCTCGAGAAGGGGCGCTATGCGGTCTGTCCGCTGCACCGCTACCTGTTTGATCCTGCGACGGGGGCGGCCCAGGGGGTCGCCTGCAAGCCTGCGCGGCGGTTCAAGACGCGCCAACAGGGCGACGACGTCGAGGTCTTCATCTGAGCTGAGCCCCTCGATCGGGGGCGGCTGCGCTCAGAAGCTCATGATCCGCATGCGGATCCGCTCGGCGGTCGCGGGGTCGTCGCAGCGCACGTGGACCACGGTCCGGCGGGCGTCGTAGGGCTCGACGAAGGTCAGCACCTCGCGGCCGCGGACCTCGGTACGCAGGCTGCGCTCCAGGCCTGCGGACTGGATCGGGCCGCTGGCCATGCTGCGGACGATGGCGCTCGTGCGGGCCCAGACCTGGTCGATGTCGCCGACGACGATCACCCCCTCGGTGCGCACCGCCGAGGAGGTGCCGATGCTGCCCTCGGTCTCGGTGATACAGGCGCCGAGGAGCGGCAGCGCGAGGATGGAGGCGAGGAGCGAGGGCCTCATGCCACCTTGCGGTCGAGGAGGGCGTCCCAGGCGCGGGAGCGCGTGCGGCGCCGGCGGCGGGCAGGACGCGTCGCGGGCTCGGTGTTGGGCTCAGTGTCGAGCTCGGTGTCGGGCTGACCCGCCGGCTCTGCCGTGGGGGCCGCGTCGATGTTCACTTCGAGCAGACCCTCGGGGGCGCCTGCGCCCACAGGTGCGACAGCGGCTCCAGGAGCAGCGGACACCATGGGCGCCGACCGGGGACTGAAGCCCAGGTCGAGGGTGGTCCCCGTGGCGCGGGCGACCCGCTGCAGGATCGAGAGGTCGATTCCCTCGTAGCTCGGGCTCTCCCACAGCTCGATGATGGCCGGGCGTACATGGGCGCGCTGGGCGAGCTCCATCTGCGAGAGGCCCGCGGCCCTCCGGCAGCTGGCGATCAACTCGGGGTAGTTCGGCATGTCCAGGGAAGGCTCTCGCATGGGGATGGGGGTGGGGCCGGCTCTCTCTCCGGCAATGGCCCCATCGACCGGATCGGCGCTTTACTTGTGCGCTGAACCGTCACTCTGGGGAAGGCTCGGGGCGAGCCGGGGCAGGCGGAGCGTCATCGCCGACGGCGAGCGCCCCTCGGAGGGGCCTCCGACTGGCCGGCGAGGGCGCCATGACGTGGCTCCGCTGTCCGCCGGTGGCTCCCGCTCCGTCCGGTTAAACTCCTCCGATGCCTGAACTTCCGGAGGTCGAGACCACCGCCGCGCTGATCCGGCCCCACGCCGAGGGGCGCGAGATCCTGGGGGCGGACGTGGATTGGGTCCGCTCGCTGGGCGGCGCGTCGCCCGACGAATTCACGGGCGCAATTCGTGGCGCGACCATCGCCGCGGTGCGTCGCAGGGCGAAGTGGGTCGTGATGGACCTCGAGCGGGGCGGGGTGCCTGCCGGGGCTCTGCTCTGTCACCTTCGCATGACCGGGCGGCTCGTCGCCGATCCCTGGGAGGAGCCGCCGCAGCCCTACCAGAGGGTCGAATTGCACCTGCAGCGGAGGGGGGATCCCCGGACTCGCCTGCGCTTCCTCGACGTCCGGAAGTTCGGCCGCTTCCGATTCGCCCCCGAGGGGGCTGCGGCCCTCGAGCCCCTGGGGCCGGAACCCCTCGGCCCCGACTTCACGGTAGACCGCCTCGCGGCGGACCTCAGGGCGCGGCGCAGGGCCCTGAAGCCCCTGCTCCTGGATCAGGGCTTCGTGGCGGGCCTGGGGAACATCTACGTGGACGAGAGCCTGTTCCTCTCGGGCCTCCACCCCCTGCGCCGGTCGGACCGTGTCCCGCGGGAGCGGGTGGAGCGGCTCCACGCCGCGATCCAATCCACCCTCGCGGCGGCGATCGAGCGGGAGGGGTCGAGCTTCGACGCCTTCTACCGCACCCCCGAGGGGCAGCCGGGCTCGTATCAGCACCTCTTCCGGGTCTACGGGCGGGACGGGCAGCCTTGTACTGACTGCGGGCGGACCATCAAGAAGCTCGTGGTGGGGCAGCGCGGCACCCATATCTGCACCCGTTGTCAGCCCAGCCCTCGCCCGCCCCGGGGCGACCGACCGTAGAATCCCCGCCATGCTCGATACCACGAACTTCAAGAAGGGGCTCTGCGTCGTCCACCGCGACGAGCCGTGCATCATCGTTGACTACACCGTGTCGACGCCCACGGCCCGCGGCGGCAACACCATCTTCAAGACCAAGTTCCGGAACCTGAAGACCGGGCAGATCTACAACGACACGATCCGCAGCGGGGACAAGTTCTCCGAGGTGGACCTCGAGCGTCATGGCGCGTCGTACCTCTACAACGACGGCAAGCGCTGGTACTTCATGGACGACGAGTCCTACGAGCAGTTCGACCTCGGCCTCGAGGAGATGGCGGGGGACGAGCTCTACATCAGCGATGGCATGGAGGGCATCCAGGCGGTGCTCATCGACGGCATCGTGGTGTCCATCCAGCTGCCCCTCAGCGTGGCCCTCGACGTGGTCGAGTGCGACCCGTCCATCAAGGGGGCGACGGCCCAGGCTCAGCTCAAGCCGGCGGTCTGCTCCACCGGGCTCAAGGTGCAGGTGCCCTCCTACGTGGAGATCGGGACTCGTATCCGCGTCGACACCCGCGACGGCCACTTCCTCGAGCGCGAGAAGTAGGCCCGCCGCTCAGAAGGTCCAGCTCACGCCGACCGTCGTCCTGAAGTCGTTGGGCAGCGGGACCACGCCGCTCGCGTTGGCGGCGGGTTCGTTGACCCGGTCCCACACGAAGGACACGTCGAGCTCGAGGTCGTCCGTCAGGTCGACGGAGAGGGAGGTGACCATGTTGTGGTTGTTCGCCGCCGTATCCGGGAAGGGGACCGTCAGGCTGTAGTTCCAGTTCAGCTCGATGTCGGAGGTGATGTTCCAGTCGAACTCGCTGGAGAACACGCCGGCGAAGGTGTCCTGGGTGGCGCCCTCGCTGGTCGCCCCGGCCTCGAGTCGGGTGCTCTGGTAGGCCGGGCCGGCGCTCACCCTGAGCTTCTGGTCGAGCGTATCGACCACCTTGTAGCCGAGCGCCGCGTAGGGCCGGGTCCGCAGGTCGATGTTCTGGACCTTGTCCCGATAGAACTCGATCCCCGGGAGCGTCACGAAGGTCCGCTCGGTGAGGTAGAGGTCGAGGTTCGAGGTCAGGCGGTGGTTGTTGGCGGTCTCCACGTCCTGGACCGTGCTGATCACGCCGGAGTACCTCGCCTGGGCCCTGGACCGCGCCCGCTCGAGCAGGACGGTCGCCCCGCCCGTGAGGTCCACCTGGTCGGTGTTGCCGGACCGCGCCGCGAAGCCGAGGTTGAGGCTCCCCGACAGGCGCCCCTTGTCGCTGTCGCCCGCCGCGACCACGGCCAGCAGCTCCGATCGATCGATCTGCACCGTCCGGTCACTGACCACCCAGACCTTCTGCCCGTCCACGACCAGCCGCCCCGAGAAGACCCGGTTGTCGTCGGTCACGACGAAGTCGGTCTGGGCGGAGTGAATCCGCGTGACGTCGTCGCGGTCGAAGGTCTGCAGGTCCAGCTTGTCGCTGTCGAAGTCGAGGCTGTCGTCCCGGACGCGCAGGAGCTCACCGCGCAGCCACTCGCCGGAGACGAGCTGGATCCAGTCGGCCCCATCCTCCACGTTCACGGACTGCGGGCCCTCGGGAACGGCGTCGGTGGGGGGCGGCTCCAGGTTCGCGTCCGAAGGGCTCCGGGCTCGCTCCAGGAGGTCGGGGACCACGCAGCCGGGCGCGCAGGCCAGGGTCAGCGCGAGCGCGAGTCCGCGGAGGATGTGGAGGCCCCGCCTCATCGGCCAGCGTTCTGGAAGGTGCGGACGATGGAGCGCGCCTCGCTGGGGCTCATCCGCTCCGTCTGCGGGTGATACAGGACCACCCGCCGCCGGAGGCTGGTGGCGTCCACGTTCAGCGTGTCGACCACCGTGAAGCCGGCGCCGTCGGTTGCGACGAGGGGGCCGCCCCCCGAGCCCGGCGGGTTGAACATGCCGCTGTCGCCGAGGAAGCCCTGGAAGGTGACGCTCTCGTCACCAGAGAGCTGGAGGTCGCGCAGGATCAGCGCACCGTCGCCGGCCGCCACGACGGCCACCTGCTCTTCCACCCTGGCCTCACCCTCGGCCCCTGTGACGATGAACTGCTGGCGGACGCTGCGCCCCATGAGCTCGGTCCTCCGCAGCTGCTTCGCGAGCGGCGTGCCCTCCCCTCGGACCACGAGGGCGCCCGGGTCGTCGGCGTCTTGGGAGGCGGGCTGCCAGAGGACCTCGCCGCGGGCCGTGATTGAGCGGCCTCCGCGGCGCCAGTCGTCCCGGAAGACCGGGCCCTGGGCGCGGAGCGCCACCACGTCCCAGCTGCCCCTGGCGAATTGGATGGAGGGGCCGCCTGGGAACATGACGAGGCGACTCGGGTGCAGCCCCACGTCACCCACGGGTGCACTGGCGGCGAGGCCCGGGACCATCAGCGGGCCGTCGAGGACCTGGGCCCGCTCAGCGGGCTCCACCAGGCACGCTGCAGACGAGGGGGCGGTCCCCTCGGGACCGAGGGACAGGACGTGGCGAGCGAGCTGGCTGCGCTCGTGCTCGGTCAGGGAGTCCGCGAAGGACGGCATGGCGGAGCCTGGGATCCCCCTGTGGAGCGTGCGGGTCACGGCGGCGATGGTGTTGCCGTAGATGTAGCCGCCCTCCACGAAGCTCCGCGCAGGCCGCTCGAGCTCGGTGACGCCGTTGCCGTCGCCCTTCTCCCCGTGGCATTGGGCGCAGTGCAG
>CBFHHK010000130.1:6175-13419 GCA_965655435.1 Planctomycetota bacterium | reverse complement strand
CAGGAACTGGCGGCTCCTCTCCATTCCCTGGCCCAGGCGGATCTCCCCGTCGGTGGGATGCTTCATCGAGTACCAGGTACCGGAACGCAGGACCACATCTGCCTTCATACCGAGATCCAGGAGCTCACCCTCCTTGGAGACGCCTCGGTTGAAGAGGATGTCGAATTCGATCTTGCGGAACGGCGGGGCCACCTTGTTCTTGACCACCGTCACCTTGGTGCGGTTACCCACGACGTTCTCCCCGTCCTTCAGCTGGCCGATGCGTCGGATGTCGAGGCGAACGGAGGAGTAGAACTTGAGCGCGCGACCGCCGGTGGTGGTCTCGGGGCTCCCGAACATCACCCCGATCTTCTCGCGGATCTGGTTGATGAACAGCACCAGGCAGTTCGACTTGGCGATGGCGCCGGTGAGCTTCCGCAGGCCCTGACTCATCAGGCGTGCGTGGAGGCCGACGAAGCTGTCCCCCATCTCCCCCTCGATCTCTGCACGCGGCACCAGGGCCGCGACCGAGTCCACGACGACGATGTCCACCGCGTTGGAGCGGACGAGGGTCTCGACGATCTCGAGGGCCTGCTCTCCGGTGTCGGGCTGGCTCACGAGGAGGTCCTCGAGCTTCACGCCGAGCTTCCTGGCGTAGGACGGGTCGAGGGCGTGCTCGGCGTCCACGAAGGCGCAAACGCCGCCCTGCTTCTGGGCCTCGGCGATGGTGTGCAGCGTCAGGGTCGTCTTGCCCGAGCTCTCAGGTCCGTAGATCTCGACGATCCGCCCCTTGGGAAGTCCCTTTCCGCCGAGGGCAAGGTCAAGGTTGATGGACCCGGTGGAGATCCCCTCGATCTTCCGCATCATGTTGGCCTCGCCGCCGAGGCGCATGATCGAGCCGACGCCGTAGCTCTTCTCGATCTCTCCGACGGCGGCTGTGATCGCCTTCTCGCGGCCAGCCGTGGTGCCGTCGTTGTTGTTGATCCCCCGGGTGGGGATCTTGGATTTGGGGGTCTTGGGTCGATTCACGCTAGATGCTCCTGTTGCGGTGGTGCGGCCGGTCACGGATGTTCGGTGTCCGTTCGGTATAGCGTCTCTGACGCTCGGATGGAATGCCCTTGCTGTATTTCGTCCCGACCCTCACTGGACGGGCGGCGCCGACGGCGGTGTCAGCGCGGGACGGCATTGCGAACCCTTAGCTGGGTGTGACGGCCAGCCCCCAGCTCACCAGCTGGCGGTATCGGCGGTCGCCGGCGGTCCGCTCCGGGAGGGACTCGTAGAGGGCCACCTCCGCGCCGGTCCAGGTCCGGACGACCCCCGAGTCGAGGTCTCCGGGGGGCGCCGGGGGCGCCCCGCTGAGCCTCGCGAGGGTCACGTGGGGCCTGAACTCACGGCGGCGGTCGCCGCGGTACGCGGGGCAGCGCCGTGAGAGCGCCACCTGCTGGGCTCGGTTCCTCAGCGCGTGGAGTCGTCCCGCGCCATCCACGACCTCGGAGACGACGGCCGTCAGGGCGCGGGGCTGGCTCGAGCCGGCAGGGAGGAGCTCCAAAGCTCCGGTCAGCTGTAGTTCGGGCGCGAAGAGGCCGCGGAACTCCTCGCCGGCGGATCGAATCACACCGGGCACGTCCTCCTCTTCCACTTCGCCGAGAAAGGAGAGGGTGAGGTGGAGATCCTCCTCCTCGTGAGCGGTCAGGGGCCCGCACTCCTCCTCGAACCCGGGGGCGACCCGCGCGAGCCGGCGGCCGAGGTCTTCGTCGAGAGCGATGGCGAGGAAGAGTCGTTTCATGGGCAGTACCGCGTGAGGGCGGTCAGGGGAGGGCCGCTGCCCCGTCGGCCCTCAGGCCTCCCGTGGGTGCCTGGCGGCGAAGGGGGCCAAAAAGATGGCGCAGAATCTGGCCCCGTCTCCGGGGGCAGCGCGGACTCCTTCTCGAGCGGGTGTCGGATCGCCCGCTCGCTCGGGTTGAACTGGAGAGTCATCAGCCCAGAGGAGGTCCTGGATTGAAGCGAGCCGGGACCTCCTCGTTTTTTTGTGCCCGCGCTTCGGGGTGCCGAGGGGCTGGCGCCGGCCTGGAGCCTCCCGTGGGGCGACCGCTTCGGCTCAGAGGGTGACGATCGCCTCGAGGTCCTGATAGCGCTCGTTGTAGTCCTCTCGGCCGCGTCCCGCGATCTCCTCGACGCTGAAGCCCTGCACGCAGTAGGACGCCGCGACCGTTCCGTGGAGCATGGCCTTCTTCAGGGTCGCGGGCGACGCGTCCCCCACGCTGGCCACGTACCCCATGAAGCCTCCGGCGAAGCAGTCGCCGGCGCCTGTGGGGTCGATCACCTCGACCACGGGATAGGCGGGCAGGGAGAAGTGGAGGCCCTCGCCCATGATGAACGCGCCGTGCTCCCCCTTCTTGAGGATCACGACCTTGGGGCCTAGCTCGAGCACGCGCTGTGCGGCGCGAATGAGGTTGTTCTCCCCGGTGAGCATGCGGGCCTCCTCGTCGTTGAGGATGAGCCCATCCACGCGCTGCATGAGGGCGTCGAGGTCGGGCCGCGCGATGTCGATCCAGAGGTTCATGGTGTCGGCCACCGAGAACTCGGGGGCCTCCACTTGCTGGAGGGCCCGGAGCTGCACCGCCGGGTGAGCGTTGGCGAGGAAGACGAAGCGCGAGTCGCGGTAGGCGTCCGGCAGCTTGGGGTCGAAGTCCTCGAGGACGTTCAGGTCGGTGTAGGTCGTGTGGCGCGTGTTCCAGTCCGGTTCGTAGCGCCCACCCCAGCGGAAGGTCTTGCCCTCCGGGATGATCTCCAGGCCATCGGTGCAGACGCCGCGGCCGCGAAGCAGCTCGACGTGCTCGTCCTTGAAGTCGCCGCCGACCACGCCAACGAGGCGCGGCTTGGAGTAGGGCGCGGCGGCCACCGCGCAGTACATGGCCGAGCCGCCCAGGGCGTTCTCACGGCTGTCGTGAACGGTTTCGACGGAGTCGTAGGCGAGGGTTCCGATGACGGCGAGGGACATGATTGAGGGGGTGTTGGGCGCGGAGGGGCGGCTCTTGGCGCGATATTGCATCAGGTCGAAGCCCACGGCACCACACGATTCCAGCCAGGGCTTCGATGTGGAGCCGGGCCGTGTGCGGAGCCGGGCAGGGCTAGCTCTGGGGAGGAGCTTGGGGTGCGGCCGTGGGCCGCGGGGCCAGGAGGGCCAGCCCGCCCAGCATCGACAGCGCGTAGAGGCCCATTCTGAAGATGAGGCTCGTTGCCACCCCCATCGCGTAGGTGCTCCCGAGGATCGCCGCCAATGAACCGAAGAGGTGCTCGCCTACGCCAAGCCCGCCGGGCGAGATGGGCAGGCCGGAGATGGTGTTGGCGATGGCCGTGGTGGACATCCACTCTGCGAACCCGAGCTGACTGCCGAGCCCTGCGGCGATGAAGGAGACGGCGGCGCCCGTCAGCAGGTGGTTCATGCTGGAGAGCAGGAGCGCCCCCGCAAGCTCCGCGGGGCGGGCGACCACCAGGCGGGCCGACCGATCGAGGCGCGCGAGCTTCTCCCCAAGGGGCAGCCGTGCCAGGAGCGCGTCGAGGCGGACCAAGCGACGTATCGGGGCGCTGCAAAAGAGGGCAGCGCCGAGCAGCAGGCCGGCGGCCGCTGCGGTCACGGGGACCTTCAGGTCAGCCGCCCGATCGTCGCAGGAGAGGACAAAGCCGGCGCCGATCATGACCATGGAGAGGAGCCCGAGGACACGGTCCACGACCACGCTCATGAGCGCCTCCGGGCGACGGTCCGGGTGGCGCTGGACCACGGCCACGGCGCGGGCGACGTCGCCGCCGTTGAAGCCAGGGAAGATCACGTTGAAGAACAGCCCCACGTAGGTGAATCGCACCGCGTCCAGCCAGCGTGTCGGGCAGTGATGAACCGCGAGCAAGCGCCACCAGCGGGTGGCCACCGTCAGCGAGGCCAGGGCCAGGAGGGCGAAGGCGATGCCGAGCCTGCTCGCCCTGACCCCGCTCAGCGTCTGGGCCATCCCGGGCCGCACATCGATCAGGTCCGCTGCGACGGGGCCTTGCGCCCCGGAGATGCTGACGAGCACCTCGCCGGACGGCCGCACGATCCGCTCCTCTTCGACGATCAAGGCTTGGCCTTCACTCAGGCCGAGGCTCTCCACGCTCGAGGAGCAGCGGAAGTCGAGGGGCCGTGTGCGCCAGTCGCTCTCGATCGACCCCTGGATGACCACCGCGCCCTCGCCGGAGCGCAGCTCCACCTGCACCATGTCCTGCCAGCTGATGTTGCGTGAGATCAGCCAGAGCGCGAGCGCAAAGACCACCATGCCGATCCCGCGCAAGAGGAGGTTGCGCCGAGCACCCGCCGACCCGCGTTCTCTGCGGACCTCCTCGAACATCATCGAGGTCGAGTTGCCGCCGGGCGGCGACGGGGTCGCCTCCTGCTCAGTCATTCTCGACGGCCTGGATCTGCTCGGCCAGTCGGTCGAGCGCTCCTTCGCCCCAGGTGATCCAGTCCTCGGAGCGGAGGCTCACGAGCTCACCGGCGCTCATGGCGCTGAGGGCCCCCATGGCCGCGTGCTGGGCCCTGGGGTCAAACACCCCGTCGAGGATGGCAACCTGCAGGAAGGCGGTGGCGAGGGCGGCTCTCAGCTCAAGGCCCCGCTTCGTCTCCCGCCGCGCGGCCAGGGGAAGTCCCTCCGCCTCGTAGGCCTCAGCGACGGCGATGTAAATGTCAGCCCCTCCGGGCGGCGGAGGTGGGAGCTGGAAGCTGCTGAACTCCTCCTTCATCCACGGCGGCATCGCCGGGTTGGGGACGAGCGCGAGGAGCGCCTCGATCCGGTAGGGGTCACCGTAGACATCGATCCCCACCCGGAGGCCCGTGGCGCGTACGAACGTGGAGCGGTCACGCCCCCCGCTCCACAGGGCCTCCGCCACCATGCGCCGCTGGACCCGCTCCGAGAGTTCGGCGACCTGCGCCTTGAGGTCGCCGCTGATCGACCACCCGCGGAGGAACGGGCCCAGCGCGCGGAGCAGCCGCGCGCCACCCTGCACGTCCACCTCGAGCTCCTCGGCGAGGGCGATCGCGGCGGCGAAGTCCGCTCTCGCGGTCTCGTCGGTGCGCCGCCGTGACACGGCCCGGAGCGCGTCTGTGAGGCCGTCCACGGCCTCGATCAACTGCGCGGGGCTCGCGGGCGCAGCCGACGGCTCGAACGCATCGGAGAGCTCGAGGCGCTCGGCGTGGGCGACCAGCTGGCGCAGCGCGAGCTCCCGGCAGAGCTGGCTCGGCGCGTAGACCGCGAAGCGCGTGATCACCCGTACCTGCTCGTTATGCCGCCAGGGTACCGGGCCCTGGGTCGACGCCGCGAGGTCGACCAGGTTCTCGTACGCGAACTCCGTGGGGTTGGGGATGCTCTGCTCGGTCTGGGGCCGATCTGCCGCGCTGACCACCGAGCGCACCGAGTTCAGTCCCGTGACCATCAGGTCCTTCCAGCGATTGGTGGTCGCGCCCCGATACCGAAAGTTATCGGTGGAGCTGAGGACCACATCCAGGTTCTGGGTGGCGACAGAGGCCCCTCGGCAACCGGAGAGGCCGGCGGCCATGAGGGTGGCGATCAAGAAGGCACGGCGCATGGGCGGTGGAGTGTCCTTCACCCTCGGTCCGGGTTCAACGGCCACGCCAGGATCCCTGGGCTCTGGGGGCCGATTCTCTGGGCGATCGGGTCCCCTGGCCGGCTCTCGTGGGTCGTCGTGGGCCGAGAGCGACCGGCGAGGGTGGTCTGCGAGGGTGGTCTGCGGGGGCGTGCCTCCGTGGGGGGCCCGGGGGGTGATCTCCGGCGTGGGGCTCAGCAGGACCTGCGCACGCTCCCGAGGCCGAGAGGCTAGCCTTCCCCCATGGATCAAAAGTCAAAGGGAGAGATCGGACCCCAGCCTGCGGATACCTCGCTCGGCGGCTTCTCGGTCGCCCTCAAGGTCATCTGGGCTGCGCTCTTCGCCGCAATCGGCATCCTGACGCTGTTGCGCGTCCTCGACACGTCGACCACCGTCGAGATACCCGCCCTCGGCGCGCGGAATCCCGACGGCACCTGGTCCGTGGTGGCGGTCGAGCGAATCTGCCGTGAGGCCCTGGTCGCCCATGGTGAGGATCCCGCAGGCGCGGTGGCGGTGGATCACGTCCAGGGGAGCCGGTACGGGGAGAGCGTCACCGCTCCCGCTCGACTCCTCACCGCGTGGACCGTCGGCGCCGAGGGCCGTCGCGTCGAGGTGCACATCGACATCGAGGGTGACATCGCGCGCTGCGTCGTGAGTGAGTCGGATTAAGGCAGGCGCACCGGGGCCTTACAGGGGCCATGCCTGGGGTTTGCCCTCGATCGTATTCCTGGGCAAGACCGGGGCTGTAGGATCGCACGGGCGGTGCTCCGCTCGGCGAATGCGCGTGTGATCCAGAGCGGTATCAGCGCGAACTCATCGATCGAGCCCCCCCCGTGTTGTCCGCGCGAGGCGCAACCTGCGCCGGAAGGCGGACTCGCGCCCTCGATATGGCGAACCTCGACAATCAGCCCTCCTCTCCCTCTGCCCGGAAGATGATGCTCACCCGCGCCTTGCCCCTGCCCCTGCCCCTGCCCCAACTTCTGCTTCTGGCGCTGACTGCCGCATGGTGCGCGGGTTGCGACGGAGCCCTGACGCCCGAGGAGGGGCCTGGTCCCGAAACGGGCACCCAGCCCCCCGCTCCGGCAGAGGGGGCGGAGGCCGCCGCGAGTGGCCCGACCTTCACCTTCAGCGTCGTGCCCCAGCAGTCGGCCACGAAGTCGGCGGCGCAATGGGTCCCCCTGCTCAAGGCGCTCTCAGATGCGTCCGGGGTGGAGTTGAAGTTCAGGACCAAGAAAGACATTCCGGAGTTCCAGAGCAGTCTATCTAAGGGTGAACCCGATATTGCCTACATGAACCCCTTCCACTACGAGGTGTTCCATAACTCTCCATCCGCCAAGTACACGGCCTTCGCCAAGGCCAAGGACAAGCGGATCAAAGGCGTCATCGTGGCCCGGGCGGACAGCGACATCGAGGCCATTGAAGACCTTGACGGCCTCGACGTGGCCTTCCCCGCTCCGCACGCCTTTGCGGCCACCCTGCTGCCCCTCGCCGAGTGTGCAGCGAAGGGCCTCGAGGTGAACAAGGAGTACGTGAGCTCCCACGACTCGGTCTACCGCAACGTGGCCTCCGGCACCTTCCCGGCCGGGGGCGGTGTGATTCGAACCTTCAAGGCGATGCCCACCGACGTCTCGGAG
>CBFHHK010000130.1:0-6076 GCA_965655435.1 Planctomycetota bacterium | reverse complement strand
AGGGGTTCACCCCCCACGCCATCGCGGCCCACTCTCGCGTCCCGGCTGAGGTGGTCGCGGCGGTTCAGGAGGCCCTCCTGGAATTGCACGAGACGCCCGAGGGGCTCGCCCTCCTCGAGCCCATTCGCCTCAAGGGCTTTGAGCGCGGCGAAGACCGTGACTGGGACGACGTCCGCGCCCTCAAGTTGGGGGGACTCTGAGGCACGACGCTTCAGCGCACCACGTCCTGCCGCGTCAGGCCAGGACGCTCTCCCTTCGGGCGCGGACCATCCTCGGCGTCGCCCTGATCGAGGGGGTGGTGCTGCTTATCCTCGTCGTCACCGGCGTTCGATACATCGAGCAAGCCCAGGATCAAAGGATTCAGGATCGAGCCGCAACGTCGGCTCAACTCCTCGCCTCAACCTTCAAGGATGCGATCGCCGCGGATGACCTGGCCACCGTCAACGACACGGCCGAGGCCGCGCTGCAGGACACCTCCCTGCTCTACGTTCGCGTCCTCGACGAGGAGGGGCGCGTGCTGGCCTCCGTCGCCCAGGACGGTATCGGCGATCTGTCCAGCCGCACCCTCGATCGTTCGCTCGCCGACACCCTTGGGGATGGGGTCTTCGATGCCGCGGGGGAGATCCTCGTCGCCGGAAGTCTGTACGGCCGGGTGGAGCTGGGGCTCGATACCTCACAGACCTTCGAGATCGTGGCTGCCGCCAAGCGCCGGGCGCTGGAGATCGCCCTCTTCGAGATGGGGCTGGTCGCGTTGTTCAGCTTCATCCTCGGCACCCTGCTCACCCGTCGGCTGCGGGGCCTCGAGGTCGCCGTGGACACGGTGGCGAGCGGTGACTTTCAGGCCCGCGTGCCCGTCAGGCGCGACGACGAGATCGGGAGGGTCGCCTCGAGCTTCAACGCGATGGCCGAGCGGCTCGGGTCGGCGCGTTTGCGGCAGGCCCAGACGGTTCAGCTGCTCGAGGCGCTGTCCCGTGCCCAGCAGTTGCACCTCCTGGGGTACGGAGACGCCGACGTCCACCAGGCCCTGCTGGCCACCGTGATCGAGCTCACCTCGAGCCAGGCGGCCTGTCTCCAGCACGCAGACCGGAAGGGGTGCGGGGTCTGCCGGGGCGCGCCAGCGCCCCCCGCCAGCGCCGCTCAGCTCGGTCCGGTCCTGCTGCAGCTGGAGGACGGCCGGTGGTTCGCCGGGATCCCGCTCCGTCAGGGGGACCGATCGTTCGGCAGGCTCGCGCTTGTCAGGGAGAGCGGACCCTACACCGAGGAGGACCTCGCCGTTGTCCGCGGGGTGGCGCCACAGGTGGCGGCGCTCATCGAGGCGCTCGAGGAGAAGGCTGCGCTCGACCGGAAGGAGCAGCTGCAGCGAGCCATCCTCGGGAACGTCATCGACGGCATCGTCAGCGTCGACCGGGACGGCTTGATCATCGATGCGAACCCCGCCTTCGAGCGCATGTTCGGCCTCGTTGGTGAGCCGGTCCGGGGGCGGCTGCTCTCCGACTGGATCGCGGCCCCGGTCGGGGGTACGGCAGGCGATAGCGGCCGCAAGCTCGAGGCTGAGGCATCCACGGAGGATGGGTCCAAGATCACCGTCGAGGTCTCACGAACCCTCGTCGGTCACGAGGGGGAGGAATCTCACTTCGTCCTCTGGGTGGTTGGTGACATCACCGAGCGGAAGCGGGCAGAGAAGGAGACCCTCCGTGCGATGGAAGCCGCGCGGGAGGCCCAGCGAGCCAAGTCCGCGTTCCTCGCCAACATGAGCCATGAGCTCCGCACCCCCATGAACGGCGTCCTCGGCATGCTGCAGCTCCTGCAGCTGGACCAACTGAGCGATGCGCAGCAGGGGAACCTGGGCACGGCCGTCTCCGCCGCAGAGCACCTGCTTGAGATCCTGGATGACGTGCTCGTGTTCTCGAAGGCGGAGGCGGGCAAGATCGCCTTGGAGGCCATCCCCTTCGACCTCGCCAGGCTCGTGGAGGACTGCGCGCGGCTCCTGGCTCACTCCGCCTATCAGAAGGGGATCGAGCTGACCTGTGACGTTCCGATTCTGGGTGCCGGAGTGGTGGGCGATCCCACTCGCCTCAAGCAGGTCGTGGTCAACCTCCTTGGCAACGCCATCAAGTTCACGGAGCAGGGGCTCGTCGAGATCCAGCTGTCCTCGGTGCCTTCGAGCAATGATCATGAGCGTTACCGGTTGGAGGTGAGGGACACCGGGGTCGGCATCCCCGACGCCGCGCTCTCCGGGCTCTTTGCGCCCTTCCAGCAGGCCGACGACTCGACGACCCGGAGCTTCGGCGGGACGGGCCTCGGGCTCTCCATTTCTCGGGAGCTGCTCAGCCTCATGGGTGGCGCCATCGAGGTGGAGACCGAGATCGGAGCCGGCTCGACCTTCATCGCGGAGTTCGAGCTGCTGCCCGCAGAAGTGGCGGCTCGCCTCCCCGACCTCACCGGGGTGACCTTTGTCCTCCGGGGCGACCTGGCGGCGAGCCAGGCGGTCGCCCGGCGCTACCTTGAGGCGCTTGGCGCCAAGGAGGTCCTCACGCCACAGGGAGCACCCGGAGCAGCGATGATCCTGCTGAATCGCGGTCCAGGCCTCGCCCGCTTGCTGGCAGGGCTCGCCGAGGTGCCCAACCGGAGGGTGGTGGCCACCGAGTGGTCCTGGATCAGCGAGCACCGGGACACGGTGAAGGGCAGCGTCCTCGCGGCTCCGTTCACGCGACTGGAGCTGGCTGATGCGCTCGCCGCCACCGAGCGGCAACGATCCACCGGCTTGACCCTGGTGGGCTTCTCGGGAGACGTGCTCCTCGTGGAGGACAACCTCGTCAACCAGCGGGTGATGTCAGCGATGCTCGCCCGCCTGGGGGTGAAGTGTGAGCTGGCCTCCAATGGCGCGCAGGCGGTGGAGCTCCTCAAGCAGCGGAAGTTCAAGCTGGTGCTGATGGACTGCCAGATGCCAGTGATGGACGGGCTCGAGGCGACGCGTGTCCTGCGGAAGCGTGGCTATGACGCCCCCATCATCGCCGTCACGGCCAACGTCCTGAACGAGGCCCGCGAGGACTGTGAGGGTGCCGGCATGGACGGCTTCCTGAGCAAGCCCATCCGGCTGCCCGATCTCCAGGCGACCCTCCGCCGCTTCCTCGAAGAGTCTGGTGCTGGCGACGCCGAGAGCGCCGGCGAAGCGGACGGCGCCGAGCCGCACGGCAACCAGCGCGCTCGCTGAGCCGCGCCCAAGGGGCGAAAGCCTCGACGGGAGTGCGGCGTCGAGGGGGCTGCGCCCAGGACGGACCGATTCGGCGACCAGGGCGCAGCGAAGGGCGCAGCGAAGTGCGCAGCGAAGTGCGCAGCGAAGTGCGCAGCGAAGTGCGCAGCGAAGAGCGCAGCGATCGGCGCCGAGCGCGCCAGGGCAGCGGGCTTTCCCCGACTTGCCCGCGGACCTCCGCGCGATTCGCGTGGCCGGCGGCACGAACCCCGACCGTCGGAGTGGCGTGGGCTCCCACACTTAAATCGACCAAGGGCTCTCCCTCGCCGTCCAGCCCGTAGATTCTTGGATCCATGTCCCTCGCCCTCCTCGTCCTCGCTGTCTTTCTGGTGGGCGCCGCCGCGATGATCACGCGGGTGCTCCCCGCGCTCATCGCGCTCCCCGTCATGGGCGTGGCGATCGCAAGCGGCGCGGTGGTGCTGACCGGTGAGATCGGCTGGCTCGACGTGCTCGACGGCGTGGTGTCCGGCGGCGCGATCATGCTCCACAAGGCGATGATCGTGACCTTCTTCGGAGGCGCGCTGTCCTTCGTCATGCAGCGCTCCGGGGTGGCGGAGAGCCTCGTGAAGCAGGGGGCGGAGTTGGTGGGCGCGGACCCTCTCGCGGTCGGCATCTTCTCCCTGCTGCTGGTCGCCCTGCTGTTCTCGAGCCTCACGGGCCTCGGCGCAGTGATCATGGTCTCGATGATCGTCCTGCCCATGCTGGCGACCGTGGGCCTCTCCCCCGCCGCCGGCGCCGGCATCGTGCTCTTCGGCATGAGCCTCGGGGGCGTGCTCAACCCCGCCAACTGGGTCCTCTACGTGGACACCCTCGGCGTCCCCACGGAGGAGGTGAAGCGCTTCGCCCTGGTGCTGTTCGTGGTGGTGACCCTCGCGGGCGCGGCCATGATCGTCGCGGAGCTGCTCATGGGCCGGCTCGTGCGGCTCGAGCGCCGCACCGCCTTGACCCTCGCGTTGTTCCTGGCGGCGGTCGCCGGGGTCGGCGCGCTCCTGCTGAGCTCCGGGTCGTCGGGGACCGAGGGTGGCCCCGGCCCCGCCCTCCTCTGGACCCGGCGGGTCACGCTCGTGGCCTTCACCGCCCTGGTGGTGAGCCAGGTGGCGGGCGTGCTGCGCAGGGCGAGCCGCTGGCGCCACCAGGAGCCTGAGATTCGCATGGGCGCCTACCTGATCCCGCTGGTGCCCCTGGTGGCGATCCTGCTCTTCGACGTGCCGATCCTGGCGGCGTTCGTGATCGGCTTCGCCTACGCCATCCTCGCCACGGCCCGGCCGGGGTCCATGGCCCTGACCGTCCAGAGCCTGATCGAGGGAGGCGCGAGCGTGATGCCCGCCATCGTGCTCATGTTCGGCATCGGCATCCTGATCGCCGCCGTCAAGGGCCCGCCCGGTTGGGACGCCGCTCACCCCGGCGCGACGTGGCCGGTCCTCGGCGCCATCGAGCCCGTGCTCTCGCGCCTGGTCCCCTCGTCGCCGTGGGCCTATGTGCTCGGCTTCGGCCTCGCGGCTCCCCTGGCCCTCTACCGCGGCCCCCTGAACGTGTGGGGCCTCGGGTTCGGCGTGGCGACCATCCTGATGACCAGCGGCGACCTCCCCCCCGTCGCGGTCATGGCCATGCTGCTCAGCGTCGGGCAGGTTCAGGGGATCTGCGACCCCACCAACACGGCCAACGTCTGGATCGCCAACCACCAGGGCGTGGACGTGAATGCCATCCTCTTCCGCACCCTGCCCTTCGTGTGGGGCGCGGCGGTTCTCGGACTCGGCGCGGCGGCCGCCTTCTACCTGTGAGCCACGGCCAACCCCGCAAGCTGAAGATCGGCATCGACGTGGGCGGCACGTTCACCCACGCGGTGGCCGTGGACGTGGCCCGCACGGAGCTCGTGGGCAAGGCGGTGGTCCCCACGACCCACGGCCACGAGGACGGCGTCGCGGCCGGCGTGGTGCAGTCTATGCACCGCCTGCTGGAGGAGGCCGGGATCGCGCCCGAGGAGGTGGTGCTCATCGCCCACTCGACCACCCAGGCCACGAACGCGCTTCTGGAGGGAGACGTGGCGAAGGTCGGCGTCCTCGCCATGGGCGCGGGCCCCCAGGGGCTCCGCGCGCGTCGGGAGGCGCGCCTCGGCGAGGTGCGGCTCGGCCCCGGGGCGACCCTCGAGACGGCGTTCCGCTTCCTGGACGTGTCGGACGGGCTGGACGAGGCGAGGGCTCGCGCCCTCCTGGAGGAGCTCGTGGCCGAGGGCGCCCAGGCCCTTGTGGCCGCGGAGCCCTTCAGCGTCGACCGCCCCGAGAACGAGGAGGCGGTGGTGCGCATCGCCACCGAGCTCGACGTCCCGGCCACGGCCACGTCGGGGCTCACCCAGCTCTACGGCCTGCGGATGCGGACGCTCACGGCGGCCATCAACGCCAGCATGCTCCCGATCATGATCGAGACCGCCGACCGCACGGCGCGCGCCGTGGCCGAGAGCGGCATCGAGGCGCCGCTCATGGTCATGCGCTCCGACGGCGGGATCATGGACATCGAGGCCATGCGGCGGCGGCCCGTGCTCACGATGCTCTCCGGTCCCGCGGCGGGAGTGGCCGCGGCCCTCATGTACGAGCGCATCGCCAACGGCGTCTTCGTCGAGGTGGGCGGGACCTCCAGCGACATCTGCCTCATCCGGAACGGGCGGCCGGAGATCCGCGCCGCCGAGATTGGCGGCCGCCGCCTCTTTGTGCGCACCCTCGACGTGCGCACGGTGGGCGTCGCCGGCGGCTCCGTTCCCAGGGTGCGCCGCGGGAAGCTCTCCGACGTGGGCCCCCGCAGCGCCCACATCGCCGGCCTCGAGTACGA
>CBFHHK010000129.1:0-13533 GCA_965655435.1 Planctomycetota bacterium | reverse complement strand
TGGGCCCGCCCCCTCCGAGGGATTGCGCCTCGCCCAGCAACCTGCCCCCTCTCCGGCGCCGCCGCTCTCGATGCCGGCTTCGCCTCCGGCCTCGGCGATTCCAGCGCCCCCGACGGCGCCCCCGATGGCGCCGCCTGCGGCGGAAGCCGGTGTCCGCGGCGCCACGGCCCGGGCGTACGCGCCTACCGTTGCAGGTCAGCCCGGCCCAGGCGCCTCAGTCCCTGGACCCCGCGCCGGGAACTCCTCGCCGTCGGGGCGGCTCCGTCCGCGCGGGGCATCCCCTCGTGCAATGTCGGCGACTCCTCAGCAGTCGGCCAAGAAGTCAACGATCATCACCGCAGCCGTGGTCGTCGTCGCCGTGGTGGCGGGGATCGCGATCGGCGGGGCCGTGTTCAACCTCATCTGAGGGGTTCCATGCGTATCTCGGATGAGAACCTCCGGCAGGGCCGGCTCGTGTACTACGAGCAGGACGTCTGCCGACTCGACGGGGAGCTCGATGGCTTCCTCGAATTCTCCGGCGCTCGTTGTGCGGTCCTCATCGACCGCGAAGGGCACCTGGTGACCCGTAGGGGCGATACCGCCTCGGCCAATCTCGACTCGCTGTCGGCCCTCATGGCAGGCAGCTTCGCGGCCACCAAGGAGATCGCTCACCAGCTAGGCGAGGAGAGCTTCAGCACCCTGCTCCATCAGGGTGACCAGCAGAGTATTCAGGTCTCGATCGTGGGGGAGCGGACACTCTTCTGCGTGGTGTGGGACGAGCGGAGCAACTTCGGCCTCGTTCGCTTCTACGCACAGGAGACGACCAAGCGGCTCGAGGAGATCTTCACGGAGATGTCAGACCGTACGGAGAACCCGAGCGCGAGCTTGGCGGACGGCTACTCGGATGAGGCGGCGGCAGCGCTCGACGACCTCTTCTGATCGGCGTGGTCGCCGCTGAGCTTCGTGGCGGCGCCGGGTGCGCCGGCTCGTTCACGCTGCGATGTGCGGGGAAATGAATGGCCTCAATGAGGGCGCACTCGCGGGACGCGAGTGCGCCCTCTGCCAATGAAATGATCGCCTCGCGCTCGTCAGTGACACGCGCAAGTGTTTGTGGTGGGGCCGTTTGGGGCCGCGTCTCCTGAAAGTCACTTTTGCCAAGGGAAAACGCTCCGGATTTCCTCGGGGATTTGAGACAGGTCACTGTCAGACGCGTCGATTGACGCACCGATGTCGTGGTTTCCCCTCGCGTTCTTTTCGAACGCGGACCATCCCCCCAGGACCTCACGGTCCAAGGAGAACCACTCAAATGGCGAAAAAGAAAGCCACCCGCAAGAAGGCCACCAAGAAGGCCACGAAGAAGAAGGTCGCCAAGAAGAAGGTGACCAAGAAGGCCGCCAAGAAGAAGGTGACCAAGAAGAAGGCCGCCAAGAAGAAGGTGACCAAGAAGGCCGCCAAGAAGAAGGTGACCAAGAAGAAGGCCACCAAGAAGAAGGCGACCAAGAAGGCCGCCAAGAAGAAGGTGACCAAGAAGAAGGCCACCAAGAAGAAGGCGACCAAGAAGGCCGCCAAGAAGAAGGTGACCAAGAAGAAGGCGACCAAGAAGGCCGCCAAGAAGAAGGTGACCAAGAAGAAGGCCACCAAGAAGAAGGCGGCCAAGAAGAAGGCCACGCGCCGCCGCTGATCTTCCAGCCCCGGTCCTCCCTCGACACGCAGCGGCGCCCGGCAGCGCACCCGCGCTATCACGCTGGGCCCCCGCGAGTTGCCTCGACCACCAGGGTCTTCGCTCCACCGCACAGGAGAGCAAGCGCCTGAGGTCGGACAGCAGCGCGCGCTGACGAGAGTGGGCAGGTGGTTCACCCCGCCCGCGCTGCGCGCTGATGGACCCCAGGGACGTCACGCCCGGTGGCGAGAAGAGCGGATCGGAGCCAAGATTCAGCGAACGCGCCCCTGCCGGCCCCGGAACCATCTGGTGTGGATGGCTCCAAGAGCTGGTACCGAACGACGAGGCGGCCTCACCCCTTTCAGGGGGTGGGGCCGCCTTCTTCTATAGCACGCGGCGCGGACGCTCGGGCCCTGCCCGCAGGCGGGCCTCGCCCCGGCGGGCTATTCCTCGGCCTCTGGCGCCTGGAGCCTGGGGAAGAGTGCCTCGGGGGCCCCGAGGGGCGCCCCTGATGTGAGTGCGCGCCAGTCCTCGGCGCGGGGCGTCCCCGGCCAGGCCTGCTCTGCGACGGCGCTCGAGTGGCCGAGCATCTCCCAGAGCTGCTGAGCCTTGGTCGGCATGAACGGCGCCATCCAGCGGGCCTGCCAATTGAGCCATTCACAGAGGGTGTTGAGCGCGGATGCCGCCTTCTCGGGGTCCTCCTTGCGCAGCGCCCAGGGGGCCATGCGGTCGACGAACACGTTGGCGACGGTGGCGTTCGCCACCAGCGCCTCCGCCGCGCGGCGGAAGCGGAAGCCCCGCACATGCTCGGCGGGGTCCTCGATGGGGCCGCACTCCTCGAGGATCAGACGATCCATCTCCTCCCGGTGCTGCTCATGGAGCGCGGGGACCACCGCATCGAAGTTCTTGGCGATGAACTTCAGCACGCGCGCGGCGAGGTTGCCGATCGTCCCCGCGAGCGAAGTGTTGGCGGTCTGGATCATCTGCTCGAGGGAGAACTCCGAGTCCGCGGTCTCGGGCATCGTCGCGCAGAGGTAGAAGCGGGTGGTGTCCACGCCCCACTCCTTCACGAAGTCCACGACATCGAAGGCGTTGCCCCCGGAGGTCGAGAACTTACCGCCCTTCAGGTTGTAGAACTCATTGGCTGGAACCGAGGCCGGGAGCACGTACCCGTCCTTCACGCCGTGGAGCATGGACGGGAAGACGAGGCAGTGGAACGGGATGTTGTCCTTCCCGATGAAGTGCACGAGCTCGGTGTCCTCGCCTTGCCACCAGTCCTTCCACGCGTCGGGCGTGCCGCGCTCGCGCATGAGCTCCTTGGTGAAGCTGATGTATCCGATGGGCGCGTCGAACCAGACGTAGAGCACCTTGCCGTCGCCGGCGTCGCCGACCTCGGAGGGGAGGCTGACGCCCCAGCTCATGTCCCGAGTGATCGCTCGCTCGGGGACGTCCTCGAGGAGGTTCTGGATGAACTTCTCGACGTTCGTCTTCCACTCGTGATCGCGGATCCAGCCGCCGATCTTCTCGTCGCGGAGCTTGGGAAGGTCGAGATACCAGTGAGTGGTGGTGCGCTCCTCCGGCGTGGACCCGCAGATCTTGCAGCGCGGGTCCTTGAACTGGAGTGGGTCGATCCACGTGCCGCAGCTCGGGCACTCATCGCCGCGCGCGCCTTCGGCGCCGCACTTGTAGCAGGTGCCCTCCACGTAGCGGTCGGCGAGGAACATGTCGTCGTGCAGGCAGTAGAGCTGCTTCGTCTGTCGCTCCACCAGGTAGCCGTTGGCCATGAGCCTGGAGAAGAACTCCCGAGACAGGTCGGCGTGGTCCGGGCAGGTGCTGGTCCCCGAGACGATGTCGTAGCGGATGTCCAGCGCGTCGAAGGTCGCGCGCATGTTCCCGTTCCACCGCGCCACGTAGGAGGCGTAGTCCTCGCCCGCCTTCTCGGCCGAGATCGTGATGGCCACCCCGTGATCGTCCGATCCTGAGACGGCCAGGACCTCGTCCCCGCACATCCGGAGGGTGCGGACGTAGACGTCCGCGGGGAGGTACGCGCCGGCGATATGGCCGAAATGGAGCGGCCCGTTGGCGTACAGGAGGGCCGAAGTGACGATGGTGCGGGCCACGGGACTGCTGGTTGGCGCTGGGAATCGGGTGAGATCTGGACTGCGACACCCGGCCCCGGGCGCCAGGAATCGGCGGGCGGGGGAGGGGAGGAGGCGGCTCGGAAGACTAAGATCTTCCGCCTCAGAACACCGCCTCCGATCCTGTGCTCCGGCTCAGACCTGCCGGATTTCCTACCAGGGCGGACGTTGACACCCTCAGACCCTCCGGGCCCCATTCCGCCCGACCACCCATGGACGCTTACAAGCAGCTGGATTTTTTCGAACTCGACGATCAGTACTCGGAAGACGAGCTGATGGTCCGCGACGCCGTCAAGGGCTGGGTAGGGGAGCGATTCCTGCCCGGAGTGATGGGCCACTTCGAGGCCGGGACGTTCCCGATGGACCTCGTCCCCGAGCTTGCCGAGCTCGGCGTCTTCGGTCCGACCACCCCTGAGGAGTACGGTGGGGCCGGCATGAACAGCGTCGCCTACGGCCTGATCTGCCAGGAACTCGAGCGAGGGGATTCGGGCCTCCGCAGCTTCTGCTCGGTGCAGGGGTCGCTCGTGATGTGGCCCATCAACGCGTACGGCAGTGAGGAGCAGAAGCGCGAGTACCTGCCCAAGCTGGCCTCGGGCGAGATGATCGGCAGCTTCGGCCTGACCGAGCCGGACTTCGGCTCGAACCCCGGCGGCATGCTGACCACGGCGCGTAAGGAGGGGGACGAGTACGTCCTCAACGGGCGCAAGATGTGGATCACCAACGGCAGCCTCTCCCAGATCGCCATCGTCTGGGCGAAGCTCGAGGGGCGCGTGCGGGGCTTCATTGTCCCCACGGACCTCCCCGGCTTCAGCGCACCGGATCACAACCACAAGTGGAGCCTGCGCGCCTCGGTGACGAGCGAGCTCGTCCTCGAAGAGGTGCGCGTCCCCGCCGACGCCATCCTCCCGGGTGTTGATGGTCTCCGGGGCCCGCTCTCGTGCCTGACGCAGGCCCGCTTCGGCATCGCCTGGGGCGCCCTCGGCGCGGCTCACGCCTGCTTCGACGAGACGCTCAACTACCAGAAGGAGCGCATCAGCTTCGACAAGCCCGTCGCCGCCTACCAGATCCCGCAGCAGAAGTTCGCCAACATGGCGACCGACATCACGTGCGGCCAGATGCTGGCGCTGCGCCTCGGGCGCCTCAAGGACGAGGGCCGCTTCACGGCGCCCCAGGTCTCCATGGCCAAGCGGAACAACGTCATGATGGCCCTCGAGACCGCCCGGACCTGCCGGGACATGCTTGGCGCCAACGGCGTCACCCTTGAGTACGGCGTGGGCCGCCACATGCTGAACCTGGAGTCGGTGGTGACCTACGAAGGCACCCACGACATCCACACGTTGGCCATCGGCGCTGAGGTCACGGGCATCCAGGCTTACCGTTGACCCCGGGGCGCCCGCCGGGCGCCCTCGACATGAGGCGAGCCCCTCTCCGCGCACTGCGGAGGGGGGCTCGCCTCGTTCCGGGGGGGGGCTCGGCATCGGCAGCGGGCTCGCCCCTCGATGCCCCGCTGAGTTAGCCCGCCGAGTTAGCCCGCCGAGTTAGCCCGGCGGGGCGGTCGCGCGGGAGGCGTCAGGCCTGGGGCTCGGAGCCAGCCCCGCCCTGGGTGAGCTTGTCCACCACAGGGGTCAGGTCGGAGAGCACCTTCGAGAGCTGCTGCTCCTCATCCTCCTCGAGGTTCCCGCGGGTCTTCTCCGCGAGCATCCTGAGGTCGTCCAGGAGCATCCTGGCGTTGTCCGGGTTGGGCGAGGTGCCGCCCGTGACGGGATTCTCCAGAAGCCCGCACGACATCATCAGCTGGTAGGCGAGACGTGTCGTGAAGAGGCGGAAGTCTCCGCCGGGGAGCGGGACGTTCTCGGCGGTGCGCTTGGGGTCGGTCATTTGACTTCCTCTAGTGGGCGCCCGCTGTCATTCGACTTGCGGGGCACCTCCTCTCGCATGCAGTGACGGGCGGCGCCGACGAACCCATGGAAGATGGGCTGCGGCGAGAGCGGCTTGCTCTTGAACTCGGGGTGGAACTGCACCCCGATGAAGAACGGGTGGGCGGGGAGCTCGACGATCTCGACGAGGTCCCGTTCGGGGTTCACCCCCGAGAGCGTCATCTCCGAGCCGTTGAACGCCTCGCGATACGCGTTGTTGAACTCGAACCGGTGGCGGTGGCGCTCGGAGATCGAGGCCTCGCCGTACAGGTCGTGGGCGAGGGTGCCCTCCTCGAGGTCGCAGCCATAGGCCCCGAGCCTCATCGTTCCGCCAAGGGGGACGCCCTCCTGGTCGTCCATGAGGCTGATGACCGGGTGGGGCGTGGAGCTCGCCAGCTCGATCGTGTTGGCGCCCTCGAGGCCGAGCACGTTGCGGGCGTACTCGATAACCGCGCACTGCATCCCGAGGCAGATCCCGAAGAACGGAACCCCGTTCTCGCGGGCGAAGCGGATGGCCCGCATCTTGCCCTCGAGTCCGCGCTCACCGAAGCCGCCGGGGATCAGCACCCCGTGGACACCGTCCAGCTGGACCTCGGTCTCCTCGGTCGTCCCGAGGGTCTCCGCGGAGACCTTCCGCAAGCGGATGTCGACGTCGTGGGCGACGCCAGCGTGGGAGAGGGCCTCGTAGATCGACTTGTAGGCGTCGTGCAGCTCGACGTACTTGCCGACCACGGCGATCTCGACGGTCTCGTCGATCGCCCTGATCCGGTCGATCATGGCCGACCAGTCGCCGAAGGGGGTCTCGTCCTCGAAGGGGAGCTTGAGGCGCTCGCAGACGATCCGGTCGAGGTTGGCCTTGGCGAGGTCGATGGGGACCTCGTAGATCGAGAAGTCCACGTCGCGCTCCTCGATGACGTACTCCTCGCGGACGTTGCAGAAGAGGCTGATCTTCTGGGCCATCCCCTCCTGCATGGGGACCTCGGTACGGCAAACGAGGACGTCCGGCTGGATGCCGATCTCCCGCAGCTTGCCCACCGACTGCTGGGTCGGCTTGGTCTTCAGCTCACCGGAGGCGCGCAGGTAGGGGAGCAGCGTGAGGTGGATGAACATGACGTCTCCGCGCGGCCGCTCGAGGGCGAACTGGCGGATGGCCTCGAGGAACGGCAGCGACTCGATGTCGCCGACGGTCCCGCCGATCTCGGTGATGGCCACGTCCACATCTCGGTCCGTGACCCCCTCGACGATGGCCTCCTTGAGGGCGTCAGTGATGTGCGGGATCACCTGGACGGTCTTGCCCAGATAGTCGCCGCGGCGCTCCTTCTGGATCACGGAGCTGTAGATCTTGCCCGTGGTGAAGTTGGAGGCCTTCGTCAGGCGCGCGTGGGTGAAGCGCTCGTAGTGGCCGAGGTCGAGGTCGGTCTCGGCGCCGTCATCGGTGACGTAGACCTCACCGTGCTGGAACGGGCTCATGGTGCCCGGGTCCACGTTGATGTAGGGGTCCAGCTTCTGCATGGAGACCTTGAGCCCGCGTCGCTCGAGGATCATGCCGATGGCGGCAGAGGTCAGGCCCTTGCCGAGGCTGGAGACCACGCCTCCGGTGATGAAGATGTGCTTCGGCATCAACGATTCCCCCCTAGGTTCCGACCGTAGGTCGGCTGTTCGAACTGGACGCTTCCATCCACGGTGTTGTAGCCCTGATAGGCGTTGTACACCTCAACGTAGAGGCTCATGAAGTTGATGAACGCGGACAGGTCGCTCTGCTGATCGACGTGCGTGGTCTCGCCGTTCACGGTGATCTCGAAGGCCTTGCCGGAGCCGTTCCTGGAGCTGCCGAGCTGTGGGGCCGGACCGGCCACCGCGAACTGCTGGAGGCCGCTCTCCTTCATGGCTTGCAGGAGCCCCGTCATGGCGTCGTCGTGGCAGGCCTTGGTGGACGCCTTGGTGGGGTCCCCGTCGACCTTCGAGTAGTAGTTGAGCCGCCGCTCCGTGTAGCCCTCCCCCGCGTAACCGAGCTCGGCCAGCATGGAGCTGCTGATGAGCGCCATCTGGTTGCCGAGGCTGTAGTTTCGGAAGACGATCTTCCCCGCGGTGGAGGTGGAGCTGCCGGCGGGCGCACCGCCGGTACCCGCACAGGCGGTGAGGAGGGACAGAGCGCAGGCGAGAGCCATCAGCGCAGCTTGTCGGACGGGCGCAGGCATAGGGGGGGAGAGTCGGAGGCCGAGTGGGAGTGGAAACTCGTCCCTGGAGCGAGAGCGTGACGCTCCGGCAGCCTTTCACGGACCCCCCGAGCGTCCGCGCTGGGCAGGCCGACCAACCGGTTGGGTTCGGGCGGCCCGCTGGGGTGGGGGGAGACCCCTCACTCCGTGGACCTCGCAACATTACTCAGCGACGAGGCCGCCCTCAAGGCGAACGTCGATTGCCTTGTTCCCAGTCTCGAAGGAGCCGATGAGGAGTTCCCCGAAGGCGGGCGAGAAGCGCCACCCATCATCGGAGAGCGCCGCTCCAGGTGAGACATCGTCTCGTTCCGCGTGGACGCCTGTGGGGTCGACTGGCTCGAGCCGGCCGGTGATGAGGCGGCGCCCCTCGGCGTCCGCGTCGAGGGTGGCCATGTCGAACCAGAGGTAGGCCCTGGCGCCGCGCCGAACGGGCTTGAACGCCTCATGGAGCGAGAGGGGCCCCTGATCCGGACCGAGGAGGAACCCCTCGGTCCAGGTGGTCCCCTGGGCCCAGCGGCGCACGTCTCCGCGCCCCCAGTCCGGCCTTCGATATGAGGTGTACCCCTGGCGTCCGCTGGCGTCGGACACCCGTAGCCCCATGGCGTAACCGCCCCGCACGACCTCGCCCCGCTGGGCCAGGTCGACCTCGGCCCAGTAGAGCCCGTCGCCGGGGAGCCGGGAGACCCTCAGGTCGTCCAGGCTCATGAGCTCCCGCTCGGGTCCGAGGGAGCGCTCAAGGCGTACCGCTCGGGTCCCGCGGGGCGGCGACGGCGAGGTCGCGCGGACCACCCGGCGGCGAGTGCCCTCGGGGACATGGCGCGTGAAGACCAGCACGGCCCCTGTGCCGGTGTCCGCGGCTCGATCCCAGAAGGCCGCGGCCACGTGGAACTCGGCGGAGAGGACGTCGACGATCTCCGCGGCCGAGGGGGCGGACAGGAGGGAGGAGTGTATGAGGAGGGCGTCCTGGGCCTGCATGCGGGCGAGACTGCTCCCCATGGCCTCGGGGTCCTGGCGCGCGGCGGCCGCGTCGAGTTGGAACGGGAGCTTCTCCAGTTCCCAGCCCGTCGGGGTGCGGAAGAGCACCGCCCAGTGGTAGCTGGAGGCCACCTTGGGGGTGCGCCCTGCGGCCGAGACCGGCGCCTGCTCCAGCCAGCTCGCCGCGCGCTCGAAGGCGCCGAACGGGGCGGTGGGCGTCAGCGAGGCGAAGAGCACCGCGTGCAGGACGCCGCCCAGCACCAGGGACGCGACCACGGCGGCCCGCAGCCGGGGGGCGAAGGCCGACGCACCGCCGACGAGGCCCACGAGCCCGATGCCCATGTACGCGGCGTAGGCCGGCAGCACGGGGAGCCAGATGCGCATGTCCTTGCTGCCCTTGAAGCTCGTGAGGGCCGCATAGGCCAGGGCGATGCCAAGGGGCATGAGCGCCGTCGCAGCGGCGCCGCTCCGGCGCCGGAGCGGCCCGATCACCGCCATGGCCGCGCCCAGCGCCACGGCCGGCGTCAGCCAGCGGGGCGAGAACCACTGGAAGTGGTCGAGGTACCAGGTCCTGCCCGCGAGGGCCCTGAAGTCGTCCGTCGAGCGAGAGACATCCTCGAGGGTGACCTCGCCGATGGCGTTGGCGCCCTGTTGATACAGCCACTGGCCCAGATCCACGGCGCCGATCTCGTACAGCAGCTGCCCGGACTGTGGTCCGAAGTTGATCAGCAGGTAGGTCCACAGCCCCACGCCGAACTGCCCGTAGGTCAGCCGGTCGAGGACGCACTGGATCAGCATGAGGACCGCCAGGGAAGCGAGCGCCCCGCCGAGGGCGCGAGCGGCGTCCCGGAGCCCCGTGGTGAGGGTGCGCCCGATCGCCATGGAGACCAGCACCAGCACCACGAGTGGGATGGCCTTGAAGGCGCACACCACGGCGACCCCTAGCCAGGCACCCGCGGCGCCTCCCACGGCGAATGCTGATCGGCTCACAGCAGGCGCTGATTGGCCAAAGAGCGCTCGCTCCATTCCCAGGGCCAGAGCGGCGCCCGCGGCCACGTCCGTCATGGGGATGGCCATGAACTGCAGGAGCGTGGGGGACGCCAGGGCGCCCGCCGCAGCGAGGTTGCCCACGGTGGGCAGCGTCTCTTCGTTGACGCAAGCGGCCGCGGCGATGGCGATGGCGAGCCGCCGCGTGGCGAAGAGGAGGGCGGCGCTGATGAGGATGTGCACCACGGCCGCGTAGATCAGCACCCAGGGGCCCTGGGCCACGCCCGCGAGCCTGGCGAGCCACAGCACAGGAGCGTGCAGCGCCGTGATCCCGGCGGCCCGGACCTTCTGGGCATCGAGGAGCTCCTCGCCTGCGACCAGGGCGCGGGCGCGCTCCAGATACTCGACCACGTCGGCAAACAGGGCTCCTTCCACCCGAAGCCACGACCACGCGCCGAGCAGGGCCGCCATGGCCAGGAGGGCCAGGAACAGGGGGTCGCCCCAGGCCTTCCTGGCACCGGAGGGCGCCCGCGGCGGCGCGGGGGTGGTGGACCCATGGGTTGGGGCGCTCATGGAGATGAAAGATACCCACTGGGAGATCGATCTCTTCGCGGAAAGGAGACAGCCAGCACTTGAATCGAAGGCGCCCGATCTCGATTGTGGGGGCGCTCCGGTTCGCCGGCGTGTCGGCCGCACACCGACGCGCTCGTGTTCTCGCCGGACCCCCCGCCCCGGCGGGGCGCTTCGCACACCGTTCATCGCATCATCACTCTGCCGGCCCACCTGCGCCGACGGACCGCGCGCCAAGGTCGAAGGCGGAGCTCTCTCCGCCTCGACCGGGTCGCGCCACAAGAGGGAAGTTCATCCATGGGAAAGACCGAGAAGATCGTGGTCCTCAGCGTCCTCTTCGCCGTCGTCGTCCTCTTTGTCTGGTCGCTCCAGGGGCCCGAAGCCCGCGCGGCCGCCACTGGAGGTGCCTCGCCGGCCCCGGAGGCTGAGCCCGAAGAGTCACGCCCCAGCGTCTTCAACCGCGTCTCGCCCATCGACCGGCGGCCCGTGATCGAGCTCGAGCGCCCCGACCCGGTGGAGGGCACCCTCGGTCAGACCCCCACGGTGGCGAGCGCCAATGGGACCCCCGTCGTGGACGGCCAGGGGTTGCTGAACTCGGCGGTCGTGGTGACCGAGCCGACCCCCCCGGAGCGAGGCGGCGTCGAGCTCAAGAAGGGCTGGGACCTCGTCACCACCCGAGGCCTGGAGCCCACCGTCGACCCCGAGATGATGCTCCTGAGCCCGGAGCCCGGAGCGACCTGGGCTTCGCTGGCCACGGATCTCTACGGCGACGAGAACCGCACACGACTCCTTCGTCATTACAACGAGGGCATGGAGCTTCCGGGCGAGCAGGTCCTCGTCCCGGCGGTGGACGACCTGGGCCCTGCCCCGGCCTTCCAGACCGTCGAGGTGCTGGATGGCGAGAGCCTCTGGCTGGTCGCCGAGCGGACGCTCGGCGCCGGTGCCCGTTGGAAGGAGGTCTTCGAGCTGAACCGCGACGTGATCTCCGACGCCAGCAAGGTCCGCGCCGGAATGATGCTGCGGGTCCCCGCCTCGGAGTGAGTCCCTGTGAGGGGCCTCTCCACGCAGGTTTCTCTCCACGCAGGGGAGTCTCGCCCTGGACGCCTCTGCGCAGGAGCGTCCCGGCTGGACCCTGATTCGCTGCGGCGCTCTCAGCGCCGCAGCTGCCGCTGCCCGGCGTCGTCTCTGGCGCCGCGGGGAGTACGGCGTCGGTAGCCTGTTCTCCTGGATCGCTCCAGGCCTCGCGTCAGCGCAGGCCGTAGCGGTCCAGTTTCTTGTAGAGGTGGCTTCGCTGCATGCCCAACTCCTCGGCGGTTCGCTTGACGTTGCCGCCGTTTCGCTCGAGCCGCCGCTCGAAGAAGAGCGCCTCGGCTTCGTTCTTGAACTGCTCGAAGGTGGCCGCCTCGAAGGGGCCGTCCGCTGATCCGGCGGCGCTTCCCACGGGCGCGAGGGCGGGCCCCGTGGCGAGCACACGCGCGATGTCATCGCCCGCGATCCGCTGGTCGTCGCAGAAGATGCCCGCCGCCTCGAGGATGTTCCTCAACTGGCGGACGTTACCCGGCCAGGCGTTGGCCTTGAGGGCGTCTTCGGCCTCGGGGGCCAGCGCGAGCGGGCTCCTCCCGATGCGCTCCGCCTGCCGCTCGAGCAGGTGTCGCGCGATCAGGGGGATGTCCTCGGGCCTCGATCGCAGGGGCGGGACCTCGATGGCGACCACGTTCAGCCGGTAGTAGAGGTCCATGCGGAAGGCTCGGTCCTCCACGGCCTGGGTCAGGTCCGTGTTGGTCGCGGCCAGGACCCGCAGGTCCACCGAGCGGCTGGTGCTGTCTCCCACCCGCACGATCTCGTGGGACTCGAGGGCGCGCAGGACCTTGGCCTGGGCGGGCAGGGGCATGTCCCCGACCTCGTCGAGGAAGAGGTCGCCGCCACCGGAGGCCTCGAAGTGCCCGACCCGGTTCTCGTGGGCGCCGGTGAAGGAGCCCTTCACGTGCCCGAAGAGCTCCGATTCCACGAGCTCGGCGGGGATCGCCGCGCAGTTCACCGTGACGAAGGGGCCAGCGGCGCGGGGGCCGCAGAGGTGGATGTTGCGGGCCACGAGCTCCTTGCCGACCCCGTTCTCCCCGGTGATCAGCACGGAGGCGTCGGTCTGGGCCACCCGCTCGATCGTCTCGCCGAGTTGTTGCATGACGTCGGACTCGCCGACCAACTCGTAGCCCGACCGAAGCTGCCGCTTGAGGCCCCGGTTCTCGACCACCAGGTCCTGTTCCCGGATGGCCCGATGGACGGTGACCAGGAGCCGGCGCTCGTCGAGGGGCTTCTCGAGGAAGTTGACCGCGCCGCGCTGCATGGCGTCCACGGCCACAGGCACGTCGCCGTGCCCGCTGATCAGGACCACCGGGGGCGACGACTCTGTCGCCGTGATCCGGTCAAGAAGCTCAAGGCCGTCGATGCCTGGCATCTTGACGTCGGTGAGCACAAGGGCCGGGGGGCTCGGCTCCGCGTCCAGCCGTGCCAGGGCCTCCGTGCCGGACCGGGCGGTCCAGACCTCGAAGCCCTCGTACTGCAGCGTCATTTCGAGGGTCTGGCGGATGTCCGCGTCATCGTCGACGACGAGAATCACCTTTCGGGCCCCTCGCCCGGCGTCATCAGCGTGGTCTGCCATGGCTCTATTGTGCAGGACCAGAGGGCTGCGCACGAGCACTCCTGGGAGCCGTCGGGGCGGGACTGTGTGGGGGGAAGGTCCCCGCGAGCGAGGAATCCGGTTCAATGGGTCCATGACGCCACGTGGACCCGCTGAACTGGACGCTCTCTCGGACGGCGATCTCGTGGTGGGCGTCCTCTCGGGAACCTCTGCCGACGGGATCGACGTGGCGGTGGGGCGGGTCGGGCTTACCGCAGCGGGGGACGCCAGGCGCGTGCGCAGCATCGAATCCATGGGCTCGGAGACGGTGCCCATGGACGTGGGGTTGGCGCGGCGTGTCCGGCAGGTCCTGGACGGCGAGCCACTGGGGCTGGGCGGGCTCGCGGCCCTCGACCGGGACCTCGGTCTCGCCTTTGGCGCCGCGGCTCGCCGGGTGGCGGGCGAGAATGCGCCG
>CBFHHK010000128.1:5005-13536 GCA_965655435.1 Planctomycetota bacterium | reverse complement strand
GGGGGCGCTGCAGCCGGGGGCACTGCAGTCGGGGGCACTGCAGCCGGGGGCGCCGCGGCGCGACGCGCGAGGAAGTAAGCACGCACCAGCTCGCGGAGCTGGGGGCCGAGTCCGACGCTGGAGAGGGCGGGGACGGGGCGTGAGCGCGCGGCCCGGGCGGAGGCGACGATGGCGCCAGCCTCCTCGGCCTGGGGCTCGATGCGCTCCTGGGTGATCTTGGTGGGGCCAGGGCCGGGGCGACCCTTGACCCGGTCGGGTACGGGGACGCCGAGGACGAGGGACGCGACGCCCCGTGACTTCTTCTGCTCGGAGGGACCGCCCCGCCCGTTGGCGTCGGGGTTGGACCGGTTGCCGAAGCCGATCTGGAGGTCGCGGCTCACCGGCGGACGACGGTCCCGGAGGCTCGGCTGCACGCCGCCGCGGTTCTCCTGCTCCTCCTCGTCCTCGTCGGTGTCCTCATCGTCCTCGACCTCCTGGTCGTCGACCTCGGTCACCTGGTCCTTGCTCTGCCACTCCGACGCGGTCGGGTTGCGGTTCGAGCCCTTGGAGGAGCCCTTCCCCGCCGTCGCGCCGGACTGCTCGTCCTCGGGGCGCCGCTCAGGGATCGGCTGCTCGCCGGTCTTACGCTCCTTCTTCTTCTTCGACTCGCGCTTCTTCTTGTCGCGCTCAGCGGGCTTCGAGGACTGCCCCTGGGTGGAGGGTGCGCTGCGCGACTCGCTGGCCGCGGAGGAGGAGAGCGCGCCGGAGGAGCGGCCTGCGCCGGTGCGGCCCGAGGACTCCTTCACGGAGTCGTCCACATCCTCGCCGCTCTCCGACCGCTTGGCCTCGGCAGGGTCCTGGGAGCGGCGCTCTGTGGGCACGGCCTCGGGCGGCGCGGGAGCCGCCCGCTCCTCCGCCGTCACCCCCTCGTCCGCCGGCTCCTCATCGAGCGGCTCGCCCGCCTCGGCGGCCACCGTCTCGGTCCCGGAACCGCCGCCCATGGGCCGCGGCTCAAGGGTGCTAACCCACGCGGAGAGTGCCAGGAGGAGGAGCGAGAGCGCGCCCCACACCGGCAGGCGGCGAGACCCGGAGATGGCCGCTTCGGGCGCCTCGAGGGCGGCGTTCGCCGCCGCCTCGCTGCGCCGCGAGGCGTCCTCGACCGCGGCCTGCTGGAAGCCGGTCCGGGCGCCGCTGCGCATGAATTCATCCGCCGTCACGAGCCGGTCCGAGAGGCCCAGCTGCCGGTCGGCCTCCGCGAGGGCGCGGGAGCGTGAGATCCGGCTGGCTCGAGAGGCGGCCGCCGCTCGCGCCGCGGGGATCCCCGGTGCGAGGAGGCTGAGCAGCACGACGAAGGGCAACGGGAGGAGAGCGGGCTCCCCGCCCCCGGCCCACCGCATGAGCTGAACGAGCACGAAGGCCGCCGGCACGGCCGCCAGTAGCGGCAGGGCGCGGAAGCCCGCCGCCATGAACGCTGCCCGGGACTCGACGCCCTGCAGCATCGTTCCGGCGCGCCCCTCGATCCGGTCGAGGTCGCGGCTGAGGTGCTGGTCAGCGCTCACCGCCCACCGCCCCCGTCGCCGTCGCCGTCGCCGCCGCCGGTTCCCTGCGGAGCCTCCTCATCGGTCTCACCCGCGCTCGGCCCCGCCGCGTCAGAGGCCTCAGAGGCGTCGGCTGCCACCGTCGGCTGGGCCGAGTAGGCGGCGAGCACCTCGCCGCTGCTCCCGTCGTAGAGGAACGCGACGACCCGCGCCTCCGCGGGGTCCACGCGGGTGGAGATCAGCGGCGCGGTCCCGAGGCCCTCGGCCTCCAGTTCCCCGAGGAACTCGACCTGCTCGGACTCGAGCTCGGGGAGGCTCCGGTCGAAGGTGAACTCCTGCTCGAAGTCCTCCGGCTCGAACCACGCCCCCATATCGTCGCCGAGGAGCGACGCGCGGACCACGTGGCGGTGCACGATCACGCCGCTGGACCCCGGGTAGAGGACCGCGGCCTCCGCGAGCAGCACCTGAACCCGCAGGCCCGTCTCCTCGGCGCCCGTCACGACGGCCGAGCCCACGATCCGGTCGCCCTCGATTCGCGCGGAGATGTCCACGTCATAATCCGTGAGCTTGCCCATGCGCTTCACGGCGATCTTCCGGGCGCGATCGTAGATCTCCTCGGCCTGGCGCCAGCGCCCCGCCCCAGGCGAGCCCGTCTTCCCGTCGAGCACCATCACCGCCGGGTCCCCCACGCCCAGGACCGAGGCCCGGGTCCGCGCCACGCTGGTGCAGAGCGCGTCAGGCTGGGGAGCCGGGAGGTGGTACTGAAGGAGCACCACGTGCTCGGGGTCAAAGCGCCCCTCGAGCCCCTCGAAGGCCAACGCCCCGCCGATGGCGCCGCCGCGCTCCTCCGAGCCGAAGTGTCCGTTGGTGAAGAACTCGCACAGCACCGTGCGCAGCGCGGGGTTCTCGTCGTCGGGGACGAAGCGGCTCGAGGCGCCGAAGTTGCGCACCTTGCCCGCGATCATCCGCTCGATGGTCCGCACCGAGAAGGGCTCGGCGGCGCCCGCATCGTCCTTCAACAGCGCCTGCACTCGCTGCAGGCCCTCCAGCCCACCCGCGCCGGACTCGGGGCGGATGACAGCCTGGACGTAGCGGGAGAAGGCCCGGCGGTAGCGCCCCTGCTGCTCGTAGAAGCGCCCGAGGTCGAGGTTGATGCCGCCGTCCTCCGGCAACCCGAAGGCCGCCGAGAGCAGGTGCCGCCACGCCTCGTCCCCCTCGCCCTCATCCAGCAGCGTCCGGCCCAGGAGCCCGTGCACCTCATGCACCGCGTTGGGGTAACGGTCGTCGCGCCCGGCGTCCACGCCGAGCCGCCCGGCGGCGACCACGACGCCGACCTCGCCTGCGTCGCTCATCTCCTTCATCAGGTCGAGCATGCGCGTGGTGCGCAGGTCGCCTACCTCGGTCTCGAAGACCCAGGCGACGGCAGCGTCGATCTCGTCCGAAGGCGCAGCGTCCTCGATGCGATAGTCAAGCAGGAGCCGCGCGGCCTCGCCGGCGAGGCGCTCCTCGGGGTGCTCCCCCAGAAATCCGAGCACGGCCTCGGGGTCCTCGTCCGCGCGGGCCTGAAAGAACTGAAGGTCGGCGTCGGGAAACTGGGCCTCGCAGACCGGCCGGACCCGCAGCTCGTTCTTGCTCCGGTCCAGGGACACCTCGAGGCAGCGCAGGAGGTTGATCCCGGTGACGCCGACGACGCTGTCGGGGTGCACCTGCACCACAGGCTCGGGCCGGAAGGCCACATAGCTGTGGAGATCAATCTCGGCCAGCTTGATCGGCCCGACGTCCCCGGCGGGGCGCCCGCGGCGGGCGGCGGCGCGGGCGTCGACGCGAGTGTCGTACACAGCCGTGCCCAGCATCAGCCCTCCGGCCCCGCCGTCACTCCAGCGCACGGGGATCCACGCCATGTCGTCGATGAGCGTCAGGGGCGCGACCACCGTCCCGTCGTCGAGGATGTCGAGCGCCATCGGCGGCGGCGGGGCATCCGATCGGAGCGGGCTGAGGTCGATCCGCCCATCTCTCACGCGGAGCGTGAGGTCCCAGTCGCGGAGCACCTCGACGCCGATGGAACCCACCAGCGCGTTCTCCCCCATCTCGGCGGAGTGATACTTGGTGAAGGCGGCGAAGAGGTCCTCGTCGCCAAGCTCACGAGCCGGCACCACGACCTCGAAGTCACCGAAGTGCATGGTGATCGGCCGCGGCTTTCCATCGCGCGTCTCCGCCTTCAGGCCCGCCGCGGCCTTGTTGGCGAGCTGCAGGCCATGCCGCCCCTCCAACTCCACGAAGAGGTTGACCGGGACTCGGTTCGCCGCCGTGGAGAGATCACAGGAGACGATCAGCCGCTGCCCGACGACGGAGACGGTCATGGAGCCACCTCCAGCCTGGAGGCCCGATGAGCGGCCCGCTCGCTCGGCCGTCACCTCGCCGGGGTGGGCGTGGGCGATGGCGGGGGCACAGAGCAGCAGGGAGACGCCGAGGAGCGAGTGAGCAGCGGTGGGCACGGAGGGAGGGGAGTGTTTTCGGCGGGCCCCGTGGGGCCCGCCGAAGGTGTTGTCGGGACCGTCAACACGAACGCGCAATGGTGCGTGCGACGGGGCGGTCGGTGCTCTCACCGGCCGCCTCTTGAAGCTCAACGGGTCAGCGGCTCGCCAGCGGAGCCCCCTTGATCTCGCCAAACGCCCAGGTCTGGGCAGTCATGTCGACGGTGATGTTCTTGGAGGCCGGCACACTCACGGTGGCCGGAACGAAGCCCTTGCCTCAGCAGGAGCCGGGGAAGACGACGTCCACGAGGACGTCCCCCGTGTCCTTCTCCTTCACCTGGAACTTGGGGCTCTTGCCGATCGGGTTCCACCCGATCCAGCGCTCACCGCCGGCGCCGACGTAGCTCACCTGGCGCGGATCGAACGTCAACTCGCCGCCGTCGCGCTCGTAGTCGAAGGTCGCGCGGATGGGTGCACCCCAGCCCAGCTTGGCGGTCGCGTCGCCGGAGACCTGGACGGCCTTCATGCGCGCCGGGTCCACCTCGACCCGCGCGTCGCCCAGGCCGAGCGCGGCGGTGACGAGGCGGTAGCTTCCCGCAGGGACCGTGACCTTGCCGTCGTGAGCGCCCAGCTCGAAGCTCTGGCGACCGTCCTCGGACTGCACGACTGCCGAGAGCATGACGCCCTTGCCGCCGAAGTCGGAGGCGATGTCCAGGGTGCCTGTGGCGCCGTCGAAGGGCTGGACGGCGAGGCCGCGGTCGCCGTCCTCGACGGTCACACGCAGGAGCTCGTCCCCCACGGCGAGGGTCTCGCCCAGGAACTGTGCGACGCCCGTACCGCCGACGACGACCGCGTCACGGCCCACGTCGTGGAACGACCCGTTGCCATCGAGGTCAATGATCTGCAGCCCGACGCCGCCGACCTGACCGACGAGCGCGCCACCCGCGGCCCAGACCCAGCCCGATCCCTCGTCCTTGAAACGGACGGGGTAGCGGAGATCTCCGCCGTCGGTCGCCTTGCCCGTCAGCACCACGCGGGCGTGGCGCACCTGGGTGTCCGGGTCCTTGCGCCCGTTGAGCTCGCGGTCCACCTCGCCGTCACCATCGGTGTCGATCGCGAACCCCTGCCCGCGGGGCTCCACGGGGAAGCCCGCTCCACCGGCGTGGGGAATCGGGATCGCGCCCGAGACCTTCTGGAAGGGGTCTGCGGGTAGCTCGATCTTCCAGGTCCGGTACGCCTTCACGTCGAGCGAGGCGTGCTCTGCGACCGGGGCCGGCGCGAGGAGAGCAGTCAGGAGGAGACCGAACGTCATGGTGGCTTCTTGGGAGGGGGTCAAGGGCGCTTTCACGGCGCCCTGGATTTGACTCCACTTAGCATGGAGTCCGGCCCCCGTTTACGACTTCAGGCGTTGAGATTTCTCTCCCTGGCGCCGCGCTAACCCTCCCTGGGGTGCGTCTACCGCGCCACGCCGCCTGGTCGTCTCACCCCGGAGCGATGGGGCGGCGGCTCAGGCGCCAGCGCCCCCCGCCGCGCGGGCCCGTGCGGCGGCGGCCTCCTCCTCGGCAGGGTCCTCCTCTTCCTCGTCTCCTTCCTCGTCGCCTCCCTCCGCGGCGGCGGCATCAGCCGCTGCCGCCTCGGCCGCCTCTCGGGCGGCGCGAGCCGCCTCCGGGTCCTGGATCGGACGGACATCGAGGACCCAGACGCCCCGGCCGTGCGTCCCGGCCACGAGCATGTCATCGCGCGGGTGCACGGCAAGGTCGTGGACGAAGGTGGACGGTAGCCCGGCCGCCAGCGCCTCCCAGCTCGCCCCGCGATCGGACGACACGTAGACGCCGAGGTCTGTCCCCACGTAGAGCACCTCCGGGTTCCGCGGGTCCTCGCGGATCACGTTGATCGGACCGAGGGGGATCCCCGCGGCGATGCTGCGCCACGTCTCCCCGTGGTCGTGGGACATCCAGAGGTAGGGCGTGAAGTCCTCGTTTCGCTTGCCGTTCTGGGCGGCGAAGACGACGCCCTCCGTGTGGCGCGAGGCCTCGACCCTGGAGAAGGCCCGGTCCGACACGAAGCGGTCGCCGAGCTCGGTCCAGGTCGCGCCGCTGTCCTTGGTCACGTGCAGGCGGCCGTCGTCCGTGCCTGCGTACAGGAGTCCGAAGCGGAGCGGCGACTCGGCCAGGGTGGTAATGGTCTGGAACGGGATGTCCCCCTTGCGCTCATCCTTCGCGAAGGAGAGGTCCGGGCTGATGGCCTCAAAGCTCTCCCCGCGGTCGAGGGAGCGAAAGACCTTGTTCATCCCGTGGTAGATGATCCGCGGGTTGTGATGAGAGATCACGAAGGGGGCCAGCCACTGCCCCCGGAGGTCCTCCTCGCCGTCCTCCACCGGCAACTCGAGTGTCACACGCTCACCGCTCTCCATGTGAGCGCGCCGGATCGAGCCGTAGAAGCCCTCGTGGTAGACCACGTCCTCGTCCGTGGGGTCGACCGCGTGATAGCTCGCCTCACCGCCCGGTGCCCGCTCGAAGTCCACCGCGCGCACACGGTCGCGACCGCGCCGGAGGTCGACCTCGGCCCGGTAGGAGCCGTGGTCCTGGACGGAGCCGTACACGCGGAAGGGCTCCGCCATGTCGAGACCGACGTTGTAGAACTGAGCCAGCGGGAGGTTGTCGTAGAAGGTGCGCCAACGCTCGCCGCCGTCGTAAGAGATGGCGACCCCGCCGTCATTACCGTTGACGAGGTAGCGCGGGTTCTCCGGGTCGATCCACAGGGCGTGATGGTCGCCGTGCATGCCGCGCAGCCGCCGGAACGTCTTGCCGCCGTCGTCGGAGACGTTCAGCCCGAGCCCCATGACGTAGACCCGCTCCGGGTTGCTGGGGTCGACGCGCAGCTGTCCGAAGACCCAGCCGTAGGTCGCCGAGAGACGACGCATGTACTCGGTGCTCTCGGAGACCCGACGCCAGCTCGCCCCCCGGTCATCGGACCGGTAGACCTCGGCGCCCTTGATCGACGCCTTGCGCTTGCGGTTGTAGGAGTCAACCTCGTCCTCGCCGACCTCCCCCAGCTCGTAGTTATCGACGAAGGCGTAGACCGTCTCCGGAGCCGACGCACACAGGTCGATCCCGATCCGCCCGCGGAAGCGCGGCTCCGGGAGCCCCTCGTTGATGGCGCTCCAGCTGTCGCCCCCATCATCGCTGCGCCAGATGCCGCTCCCGGCGGTCGTCGGCGTGTTCCGCGGGTCGTTCCACCGCTGGCGCGTGCGCTGCCAGGTCGAGGCGTAGACCGTGTCGGGGTCCGCGGGGTCGAGCACGAGGTCGATGGCGCCGGACTCGTCGTCCACGGAGAGGACCTGGGTCCAGCTCTCACCGCCGTCCTGGGTGCGGTACACGCCGCGCTCGGGGTTGGAGGTCCACTCGTTGCCGGAGGCGGCCACGTAGACCGTGCCTGGGTCATTCGGGTGCACGACGATGCGCGCGATGGTGTGCGTCTCGGCCAGGCCACGGTGCTCCCAGGTCGCCCCGCCGTCCAGCGAGCGGTAGACCCCGGCGCCGGCCATGGAGCTGCGGAAGATGTTCGCCTCGCCCGTGCCGACCCAGACCGTCTCCTGGTTCGAGGGGTCCAGCGTCACGTCCCCGATGGACATGCTCGGCGCCTCGTCGAACACGCACTCCCAGGAGACCCCCTCGTTGATCGACTTCCAGACGCCGGAGGACGCGCCCGCGACATACAGGGTGTAGGTGTCGCCCCGCGGGCTTGTGACGGCCACGTCGGTGATGCGGCCGCTGATGTTGGTGGGGCCGACGAACTGCCAGCGGAGGTCGCCGTGGGGCGAGCGCGCCACGAGGTCGAGGTGCTCGCCGTACAGGCGCATGCGGGTGTCGGCGTCGGTTCGCCCCGGACCCTCGCCCTGGGGCGCTGCGGCGAGCGGAGCGAGGAGGAGGGCGGTCGCGGCGGCGAGGAGCAGGGGGTGACGCATGGCGCTGAAGCTGGAGACGCAGGGGGGAGCGGGGGCGATGCCATCGTAGGCGCCCCTCGGGAAACCGTGGACCCGAGCACGCGCCAGCGTCCCCCCGGTTCTCATGAGCGGACGACTTCCCCCCGACGCCAGGGCCCCGAGACGCGCTCCGAGGCCGATGCCCTAGCGAGCCAGGAACATCTCGATCGCCGTCGACGTGGCGGTGATCAGGAGCAGCGCGCAGCCAGCGGCGTACAGCCAGAGCCCCGCATGCAGCAGACCTCGCAGGGCGGTTCGCCGTCGCGCAAGGCGCCGACCGTTCACTCGAATGGCCCTCACCACCACGGCCCCGTTCAAGAGCAGCAGCAGCGCGACGAGCGGGGAGAGAGTGAGCTCGTGCGGCCGGTTGGCCCCGCTCAGGTCCTTGATGGCGACGGCGATGGCGGCGACCACGAGGAACAGGCTGCCCCCCAGCAAGAGGCCGAGCCCGGCACCAGACCCGGAGCCCGCTGGCTCCCCGGCGGCGCCGCGGCCGGGCCCCTCAGGTCCGATCGCTCTGGAGCGGCGCGGGGATCCGCCCGCCGCGGGAGTGGC
>CBFHHK010000128.1:0-4995 GCA_965655435.1 Planctomycetota bacterium | reverse complement strand
TCCTTGATGGCGACGGCGATGGCGGCGACCACAAGGAAGAGGCTACTTCCCAGCAAGAGGCCGAGCCCGGCGCCAGACCGGGAGCCCTCGGGCTCCCGGGGACCGGCGCGCCCGCCAGATCCCTCAGTTCCGATAGCTCTGGAGCGGCGCAGGGATCCGCCCACCGCGGGAGTGGAAGATGTCGCTGCCGAACTTCCCGGGATCCTGAACGATCGCCGTGCCGAGGAGCCCGCCCCAATCGTGGGTCTCACCGGGCCCCTTGCCGGGGACCGGGATCGCGCGCACGGCGGTGGTCTTCTGGTTGACCATGCCGATGGCCATCTCGTCGGCGATGATCCCCGCCAAGGTCGCCTGGCTGCAGTCGCCGGGCACCGCGATCATGTCGAGGCCCACGGAGCACACGGTGGTCATGGCCTCGAGCTTCGCGAGGCTCAGGGCCCCGTCCGCCACCGCCTGGATCATGCCGGCGTCCTCGGACACCGGGATGAACGCGCCGGAGAGGCCGCCCACGCTGGAGGAGGCCATCGCCCCGCCCTTCTTGACCGCATCGGTGAGCAGCGCGAGGGCCGCGGTGGTGCCGGGCGCCCCGGTCCGCTCCACGCCGATGAGCTCGAGGATGTCCGCGACCGAGTCCCCCACCGCCGGGGTCGGCGCGAGGGAGACGTCGACGATGCCGAACACCGTCCCGAGTCGTCGCGCGGCCTCGCGGCCCACCAACTCCCCCATGCGGGTGATCTTGAACGCCGTCCGCTTGATGGTCTCGGCCACCGCCAGCAGGTCGGCGTCGGGGCCGAGGCGCTCCAGGGCCGAGCGCACCACGCCCGGACCAGAGACGCCGACGTTGAGCACGGTCTCGGGCTCACCGATGCCGATGTGGGCGCCGGCGATGAAGGGGTTGTCCTCCACCGGGTTGGAGAAGCAGACGAGCTTCGCGCAGCCCAGCCCGCCCTCGCTGGCGGTCAGGCGCGCGGTGTCGAGGACCACCTTGGAGAAGTGGGACACCGCGTCCATGTTGATCCCCGCCTTGGTCGTGGCGAGGGAGACCGAGGAGCAGACCCTTGAGGTGGACGCGAGCGCCTCGGGGATGGACTCCAGCAGGGCGTGGTCCGCGTTGGAGTAGCCCTTGTGGACGTAGGCCGTGTAGCCGCCGATGTAGTCGATCCCGATCTCCTCGGCGGCCGCGTCCATGGCGCGGGCGAAGGGGACCAGGTCCGGGGACCCCGAGGCCGCAGCGACCAGCGCGATCGGCGTGGTGGCGACCCGCTTGTTGATGATCGGGATGCCCAGGTCCGACTCAATGCCGCCCGCCGTCTCCACCAGGTTGCGGCCGTGGTGCACGATCTTGGCGTACACCTTCTCGCAGGAGGACTCGAGGTCGGGGTCGGCGCAGTCGAGCAGGTTGATGCCGAGCGTGGTCGTTCGAATGTCGAACGTCTCCAGCTCAAACATCCGGACGGTCTCGAGGATCTCGTGGTCGGTGAACGGCATCGTGGGTCCTCCGCTAGACGCGGTGCATGAAGCGGAAGACGCTCTCGTGCATGACGCGGACGACGTAGTCGCCCTCCCCGCCGAGGCACTGGAGGCTGTCCTTGACCGAGCCGAAGTCTCGGCCGGGGGGCACGGCGCAGGTGAACACCGTGTGGAAGTAGCCGCCGACGTTGCGCTGGCTGATGTCCGCCACGTCGCACTCGTGGGACGCGAGGGCGGCCGTGATCTCGGCGAGGACGCCGGGTCGGTTGCGCCCGACGACGGTCACCACCAGCCCGATGCCATCGGTGGTCGAGGGCTCGGGAAGGTGGGGCAGGGTCGCCTTGGCCCGCGCCGCGTCCGGTCCCCTGTCGGGGAGCGGCGGCGCGTAAGCGCCCGCGGGGCCAATGAGGCGGACGCCCGCGGTGGCCGCAGCCTCCGCGGCCTGGGGCGTCACGACCGTCCCCTCCTCGAGGAGGATCTCGGGGCCGCCGAGTCGCCGGACGTCCTCGGCTGTCAGGAATCTCTTCGTCATAGCTCGTTCACTCTCCGCCGATGGGCTCGGGGCCGGCCGGACCGAGCCGCGTGACGGTGGCCCGCCCGCTCTCGACCTGGACGACGTAGGTGCCGTCCCGTGACTTGATGCGCGACCAGAGGTCGCTGGGGAGCGGAGACGCTGCGTCGGCCTCCGCGTAGATCACCTTCATGCCCCTGGAAAAGGCGAGGTCCAGGGCCGCGGGGGTCGCGATCCGTTCCGGGCCAAGGACAAGCTCGCGCGTGCCGGACGCCATGCGCCGCACGTCCGCCTCCGTCACGAGCTTCTTCCCCGACGCCATGAATCACTCCGCCCGACCCCGAGGGATCAGAGGTGCGCCGAGAGCTCGGGGTGCGGACGCGGGATGACCACGTGACGGGCGAGGCGCCCGGAGGAGTCCGCGCTGCCAGCGGCGGCCTGCACCGAGCTCCGCACGTCGCTCACCTCGCCGGTGATCGTCAGGAAGCTCTTCCCGCCGAGCCCGTTGGCCACGCGCAGGTCGAGCAGGTCGACGCTCGCCTCCTTGAGGGCAATGTCGGCGGCGAGGATGCTGGCGGCGACGGTGGTGGTCTCCACCACCCCGACCGCGTCCAGCTCGCCGTCCGGGAGCGGCTGCCCCTGGCGGCGCAGCGCCTCGCAGACGCCCGCCTCCACCTGGGGGATCAACAGCTGGTCGACGAGGTCCCCACGAGCCACCTCGGCCCCGCGCCGCAGGGCGCTGCGCAGGTCTTCGATGCTCCCGGTGAAGAGCACCACGTACTTGCCGGGCTGGACGGGCGTGGCGAACAGGAGCTCGATGTCGGACTCCCAGAGGATCGCGTCCGTCATCTCGATCCCGGCCGCGACGCTCGCGGTCTCGAGCAGCGCGATGGCGGGCTGCAGTTCCGCTCCGGAGAGCGTCGGATTGTGGTCGTTGTTCTGCATGGCGGGTCGTCCCCGTGCGTTTGCTGAATCCTGGAGTCGGGTGTTCTGTGCGCTGTTCTGGGCCGGGCCCGGTCAGCCCTCGTCGAAGTCAACGTGAGGGCCCACGGTGCGGCCGTCGGAGAGCTCCATCCGGTCGATGATGCCGACGACCGCCGTCTGGAAGCCGATGTCGTGGCCCTTACCGATGGCGTGCCGCGCCGCCCGGCCATGGACGACGAGGACTCGCTCGCCCTCCCCCGCGCCGATGGGGTCGGCGGCGATCATGGTCTCGGCGGACGGCTTGCCGTCCGTGGTGTAGGGGCGGACGACCAGCAGCCGCAGCCCGTCCAGCGAGGCGTCCTTCTTGGTGGCCCAGACGGAGCCGATGACGGTGGCGACGTGCATCAGGCGCGTCCCCTGGCCGACTCGGGCCTCCACGACTGGGGCGCACCAGGGGCGTGGACGTCATCCACGATGCCCACGATGGCGGCCTCGTAGGCGAGGTCCCCGTCGCCGCCGCACGCCACGCGGGCGGCCTTGCCGAAGGCGACCATGACGTGTTCGCCCACATCGGCCCCCACGGGGTCGACGGCGATGACCGGCGTGACCTTGGGCGCGCCAGGGTCCGAGGCGTCATCAACGGCCTCGATGACCAGCAGCCGCTTGCCCCTGAGGTCATCCACCTCCCGGGTGGCCCACACCTGTCCGACGACGCGTCCGAGGAACATGATCAGCGCCCCCCGGCTCGGCTGGGGTCCTCACGGACGGTCTCCAGGGCGCGACGCACGGCCTTGACAGCCTCGTCGATCTCGGCGTCGCCGCCGGCGAGCCGGAGGCGACCGACCGCGCCGGTGGTCCGCATGGAGGCGATCCTGATCGGGGCGGCCTTCTCCGCCTCGTTGGCGCAGCGCACCACGTGAACCGCGGGCGAGACCTCGAGCGTGTAGACCGCGTCATCCCCGAGGACCAGCATGCCGGCGCGGGCCTGGTTGAGGAGGTTGGCGTGATGTGAGGTGACCTTACGGATGACCTCATCCGCCAGGACCTCGGGGGCGGGCTGATCGGCCCAGCTGCGCCCGATGGCCTTGAGCACCTCAGCGCCCGCCTGGAGGACCTGCCCCTGGTCGGGACCGTGCACCTCGAGGCTGCCGTAGTGGCGCTCGGTGGTGAGGGCCCCGGGCGTCACGTCACAGCGCTTGAGCGCGATGTCCAGCAGCCGGTTCACGACAATGCCGGGGCGCACCTCCAGCCAGAACGCGCTATCCCCCTCCACGGGGAAGTAGCCATCCGATTTCAGGGCGCTGATCGCGGTGAGCTGCGGCTGCATCTGGTCGAGATGAACCGCACCGCGGAGCTCCACGGCATGAAGCGTTCCGGACAAGAGCGGCCTACTCGGGCAGGTAGCCTTCGAGGTCCGAGGACGGACGCGGGATGACGTGCACGCTGACGAGCTCGCCGACGCGGCGGGCAGCGGCAGCGCCGGCCTCGGTCGCGGCCTTCACCGCGCCGACCTCGCCGCGCACCATCACGGTGACAAGGCCTGCGCCGGACTTCTCCTTGGAGAGGAGCGTGACCTTGGCGGCCTTGCACATCGCGTCGGCGGCCTCGACGGAGCCGATGAGACCCTTGGTCTCGATCAGGCCGAGGGCGATCTGGGATTCAGTAGCCATGGGATGACTTGTGGATTCGGTTCAGGGAAAGACGTGTCCGCGATCAGGCGGTGCACGTGTGAGATTGGACGTCGTGGTGCGGGCAGCCCTGGCAGGGGCCGAGCGGGCAGCCCGCGCCCGCGTTCTCCAGCATCTTCTCGATCTCCGAAGCGGAGAGAGAGGCGCCGGACTCGGCCGTCGCGGCGGCCGCGGCGGGCGGCGTCGCGCGGACTGCAGGGGAGGCGGCGGGGCGGACGGGAGCCGGACGGTCCGCGGTGAAGCGCGGTGCGGAGCCTAGCCCCCCCACCTTGGTCGGGTCGGAGGCCTCGCTGCTGCCGCTCGACACGGCAGGCCGCGAAGGGGGCGCAGGGGGCGGCGTCTTCACCACAGGCCTGGCCGGGCGGTGCGCCGGCTCGGCGGGACGGGCGTGGACCACCGGAG
>CBFHHK010000127.1:0-13542 GCA_965655435.1 Planctomycetota bacterium | reverse complement strand
CAGCCCCCGCCCGCGAGTCGATGTCGCGCTCGCGCGCTAGCTCAGGGAGCCCAGGTGATGGCGATACCGTTCGACCAGTTGCCACCCTGCGGGAAGAACGTGTCTCGGTGGAAGAACTGGTAGTAGAGGGTGGTGCCCGCCATGGCCGCGCTCTCGGGGTAGGCCATGTTGTTGAAGTCGAGGTTGTACTCCGCCCGGTTTCCGCTCGCCTGCACGATCTGGTTCAGGCGTTGGATGCCAGCGCTGAGGCAGAAGGTGCCCCCGATCGGCGAGGTGTTGGGCGAGCCGACGGCGGTCGCCTGGACGAAGACGCCGAAGAAGTCCGGCACGTCCGAGACGACGAGGATGGCGTCGTTGCGCGAGATGAACGGAGAGCCCTCGAGGGACATCTCGCTACCTGTGGTGCTGACGGAGTTCTCAGAGCCCGGGTCGCAGAAGGCCGCAGCTGCGTACACGCAAGCGGCGTTGAGCTCGCCGGGGGTGTCCAGGCGGAGGCCGTTGATGAAGAACTCCCCGATCCGCACGTCCTGGGTCGCGCCGCCAGCGGTGCAGCGGTACACGTGAGCCGGAGCGAAGCCGCCCGGTGCGGGGCCGACGTCAACCGCAGTGGAGAGCGGGGTCGTGAGGGAGGACGCGTAGTACTTGTCGCCGGAGGTCGGGTTGGCGACGATGGAGATGGCGTCCAGGACGATCGTCCAGGGGAGGACGTCAAGGACACCATCGTCGTCCGTATCAAGGTCGTCGCCGTTGGAGCCGGTGAACCCGAGCGCGAGCACGTGGGTGACGTTGTCGCCGTTCTCGAAGTTGAGGGAGGTGGTCATGTCCGCCGTCGCGAGGGAGAACGAGCTCTCTGCGGCGAGGAAGGTACCGTCGGCGGGGATCACCCCCCCGGCAAGGTCCACGACGGCCTCGATGGTGCCGGAGCCCGAGGAGCCATCACCGATCACGAGGTAGGTGAGGCCGTCGAGGTCGTCACCGGCGAGCCCGAGGAGCTCGAAGTACTCGTCGGTGTCCGAGCTGTTCTGGTCGGTGCGGACCTCGTTGATGAAGACGAGGTTGTTGCCCTGGGCGGTCAACGCGCGCGGCGCGATCGAGCTGACCTGGGCCGGGGCGACCGCCGCCAGCGCGGTAGCGGAGAGGATGAGGGTGGGAATACGCATGAGGGGGGGGTCGTTCGGAGGCCGAGTTGAAGGCCCAGGAGGAAAGGGGCCGGAGAGAGCCGTTTCCAGCCAAGCGCCAGTCTCGCCCTAAACGGTGAATCGCGCTGTGGTCGGATTCAGGTTGCAGCTCGTTGTCGCATATCGACACGGAAACCTGGCTCCCGCGGCCGGCGATGCACCGCTTGGGGACCCTCGGGTGGCCCGAGCAGAGGGGTCAGGCGGGCGGGACGGGCGAGGCCCTCCACAGGCGAGCCCGGGACCGCAGGGGAACTCCGAGGGAAACGCGGGGGGGGGGCGTTCAGTCCTTGCGCCGCGACCTAATGCCACATCACCTGGGTCCCGGTGAACCGTCATACTGTGTTTATGGTCCTTCCCAGAAACCTCGCTTCGTTTGCCGCGCTGTTCTGTCTCTTATCGGCCCCGGTGCCGGCGGCCCAGCAGGCCGGCGCGTTCGCCAATGCCCGACAGCGCGCGCTCCCCGGACTCCTCGCGGCGACCGCCACGGCGAGCTCGCAGGGTGCTGCGGGGGGGCCCGCCCAGGCGGTCGATGGGGACCTCGCCACGCGCTGGGAGTCTGCCCATGGGGTGGATCCGAGCTCGCTCGTGCTGGACCTTGGCGCGCCCTTCGCGCTGCTGAGGACGAAGATCCACTGGGAGGCCGCCAACGCGGCGACGTATACCGTGGACGGGTCCCTTGATGGGGTCACCTGGACGACGATCACCTCCCGCTCGGGTGGGGTGTTCGGCGACCGCCTCGACCGCTTCCGCCTCTCCGGCGTCCACCGCTTCGTGCGGATGAACGGATTGACTCGCAGCGTCGGGAACGCCTGGGGGTACAGCATCTGGGAGATGCAGGTCTTCGGCGTGCGCCCGATGGACCTCGACGGCGATGGCGTGGATGACAGCATCGATCAGTGCCCCGGGACCCCGGCGGGGGTGGCGGTGGACAGCAACGGCTGTGAGGTCGTCGTTCCGGAGGTCGAGGTCTCCGCGGCGGGCGGGATCCTCGTGGGTGGACCGGACTCGGCCTTCGCAGGGCACACCCTCTACGTCTTTGACGGGGACCTCTCTGCGCCGGGCGCGAGCGCCTGCAACGGCGGCTGCGCCGGAGTGTGGCCCCCGTTGCTCTTCACCGACGGTGTCCCCTCCGGTCTCCCGGGGCTCGGCGGCATCGTCCGCGCGGACGGCACCTCCCAGGTGTCCTATCAGGGCCGCCCGCTCTACTTCTTCTCCGGCGACACGGCGCCCGGCGACACCCTCGGGCAGGGCCTGGGGAATCAGTGGTGGCTGGTGCCGTTCACGCAGCTCGTGGTGCCCCTCTTCGACGCGTCGACGCAGCTCGACCCGCCCCTGCAAGAGGACACCCCCGCGGCGCTGATCACCCGCTTCGCGGATCGCGCGCGGGACCGGCACGCGCGCGAGGACCAGTTCCAGCAATACGACCACTACCTGGACCATTACTGGGAGCACCGGACAGCCGCCGTGGAGATCGTGGACACGATCGGCAAGGGCGGAAACACGATCACCTTCAACGTCGCGACCCAGTGGCAGCTGAGCCCCCTCGAGGCGGAGCTGCGCTTCTTCTATCGCGGACTCGGGACCGTGGCGGAGTACCACAACAACGGGGTGATGGCGCCCGTGCCGAGCCAGAACGTCCCGGGGTCGAACGTTCGCCACTACACCCGGAGCCTGAACTTCAACCAGAAGACAGGCGCTCCCCTTCAGGTCGGGGACCGGCTCGAGTTCGAGTTGAGCCAATTCCTGAGCGCCGTGCCCAGCGGTCGGAACAACTACTACGGCACGGCGATCCTCTACATCGTCGGCGAGGGGGTCGTCCCGTGGGAGGCTCGGGGGGTGTTCGGCGACCCCTCCACGGAGCGAGAGGACTCCTTCCCGATGCCGATCGAGGGGTGGAGCGGTGGCGACGTCACGCTCCCGTATCAGTACTCAGGTGAGCCCGACAACCACTTCATGCAGATGGCGCCGAACCTGGCGCCGATCAACGGCCAGCGGTTCGTCGAGGGGCGCCGGGTGCACCACACGGACTTCGGTGACGGGAGCCACGACGAGACCGCGGCCAACCCGCCGTTCACCGAGCTCGCCGGCATGCTCGGCGGTCACTACGTCAACCGCTCCTGCGTGGCGTGCCACGACCGTAACGGCCGCGCGCTCCCCCCCGCGGTCGGACAGGAGCTCTCCAGCTACGTGGTTCATGTGGGGGACGCCAGCGGCGCTCCGCATCCGCAGCTCGGGACGGTCCTGCAGTCGCGGAACACCGCCGGGGCGCCGGAGGCGCTGGCGATCCTCGGTGGCTGGAACAATGTCCAGGGCCTCCGGGAGCCGGTGGTCCAGTTCCTCGGGGTGACCCCGTCCCACTACAGCGTGAGGATCGCCCCGCAGCTCGTGGGCATGGGCCTGCTGGAGAGTATCCCCGAGCTCGCCATCGAGGCGCTCGCGGACCCCTCGGACGCCGACGGGGACGGGATCTCCGGGAAGATGCGGCTCGTCACGGATCCGGAGACCGGCGTCACTCGCCTGGGTCGCTTCGGCTGGAAGGGCTCCCAGGCCAGTGTCCGCCACCAGGTCGCCGCCGCGCTGAACGCGGACATGGGAGTCATGACCTCCGTCTATCCCGACCCGGATTGCGGCCCTCAGCAGGTGGGATGTGGCCCCTCCGGCGCGGAACTCTCCGAGGCCCATCTGGGCAAGCTCACGGACTACGTCGCGCTGCTGGGCGTGAGTGCGCGCCGGGACCTCGACGATCCTGCGGCGCTCCAGGGTGAGCTGCTCTTCGGCTCCATTGGCTGCGCCGACTGCCACGTCCCAAGTATGGAGACCACCGACTTCCATCCCCGGGCGGAGCTGCGCAGCCAGCTCATCCATGCCTACACGGACCTCCTGCTCCACGACATGGGACCGGGCCTCGCGTCCAACCTCCCTGAGGGCAACGCAGAGGGCGCGGAGTGGCGCACGGCGCCCCTCTGGAACATCGGGCTGACCGCCGGCGTGAGCGGCGGCGAGGCTTACCTCCATGACGGTCGGGCGCGCACTCTTGAAGAGGCGATCCGCTGGCATGGTGGGGAAGGCGACGCCTCTCGCCAGGCCTTCGAGGCCCTGCTCGCTCCGGAGAGGGCCGCCGTGCTGGCCTTCCTGGGGAGCCTCTGACCCTCCCTGCGGAGGGGCCTCGGGAAAGAGCTCTCCGTGGCCCCTCCAGTCGTCCTTGAGCGGGCCGCCTGGAGGGCCCTGTGCTCGCGCTCACCTGACCACGTCGCGTGTGGGCGCGGGCCGCTCGGGAGCCTGGTGGGCGGGCGGCGGGCCCGCGCCTGCGGAGCGGAGGGGGCTCAGCCCTTGGTGTACACGAAGGTCGTGCCCTCTTCGTAGGTGCAGCGGAAGCCCGCCCCTCCGAAGACCTCGTCCAGCGACCCCCGGTCAAAGAGGGTGTAGCGGTCCTCCTGGATCCCGTCGTTGAACTCCCGGAAGACGGCCTCCATGACGGGCCAGGTGCCTAGCAGGACCTCCTCCGAGATCCCGAGGACCTCGCGGTTGACGGAGTAGTACTCCCAGGCGAGCTCCATGTCATAGGGGCCAGGCATCTCGTAGATCGCGACGTGGCCGCCCTCGAGCGTCCGGGCGGCGAGCTCCTTGGCGAGCGCTCGGTAGGGGGCGAGGGTGCCGTGGAGGCTGTAGAGCGACCGCTGGAAGAGGAAGAGGTTCTGGGGCGGGAGCTCCGCGAGCAGAGCCCCATCGAGCGGCGCGTGGACCAGGTTGGCGGTCAGCGGCAGGCGGGTGGCCGCGATCTCCATCATGGGCGGCGAGGGCTCCACGAAGGTCAGGTCCACCCAGGGGACTCGCTTGAGGAGCTCGGCGGTGAACATGCCCGTCCCGCCCCCAACGTCCGTGACCCGGTCCCCGGGCCCGAGGAGGTCCGCGGCGACCTCGATGAAGCGCAGGTTCTGCGGGAAGAGGTGAACGTTGGAGTAGAGGTCGAAGACCTTGGCGTAATGGTCGTAGCAGCTGGGCTTCATCGTCCGCGCTCCTCGTTGGGCCTCGGCGCCTTGGGCCCGGAGCCAGTTGAATCCGAGCCAGTCGAATCTGGGCCAGTTGAATCTGAGCCAGTTGAATCTGAGCCAGTTAAACCTGAGTCCGTGAGACCCGCGTCCGCTGGCGGAGACCCACCTCGCTTGCGCCCTTGGTCCCGCCCGGCGCTGGCGCCGGGTTTGGGGTCGGTCCCGGAGTTCGCCTCTGAGTCGATCTCCGGGTCGATCTCCGGGTCGCCCTCTGGGTCGCCCTCTGGCGCGCTTCCGTCGGGATCTCCGGGCCGTCCAGCGCGGCGGGCGGCCATGGCTGGGCCGCGTTGCAGGGTCTCCCGCACCGTGCGCTCGAGCGCGGCCTTGGCCGCCACAGCGTCCTCCGTCAGCTCCGGGGCGTGGAGCAGGTTGAGCCGCTCCTCGGGGTCTTCGTCCAGGTCGTGCAGCCGGGTGGAGCCGCCGAGGACATCGACGGTGAGCTTGAAGCGCCCGTCGGTGATCGAGTAGCGATCGACCTCGGACCAGCGGCCAGGGGGCGGGTTGAGCTGGAAGCGCTCGGCGAAGCTCCAGGTCCGCGCCCCCTCGGCGTCTTCGCTCAGCGCGCCGGCGAAGCTGACGGAGTCCACGGCCTCCGGCGCGGGGTCGGCGCCCAGGAGCACATGGACCGTGCTGTGGAGGTCCGTCGTGTTCACCAGCGCGCTCGATCCACGACCGGGGCGCGTGACGGCGGGTCCGGCGACGATCAGGGGGACGCAGATCCCGTCCTCGAAGAGCGACCCCTTGCCCACGCGGAGGGCGCGCTCCTCGGGCTGCGCCTTGCTCGCGGTGCCGTTGTCGGAGAGGACGATGATGTGGGTTCTCGCGAGGGTCGCCGCCGGGATGCCGGCGAGCAGGCGTCCGATCTCCGCGTCCAGGGCGTCGACCGTCGCCATGAAGTGCGCGCGCGCGTGAGCCTCTGGCGGTCCCTTGAGCGTGCGCGTATGGAGGTCAGGTGGCGGGGCGTGGAAGGGGGTGTGGGCGGCGTGGAAGGACGCGATCACGAGCCAGGGGTCGTCTTCGAACTCGGCGATGACCTCGAGGGCGTCGTCCACCACGGCGCTCGTCGCGTATCGGCGCCGAGGGGTGGTCGCCACGGAGCGGCCGGTCCGCTCCTTGAACTCGAAGTAGGCGTTGGCCCCGCTCTTCTCCCGGAGATTGCCGCTGGTGCCGCGGAAGCGCTCGAAGCCCTGGGCCACGGGCCCCTGGGGTTCGGTCGGACCCAGGTGCCACTTGCCGAGGAAGGCGGTCCTCAGCTCAGGGTGTCGCTCATGGAGAGACTCCGCGAGGGTGACCTCCTCTGGCCTGAGCCCGCGGGCGGCGAGGGCCTTGACGCTCCCGACGCCGGTGCGGAAGCCGAAGCGGCCCGTGAGGACCGTGGCCCTGGTCGGGCTGCAGGCGGGGTTGGACCAGGCGCGATCGAAGCGCACTCCGCGTCCGGCGAGGCCGTCGATGACCGGGGTCCGGACGTCGCTGGCCGCTCCCGGATAGCAGCCGATGGACTCCTTGCCGACGTCGTCGAGGATCAACAGGAGGACGTTGCTAGCGCGGCCTCCTGCGGGGGTCTCTCGCTGGGCAGTCTCGATCGTGGGGGCCGGCGAGTGGGGTCGATCGGTGGCGGCCGCCCCCTGGATGGCCATCGTGGTGGCGGCGTACGCGAGCCAGAGGAGAGAGATTGGGGGCGTCATCGGCGTCGAGTCTCTTCGATCCGGTGCGAGCGTTCCAGTCTCGCTGGTTCTGATCCCGGGGCTCGGCGCCCATTCTGGGTTCAAGCGCTGCGCCCGCGCCGCCTGCGCGCCGTTGATGGCGCGGGTAGAGGAGGGCGGGGCGAATGGGTCCAGGAGGTCGAGGTCGGCGCTGCCGGCCTGAGCGCAGGCCCCGCCATGGACCCTCTAGGGTTGTCCGTGACCCGCGAATGTCGTCAGTGACTCCTGAGGGGCGGCCAGCGCTCCTCGCGGCGGAGCGCGGTGTCCCCGGGATTCTTACCAGGTGTAGCCGGGCCGTTCAGGCCACGGCCGGGGCTCATTCCGAGGATCCGGACCCCTGGCCCCGTGAGGCGGCCCTGGCGGCGGCGCAGCGTCTATATTCAGAGCATGAAGCAAGTTGCCCTGTCGTTGTTCTGCCTGACCTTGCTCTTCGCGGGCCTGGACAGCGCGACAGCCAGCGCCCAGATCTCCCACCGGGAGGCTTCGGGCTGGCTCTTCGCGAGCACGTGGTTCAGCTGGGCAGCCTGGGCGACGCTGGTGTCGTTCCCCGTGCTCTCGCTGTGGGCGCTGCTCGGTCGGGTCAGGCCACGCTCCGTTCGCGGCGCCGCCAGGGACGCCGCCTTCCTCAGCTTCATCGTGCTCGGCGGCCCGGTGCTGGTCTATGCCGGGCTGGACGCGTCGCTGCCGGCCGGGGCGGGGGGGGGCGGCCTGCTCTCCATGGGCGCGGTGCTCATGGCCGCCGTGTCTATCGTGGGGGTCGTGGCGATCGCAGCCGGGCTGGGGCGCTGGGCCCACTTGCACGGGCTCGCGCCCCTCGCCGGGGCCGCCGGCCTTGGGCTCGTGGCGGGCATGGTGGACCTCTCCGGTGGAGGCGTCGAGAGCCCACGGGCTGGCGCGGCTCCTGCGGACGCGCCCAACCTCCTCCTCATGGTCCTGGGCTCGACCCGAGCGTCGAGCCTGAGCCTCTACGGGAACGGGCGCGTCACGGCGCCCCGGCTCGTGGAGCGGAGCGCTGGCATGGCGATCTTCGACGAGGCGCGGGCGACCTCGGTCTCCACCGTCGCGTCCAGCCTGTCGATGCTGACCGGGACCTATCCGGGGGAGCGCGAGCAGCGCCTGGCGGTCGGTGGATCGGGCGCTCCGGGTGCGCCGACGCTGGCTCGCGTGCTCGGGGCCGCCGGGTATCGCACCGCGGCGTTCGTCGGAAGCGCGGCGCTCCACGGCGAGGGGGCGGTCGGCGAGGGCTTCGAGGTCTTCGATGACCAGGTCGACCCGGAGCTCTGCCGGACTCGCCTCTGGCGCATGGTCCATGGCGTACAGTCGATCCTCGCCGGTCTGTCACCTGGCCTCGGAGGGAACGGCCGCCCGTGCTGGTTCAAGGATCTCGCTCGCCCGGCCGAGGACGTGCTAGCCTCCGCCGCCAACTGGATCGAGAACGGGGACTCGCGGCCCTGGTTCTGCACGGTCTACCTCGCGGACGTCGGCTGGCCCTATCGCCCGTCGGCGGCGGCGGCGGTCCGCTTCGTGGCGCCCTACGACGGCGCGGTGGACGGATACCTGTTCGAGAGCAACTCGTACCGGAGCTCTGAGGGGGTGCAGGGGGAGTCGCTCGAGGAGGCGGACCTTCAGTACCTCGTCGACCTCTACGAAGCGGAACTCCTCGAGCTGGACGGCAAGGTGGATGAGTTCCTCCAGCAGATCGAGGCGGCGGGGCGAGCCTCGGGGCGTGAACTGGGGTCGCTGATCACGTCGGATCACGGAGAGGCCCTCGGTGAGCATGGAGCCTTCGGGCACGGGGGGCTCGAGGAGGTGCAGGTGCATGTCCCGTGGCTCCTCAAGGCGCCCGATGGCAGGCTCCGCGGGCGTCGGGTTGGCAAGGTGAGCGGGGTGGACGTCGCGCCAACCCTGTTGGCCTTCGCGGGGGTCGACCGGGCGCCCTCCATGGGCGGCCTCGACCTGACGTCGACGGTGCCCGGGAGCGATCGCGTCATCGTGGTCGAGGGCGGTGTGGCTGCCGGCGCCGAGGACGTGAACCGAGCGGTCTATCGTGGGCAGTGGAAGCTGCTGCTGGAGGGCGCCACGGCCTCCCCAGAGACCTCGCTCCTCAGCCTCAATCCCGAGGTCGTCGGCGAGGGCGAGATGTCGATCTCCTATCCCGAGGTCGTCGAGGAGCTCCGCTCCGAGCTCCGCACCATGCGTGAGGGATGGGCGGGTCGAGGGGAACCGCCGGCGAGGTAGGTGGCCCGTGGGCCGGGCAGGTCGCTCGCGAGGGCTGGCTCGAACCCGTTCGCTGCGCGGACCGGGCGGATCCTGAGGACCGGCTAGGCCCTGCGGACTGGGCAGATCCTGTGGACTGGGCAGATCGGCGCGCCTTAGAGCGACCGCACCTCGGCCTCGACCCTGCGGGCGTTGCCCCTCCAGGTGAGCTCGCGTTCCTCGATCGTTCGTCTCGCGGCGCCGCCCATGGCCTGCCGGAGGTCCCCGTCCTCTGCGAGGCGTGCGAGGGCGTCGATGAGGGCTGGCCCATCACCCGGTGGCACGAGCAGGGCATCCCGCCCGTCCTCGAGGACCTCGCGCAGGTTCGGTTGGTCGGGGGCCACCGTTGGGAGTCCTGCGGCCATGTACTCGTGCAGCTTGAGCGGCGAGGCGTAGGGGTTGATCGCGGGGACGAGCCCGACGTCGAACGCGGGCAAGACGCCGGGGATCGCGCCGTGTGGCCGGGTGCCCGCGAAGTGGAGGCGGTCCGCCACGCCGAGCTGCCCGGCGCGCGCCCTCAGGGCCTCCTCTGCAGGTCCCTTGCCGACGAGGACGAGGTGTGCGGTGGACAGGGCCTCGGTGGCCATGCCGTCCAGGACAAGGTCGAGGCGGTGCCAGTCTCGGTAGTACCCCACGAAGCCGAGGACTGGCCCGCTGGTCGCCGCGATCCCGAGGTCGCGCCTCGCGGCCTCGCGGTCCAGGTCTGCGTAGAGCTCGGGGTGAACGCCGTTGGGGGTCACGAAGATCCGAGCCGGGTCCACGCCGAGCTCGGCCACCATGCCCTTCAGGACCTCGGTGACCACGCAGACCCTGGTTGCGCGCTGGAAGATGCCGTTCTCGACTCGCCGCGCGAGGCGCGGGAAGGCGAGGCCCCGGGTCCGGCCGAGCTCCAGGACGAGGGGGGAGTTGACCTCGAGCACGAGCGGGATTCCGAGGGCCTCCGAGGTGGCCACGCCGGCGGAGTTGCCGAAGGCGTAGCGCTCGTAGATGAAGTCGGGCTGGAACGCTCGCGCTGCGCGCTTGAGGCGCCGCCCGGCGTGGAGGCTGTACGCGTACTCCGCGAGCTCCTTCACGAAGCCGGGCAGGAGCCCGAAGAGCGCCCAGGGGGACCACCGCGTGGGGCCCGGTGCGGGACCCGGTGCGGGCTTCGGTGCGGGCTGCCCTGTCGCGCCCTTCCCGGGAGCCACAGCGGGCTCGGCGCTGCGTTCCACCAACGCGACCTCACGGACCTCGTGACCCTCGCTCTGGAACGCCTCGATGAGGGAGCGGATATGGACCGCCTGGCCGTCTTCGGCCTGGGTCCGGTGGTGGTAGAGGATCTTCACGGGAGAGGCGGAGGACCGGTCGTCGCATGAGCCTAGCACGTGGCGCACCGCGAGGCGGCATGCGGACTGGGACCATGGGGCGCCCGACCACCGCGCGGGTCCACCGCGAGTGCCCGGCGGGGGCGACGCGGCGGCGGTCCGCGGCGTGCCCTTTGTGCGTGTTCGGAATCGAGGTCAGCGGGTAGTCTGAGGGCCCCAAACTGGCCGCCGATCACGCCCCTTTCGCTCCGCCCATCCATGCTGACTTCGCCCCTGCTCGCTCCCACATTCTTCGGCCTCCTCCTGCTGGTGGCAGCCGCCCCGGGCGAGGCTGGGCCCGACGCAACCGAAGCGGACTCGGTGGGCCAGGCCCCAGTCCCCGCCACGGACCTGCACCTGCCCGCGGGCTTCGAGGCGGAGCTGCTCTTCACGGTTCCCCGGGACGAGATGGGCTCGTGGGTGTGCCTCACCCGGGATGATCGCGGCGGGCTCTTCGCCAGCGACCAGGGCGGGAAGGGCATCTATCGGATCACCCCTGCGCCCATCGATGGGGTCGGTGAGACCACGGCGCAGAAGCTCCCGACGGACGTGACCGGAGCCCAGGGCCTGCTGTGGGCCTTCGACTCGCTCTACGCCAACGTGAATGGCCAGGGGCTGTGGCGTATCCGGGATACGGACGGGGACGGCGAGCCCGAGGACGCCAAGCACCTCGTGAAGCTCGGCAACGGCGGCGAGCACGGGCCCCACGCGGTGCTCCCGACCCGCGACGGTGAGGGCATTTACTTCATCGCCGGCAACCACACCCTGTTGCCGGAGATCCAGGGCTCGAGGGCCCCGTCCAACTGGGGCGAGGACCTCCTGCTGCCCAGGCAGTGGGACGCCCGCGGCCACGCTCGCGGTCGGCTGGCGCCCGGCGGGTGGATCGCCACCTCCGGTCCGGACGGGGAGGACATCGAGGTCGTGAGCAGCGGGTACCGCAATCAGTACGACATCGCCATCAACGACGACGGCGAGATGTTCACCTACGACGCGGACATGGAGTGGGATGTTGGGATGCCGTGGTACCGGCCGACGCGCATCTGCCACGCCACGAGCGGGAGCGAGTTCGGGTGGCGCAGCGGCACGGGCAAGTGGCCCGAGCACTACGAGGACTCGCTGCCCCCGACCTACAACATCGGGCCCGGCTCGCCGACGGGGCTGCTCTTCGGCACGGGAGCCAAGTTCCCGGCGCGGTACCAGCGGGCGCTCTACGCGCTCGATTGGACCTTCGGCACCATCTACGCCTTCGAGCTCATCCCGGACGGCGCGAGCTACCGGGCCGTGCGCAGCGAGTTCGCCTGGTCCAAGCCGCTGGGCGTGACCGACGCGACCATCGGCGCGGACGGCGCCATGTACTTCACGGTCGGCGGTCGCGGCGCTCAGTCGGCGCTGTACCGGGTCACCTACACGGGGGAGGAGTCCACCGCTCCGGTCAGCGGGGCGGACGTCGCGGGCGCTGAGGCGCGTGCGCTGCGCCGCTCGCTTGAGGCCTTCCACGGCGGTCCGAACCCCGCCGCCCTCGAGGCCGCCTGGGACCACCTTGGCTCGCAGGACCGCTTCATTCGCTTCGCCGCGAGGGTCGCTGTGGAGAACCAGGACGTCTCCAGCTGGGTTGCGGCGGCGCTCGCGGAGGAAGGGCAGCGGGCGGCCACCACGGCGCTCCTTGCCCTCGCGCGGCAGGGCCGCGTGGAAGACACGGGGCCCCTCGTGACGAGGGGCCTGGAGCTGTGGGACGCCGGGCTCGGGGACGCGGACCGGCTCACTCTCCTGCGCGCCTTCGCGGTCGCCATGGCGCGGCATGGGAGCCCGGACCGTGGGCTCCGCGCAGCGCTGGCTGAGCGCCTCGTGGAGGCCGCGGCGGCGGGCCCCGCTGACGGCGGGAGCGCCGCGCTCGTGGACGTGGAGGTCGCGCGCCTGCTGACCTACCTGGGAGAGCCGCGCGCCGTGACCTTCGGAATGGAGATGGTGCGGGCGCCCGGCGGGGACGAGGAGCTGCCGCTGTGGGTGGAGCTGCTGGATCGCAACGACCGCTATGGGCCGCCGATCAAGGCCATGATCACCGATCGTCCGCCGATCCGTGGGATGGAGGTCGCGTTCATCTTGCGCAACGCGGAGCAGGGCTGGACGCCCGAGCTGCGCCGGGACTACTTCGCCTTCCTGAACGAGGCCGCGGCTCACTCCGGTGGCGCGAGCTACCCGGGGTTCCTCGAGAACATGCGCGCCGACGCCGCGGACAAGCTCACCGTCAAGGAGCGCCAATCCCTGGCGGAGCTGCTCGGGCTGTCCCTGGTCGCGGGTCCGCCTGAGGGCGTCACGCCGCCCAAGGGGCCGGGGCGCAAGTGGACCACCGAGGAGGCCATGGCGGCCGTGGAGGGGCACCTGACCGACCGGGACTTCGCTGCGGGCGTGAACCTCTATCACGCCACCTCGTGCAGCTCCTGCCACATGTTCGCGGGCAAGGGCGGCGCCATCGGGCCCGACCTCTCGACCGTCGGCAACAAGTTCGCGCTCAAGGACCTGCTGGAGTGTGTCATCGAGCCGAGCCTCGCGATCTCCGACCAGTACGGATCGCAGCTCCTGATGGACCACGAGGGCAACATCGCCGAGGGCATCGTGGTGGAGGAGGGCGAAGAGTTCGTGGTGTACCCGAGGGATCCGGGCGCGGACGCGCTCGTCTTCCACCGGGATGAGGTCAAGGTCCTCAAGGAGTCGAAGGTCTCGCAGATGCCCGAGGGGCTGGTGGACGGCCTGAACGTGGATGAGCTGCGCGACCTGGTCGCCGTGCTCCTCTCCGGCGGCAACAAGAAGGCCAAGTACTTCAAGCAGTGAGGTCGATCAGCAAAGGGGCGTCGGCGGCAGCCCGCCTCACGGCGAGCCTCCTCATGTGGGTCACGGCGGCCCTGCTCTGGGCGTGCCCCGCGCCCGCCGCGGGCGGCGAGGGGCCGGAGGCCCTTGGCGTCGCCGGGCGCCCCAATGTCCTGCTCCTGATCTCCGATGACCAGGCGTGGTCGGA
>CBFHHK010000126.1:10924-13633 GCA_965655435.1 Planctomycetota bacterium | reverse complement strand
GGCCGCGCAGATCCTGGATCTGCGCGGCCGCTCCTCATTGCGCCACCTGCCGACAGGTCCGCGCCCGGTTCAGACGCTGGCGGCCACCTTCTTGAGCTCGGCGGCGACCAGCTCACCCACCTCGTCCGTGGGGTGCATGCCGGTCCCGGCGCCCTTCAGGCGGCCGTCCGCGAACAGGTCCGCGATGGAGCGGTCGATCGCCGTGGCGGCGGTCTTCTCGCCGAGGTAATCGAGCATCATCCCCGCCGCCATGATCGCGGCGAGGGGGCTCGCGACGTTCTTGCCCGCGTGCTTCGGCGCCGAGCCGTGGATCGGCTCAAAGAGGCTGACCCGGCCGGGGTGAATGTTGCCGCTCGCGGCCATGCCCATGCCGCCCTGGATCATCGCACCGAGGTCGGTGATGATGTCTCCGAAGAGGTTCGGGGTGACCGCGACGTCGAACCACTCGGGGTTCTTGACCATCCACATGCACGCCGCGTCGATGTAGGCGTGGTCCGTCTTGATGTTCGGGTGCTCCTTGGCGACCTCGGCGAAGGTCCGCTGCCACAGGTCGTGGGCGCGGATGGCGTTCGCCTTGTCGATGAGGGTCACCTGCGCCTCGCGGCCCGCCGGGCGTTCCCGGGTCTCGGCGAGGTGGAAGGCGTAGCGGATCGCCCGCTCGACGCCCTCGCGCGTGTAGACCATGGTCTGGGTCGCGACCTCGAGGGGCTGGCCCTTGTGCGCGAAGCCGTGCATGCCGGTGTAGGCGTCCTCGGTGTTCTCGCGGACGATGAGCATGTCCACGTCATCCGGCCCCTTGCCCTTGAGCGGGCAGAGGCTCTCCTGGAGCAGCTTGACCGGGCGCAGGTTCACGTAGAGGTCGAGGTCGAAGCGGCAGCGCGCGATGACGCCGTACTCCACCTTGCCCGGCTCGCACCGCGGGTCGCCGATGGCGCCCAGGTAGATGGCGCCGGACTGCTTGGCCTCCTCGAACATGGCGTCGGGGAAGGCCTCGCCGTGCTCAAGGAAGTAGTCGCTGCCGATGGGCAGCTCGTTCTTCTTCAGGGAGAAGCCGAAGACGTCGGCGGCGGTGTCGGCGACCTTGAAGGCCTCCTTGGTGACCTCGGGGCCGATGCCGTCGCCGCCGATGATCGTGATGTCGTATTGGCTCATGGAACCGTGGGGGTGGGCCCGCGTGCGGGCGACCAATCAGGTGAGACCGCTCAGGCGGTCGGGACCGGGGATCGGAACATCCCCGGGGTGTAAGCAACAATCCGTCCCTCGATCGCGCTTGCGGCGACCGTGAGCGGGGAGGCGAGATAGAGCTGGCCAGGGCCGCTCCGGCCCCGGAAGTTCCGGTTGATGGCGCTGACGGAGACCTGCTCGGCCGTATCCGACACGCCCGGGCCGCAGCCGATGCAGGCGCCGCAACCCGGGGAGATGACCTCCACGCCAGCCTCGCGGAAGACCGCGTCGAAGCCACGCTCGAGGGCGTGGTCCCGGACGGCGGTTGAGCCGTACTGGACGACCATCGTGACCCCGTCAGCGACCTTACGTCCGGCGTCCAACGCGTCCTTGAGGACCGCCGCGTAGAACTCGAAGTCGTCGGCCTTGCCGGCCGTGCACGAGCCCGCGTAGGCGATGTCGATCTTGATGTCCCCGAGGTCGGCGATGTCCTTGCCGTAGGTGGGGTCCCCCGGCTCGGCCACCATGGGCTTCAGCGCGGAGAGGTCCACGGTGTGGACGCCGCCGGCGTACTCCGCCCCGGCGTCAGGCGCGATGAAGTCCGCCTCGATGGCCTCGACCGACTTGCCACCGCGGCGCGGGGACAGCCACTCGGCCAGGGAACGGTCGCCCTCGCAGATCCCCGACTTGGCGGAGCACTCGGTCGCCATGTTGCAGAGCGTGGCCCGCTCGTCGGGAGTGAGCGTCGCGAGGCCCGGCCCCCCGAACTCCATGACCCGATCGAGGGTGTCCTCGCGCTTGGCGTAGGTGTCCAGGATGTGGAGCATCACGTCCTTCGCGGTGCAGCCGGCGTCGAGCTCCCCGACGAGCTCGAAGCGGATCGACTCCGGGACCTGTACGAAGGTGAAGCCCGCTGAGATCAGCCCCGCGTACTCCGTCGCCCCGACGCCGTAGGTGAGCGCGTTGCTCCCCCCACCCATGCAGGTGTGGCTGTCCGTGGCCTGGATGAAGTCCCCCGGGTCGACGAACTCCTCCCGCGCGACCTGGTGGCAGATGCCCGGCGAGACGCCGTCCTGGGCCGAGTAGTCGCGCACGCCCGTGTGGCTCTGGAACTCGTTCTGGAGGCGCCGGAGGGTCTCGATGTCGGCGGTGAACGGCTTCATCCGCTCCACGCCCGTGGCGTACAGGAGGTGGTCCTCGAAGATCGCAAACTTGGTCGGGTTCTGGACCTCGTACCCCTCGCCGTACTCCTGGCCGAGGAAGTGATGCACCTGAGCCGTGGTGAACTCGTGGCTGTAGCCGCCGTCCACCTTGACGAGGCAGACGTCCCCAGGCCGCAGGGTGACCGCGCTCTCCGCCCCGACGACCTTGGCCGCGAGGATCTTCTCCCCCATGGTCATGGGGCGCTCGGGGTGGGTCGGGACCGGGACCTCGACCTCGCCGGCGGAGTACTTCTTGGCGAAGGGGAACAGCCCGCCCGACTCCAGCATCACCCGGGTGATGGGGTCGTACTCGCCCGTGAGCGTGCCGAGGGGCACCTCCTCT
>CBFHHK010000126.1:0-10828 GCA_965655435.1 Planctomycetota bacterium | reverse complement strand
GCGATGACGAGCCCGATCCCGGACCACTTCTCGCACTGGGGCGCGGTCTCCCGGGAGGACCCGGTGCCCTTGCGCTTGCCGCTGACGATGACCTCGAACCCGCCGTCCATCAGGTCACGGGTCCCGAAGACACGCTCGCCGCTCTCGTCGAGCAGGCCAGCGTAGGCGTCCAGGGCGATGTCCTCGGGCCGGTGCCGGAAGCAGACCCACGCGGGGGTCATGGTGTCCGTGTTGATGTCGTCGAGCAGATCCGCGGGGTCCACGTCCGCCATGGACAGGTCGACCTCGCCGCGCAACTGCTTGCGGATGAGCTCGAGGTCCTTGGTCAGGAAGAGCACGCGCTTGCCGGGCGAGAGGCGCACGACGCGCTCGCCAGCCTCGTTCTCGTGGATCAGCTCGTTCATTCTTGGTTCATCCTCGCCTCGCGGCCGGACCCGCAACAGCGGGCCCGGGGCACGAGGTCATTGCCGCGTAGGTGCGCGGCCAGTGCAGGAGCGGCAACAGGGCAGGGTCAGCAACAGAGCAGGGTCAGCAACAGGGCAGGGATCAGGCAGCGGGGTTCTCGACGAGGATCGCGATCCCCTGGCCGCCGCCGATGCAGGCGGAGGCCACGCCGAACTTCTTGCCCGAACGGCGCAGCTGATAGAGGAGCGTCAGCACCAGGCGGGTGCCCGTGGCGCCGAGCGGGTGACCGAGGCTGATGGCGCCCCCGTTCACGTTGCAACGGTCCCGATCCAGCTCGAGCTCCTTCTCGCAGCCCAGGTACTGGGCGCTGAAGGCCTCGTTGATCTCGAAGTAGTCAATGTCACCGACGGACATGCCCGCCTCGTCGAGGAGGACCTTGATCGCCGGCACCGGGCCAATGCCCATCTCCTTGGGGTCGACGCCAACGCAGGAGTAGCCGCGCACGACGCCCATCACGTCCAGGCCGTCCGCTTGGGCGCGCTCGGCGGTCGTGCAGACCACCATGGCCGCGCCGTCCACGATGCCGCTCGCGTTACCGGCGGTCACCGTGCCCTCCTTGCCGAAGGCGGCCCGCAGCTTGGCGAGGCCCTCGATGGTCGAGTCCGGCTTGATGTGGTCGTCGACGTCCACGGTGATGTCGCCGCGGCGGTTCGGGATGATCACCGGCGCGATCTCCTCGGCGAAGCGACCCGCGGCCACGGCCTCGGCGCCGAGCTTGTGGCTCCGCAGGGCGTACTCGTCCTGGGCGTCTCGGGAGATCTCGAGGCGGCGGGCAATGGCCTCGGCCGTCTGCGCCATGTAGGTGTCGCCGTACGGGTCGTAGAGGCTCGCGAAGAGCAGGTCCTCAAGGTTCGGCTGGACGCCGAACTTGAAGCCGTCCCGCGCGCCGTGGAGCACGTAGGGCGCCTGGCTCATGTTCTCCATGCCGCCCGCGAGGACCGTCTTGGCCTCACCCAGCTTGATCAGCTGCGCGGCGCTCACGATCGACTGGATGCCGGAGCCGCAGAGGCGGTTGACCGTGAGGGCCGGCACCGTCTGGGGCAGGCCCGCCTTGAGCGCCACGTGACGGGCACCGTAGATCGCGTCGTTGGAGGTCTGGAGCGCGTTACCGACGATCGTGTGATCGATGGTGTCCGCCGCGATCTTCGACCGCTCGATGGCCGCCTTGGACGCGTGCGCCGCGAGGTCAATGGCGCTGACGCCCTTCAGCTTTCCGAAGCCGGGGGTTCCTGAATACTCGGCCATCGGGGTCCGTGCCCCGCCGACGATGACGACTTCGTTGCTCATGGTGCTGTGTGCTCGTGGGGCCAGAGGCCCGGTGCTTGAACGGCGCGAGGCGCCTGCATTGTGATCTGGTGAGGGGGGCCGGTCCGCCACCTCGACGGACCGGTCGACGCGCGGGCGCGGCCCGCGCTCGGGGCTCAGCGGCCCTTGAACTCCGGACGACGCTTCTCGAGGAACGCGCTCATTCCCTCGCGCATGTCCTCGGTCAGGGCAGCCTTGCCGAAGTAGTCGGCCTCGAGGGCCTCGCCCTGGGTCTGGTCGAGGTCCCAGCCGGAGAGCACGAGGTCCATGCAGAAGCGCAGGGCCACGGGCCCCTTGGTCACGATGCTCTTGAGGAGCTTCTGGGTCCCCTCCTCGAGCTCCTCGGGCGCAAACACTCGGTTGACAACGCCGACCCGGTGGGCCTCGTCCGCCCCGAACATGTCGCCGGTCAGGACCCACTCCCGGGCCACGCCCGGGCCCGCAATGCGGGAGAGGCGCTGGCTGCCACCGTAGCCCGGCACGATGCCGAGGCTGGCCTCGGGGAGGCCGAAGCGCGCCTTGCTGGAGGCGGTTCGCAGGGTGCAGGCGAGCGCGAGCTCGCAGCCGCCGCCCAGGGCGAAGCCGTTGACCATGGCCACGGAGGGCTTGCCCAGCTGCTCGAGGAGGCGGAAGACGTCCTGGCCCGTGGTCGAGACGCGGATCGCGCCCTCGGCGCTGCCGGCCTCGGCCAGGAGCTCGTTGATGTCCGCGCCGGCCACGAAGGCCTTCTCGCCCGCTCCGGTGATGAGCAGCGCGCGCACGGCGTCGTCCTCGCCCGCCTTCGTGAACGCGTCCTTCAGCTCGCCGAGGGTGGCGTCGTTGAGGGCGTTCATCTTGTCCGGGCGGTTGATGGTGACCCGGGCGATCGGTCCTTCGACCGCGTAGAGGATGTTCTCGTAGCTCATGGGATCAGCCCTCGGTGGACTCAACGACGGTGGCCTTGGTGACGGTGACGGGGTCCTTGGGTCGCGATCCCTCCCCGCCGGGGAGGGTGGGCGCGTTGGCGATCTCGTCCAGCACCTCGAAGCCGTCGAGGAGCTTGCCGAACGCGGTGTACTGGCCGTCCAGGAAGCCAGCCTCGCCGTGGCAGACGAAGAACTGGCTGCCGGCAGAGTTCGGGTCCTGAGAGCGGGCCATGGAGAGGATCCCGCGCTCGTGGTGCACGTCGTTGAACTCGGCGTCCACCGACCAGCCGGGACCGCCGGTCCCCCACGCACGCTCGTCGTCCTTCTTCGTGTTCGGGTCGCCGCCCTGGATCATGAACCCGGGGATGACTCGGTGGAAGCGCGTCCCGTCGTAGAAGCCGTCCTTGGCCAGCTTGACGAAGTTCTCGGCGTGGCGCGGGGCCACGTCGGTGAGGAACTCGACCGTCATGTTGCCGGCGGTGGTCTCGAGGCGCACTTGGACGCCGCTCAGTTCGTGAGTCATTGGATGCGGGGGGGTGTTGCGATTCGCGGCGCCGGGGCCGATGCGCCCGGCGCGAACGAGCGCGCGGTTCACTTCTTCTTGGGCCGGGACTTCGTCGCGCGGACGACCACGGCCCTGTCGATGGTCTGGACAGGGAGGGGGTCGTGGAGCGCCATGGCGACCTGGGGGTTCCGGTCGTCGACCCGCACCCCCGCCTTCTTGAGCTTCTCGAGGAACGCCTCGTTCTTCTCCACCGTGTCGACGATGGCCTCGACGGCCTCCATCCCGGTGATGACCTGCCCGAAGGCGCTGTACGTCTGGTCCAGGTGCGGCGAGGTGCGGTGGACGACGAAGAACTCGCTCTCTGCCGAGTCCATGTCATTCCCGAGGCGCGCCGCAGAGAGGACCCCGGCCACGTGCCGACGACTGTTGAACTCGGCCTGCACCTTGCGGGGCGCGGGGGTCCCGTCCTTCGAGCGGCCCGCCTGGGCCATGAAGCCCGGGATCACGCGGTGGAAGGCCGAGCCCTCGTAGAAGCCGGAGGCGCACAGGTCGAGGAAGTTCCGCACGTGGTTCGGAGCGACGTCCGGCCAGAGCTCCACCCAGATCGGACCGCCGCTCGTGAAGAGCACGACCTGATAGTCCTCCAGGAGCTTCCCGGAGAGCGTGGAGTAGTCGACCTCGGCCTCGGGTGCGCCGAGCCAGATCACGTCCTGCTTCGTTTCCTTCGCGCCATCGACCGCGAGGGAGAAGTCGGTCGGTTTGGAGAAGCGCTCCTGGATCAGGGGCGCCAGATCGAGGGAGACCGTGAGGACCTGGCCGGGCTGCAGCGGGACGCTGGCCTTCTTCGGGCGACGCTGGAGCGCCTTGCGGCTCGCGGACCACGCTGCGGGGGTGAGCATCCACGCGGGGAGGTCGACGGTCGACTCGCCCGTCGCCGTGACCTCGAGAGCCACGACGAAGGGCTCGTTCTCGATGAAGAACGAGGGGATGGTCGCGGACAGCTCGACCCCCCGCTGCGCGATGGGCGCAGCGAAGCTCGCCGGCGCCGGGGCGGCGACGGGGGCTCCACTCGAACCGGGCCCGATCAGGGCCGCGGCGAGGGCGGGGGCGAGCCATGCAGCGATCATGCCTTCTTGTCCCCGTCCCACTTGTAGTAGCCCTCGCCGGTCTTGCGACCGAACTTGCCCTCGGCGACGAGGCGCTCGAGAGACGCGGGGATCTTGAAAGCGGGCTCGTCCGGGTAACGCTCGGTCCAGCCCTGGAGGATGGAGAGCGTCGTGTCGAGGCCCACGTAGTCGGTGAGCGTCAGCGGCCCCATCGGGTAGCCGCAGCCGAACTGCATGGCGGCGTCGATGTCTTCCTTGGAGGCGTCGCCGCGGTCGAGCATGTCGATGGCCTGGACCATGTAGGGCACGAGCAGGCGGTTGACCACGAAGCCCGGCGTGTCCTTGCAGGACACGGGCGTCTTGCCGCAGGCGGCGCCGAAGGCCTTGGAGGCCTCGAAGACGTCGTCGTCGGTGTCATCCGTGCGGACCACCTCAACCAGACGCATGAGCTGCACCGGGTTGAAGAAGTGCAGGCCCACGAAACGCGAGGGGCGCCCGGAGGCGGCGGCCATCTCGCCGATCGGGAAGGAGGACGTGTTGGAGGCGAAGACCGTCTCCGGCTTGCAGATCTCGCCGAGGGAGGCGAAGAGCTCCTTCTTCACGTCGAGGTTCTCGACGATCGCCTCGACCACGAGGTCGCAGTCCGCGACGCCGCTGCGGTCCGTGGTACCGGAGATGCGCCCGCGCACCTCAGCGACCCAGGCGTCCGCGGTCGCCTGGTCCATCTTGCCCTTCTCGACGTTCTTGCTGGCGAGCTTGGCGAGGCTCTTGTCGACCCGGGCGAGGCCCTTGTCGAGGAAGGCCTGCTCGGACTCGAGCGCGATGACCTCGCAGCCCCCTTGGGCCGCGACCTGGACGATTCCGTGGCCCATGAGGCCGCAACCGACGACGCCGACTTTCTTGATCTGCATGTGAATGGGTGGTGCGTGGTCCTGGCGGAGGCCAGGACGACTCTTTGGTGGGTCGGCGCTCAGAGCCCCGTGCGGTCGAAAGCGACCGCCAGGCCCATGCCGCCGGAGATGCAGAGGGTCGCGAGCGCGTGCTCTCCCCCCCGCCGGACGAGTTCGTGGAGCATCGTCGTGACGATGCGGGCGCCCGTGGCGCCGATCGGGTGGCCGAGGGCGATCGCGCCCCCGTTGACGTTCAGGCGGTCGTGATCGAGCCCGAGGTCGCGGTCACAGGCGAGCACCTGGGCGGCGAAGGCCTCGTTCAACTCGATCAGGTCATAGTCACGCGCTGCGCGCCCAGTGCTCGCCTCGAGGCGCGCGCATGCGGGGACCGGGCCGAGGCCCATGACGGTCGGATCCACGCCAGATTGCGCCGCGCTCCCCACCCAGGCGAGGGGTGACCAGCCGTTCTTCTCGCAGGCCGACTCCGTGGCGAGCACCAGCGCCGAGGCGCCGTCGGTGATGCCGCTGGCGTTGCCGGGGGTCACCGTCCCGTTCCCGTCGTAGCGCTTGCCGAAGACCGCGGGCAGGCGGCCCATCTTCTCCAGCGTGGCGTCCGGACGCGGGTGCTCGTCGGCGTCGACGGTGACCTCTCCCTTGCGGGTCTTGATCACGACCGGCGCGAGCTCTGCGTCAAACCGCCCCGCCTCGATGGCCGCGCCGGCCTTGCGCTGGCTCTCCACGGCGAAGGCGTCCTGATCGTCGCGGGTGATCCCGAGCTCCTGCGCCAGCTTCTCCGCGGTCTCCCCCATCACCATGTCCGCGAGGGGGCAGTCGAAGCCGTCTTTGTACATGGCGTCCACGAGGGGCGCCGAGCCGAGCCGGTAGCCCCGCCGCATCTTCGGCAGATAGAAGGGCAGCCCGCTCATGGACTCCGTGCCGCCCGCGACCGCCACGTCCATCTCACCGCGGCGGATGGCGTCTGCAGCGAGGACGATGGACTTCAGGCCGGAACCACAGGCCATGTTGATCGTGGTCGCGCAGGCCGTCTCGGGGATGCCCGCGCGGACGGAGATCTGTCGAGCCACGTTCGGACCGCCGCCGGCCTGTCGACCGTTGCCCATGAAGACCTCGCCCACGGACGAGGCGGGGACCCCCCCAGCCTCCAGCGCGGCGCGTACCGCCTCGACACCGAGGTCGGCGGCCGACAGGTCGGCGAACGAACCCAGGTACTTCCCGATCGGCGTGCGCCTCGCGGCGACGACTGCGACCCGCTCGGGGCGGTGGCTGAGTGCGTTTTCCATGGGGGGATATGGGGGTCAACCCGGGCTGGCAGGCCCGGGTGAGTCTCGGGAGGGGCAGCGATGGGCCTCTCGATCCGTTTTGTGGGCGAACAGGATAAGGGCCGGGGTCAGGACGGGCAATCTAAGCCCGTCGGCATCCACTCCACTTTTGCGACATCCCTACCCAGCAGCCCTGGAAGAGCTATTCCCGGGGAATTCCAGGCTGAACGCTCCATCCGCGGCTCCCCGGGCGAACCCCCGCGTGCTCCGATGAATCAGCCGCCCTCCGCAGACACCCTCGTGCCCCTCCTCAGCGACGGCTCCGCTCCGTCGCGGCGGACCATCAAGGAGGCGTTGCTGTCCCTGGGGGACGCGGCGGTGCCCGCGCTCCGCCGCGCCGCCGACGGCCCCGACGCGGTCCTCCGAGCCCGGGCCCGCCAGGTCCTCATCGAGCTCCGCCGACAGCGCGGTCTCCAGCAGTTGCGCGAGCTGCTCGTGGACCCCGGCTCCTCGCTGGAGGCGGGACTACTGGCCATCGACGAGGTCCTCGGGGCTGCCGACCCGGCGCTGGACATCGCCGGCCAGCTGGACGCATGGGCGGCCGCCACCCGAGACCGACTCGGGGGAGGCGCCACGGCAGAGGAGGCGGGCGCCGCCCTCCGACAGATCCTGGCCGTCGAGGCCGGGCTGAGGGGAGCCTCGAACGACTTCCACAACTCCCTCCACGTCTCCTTGACCAGGACGGTGGAGGACCGGCGCGGCCTCCCCCTCAGCCTCTGCGCCGTATACGCCCTCGTCGGGCGGCGCGCGGGCATGGAGGTCGCCCTGCTGCCCTTTCCCGGGCACGTCCTCCTCATGATCCGCGGCGAGTCAGGTCAGCAGATCCTCGATCCCTTCAGCGGCGGCGCGCCCCTCGAAGAGGCCGCCTGCTTGGGTCGCCTGCGCCAACTTGGCGTGGCGCCGTCCCCCCGCTGGTTCGAGCCAGCCCCCGACGCCGAGATGCTGGCCCGCCAGCTCCGCAACCTCGCCGCGTCCATGCGGCGCCATGGTCGCGACCGCGATGCCGTGCAGATCATGTCCCTGCTCGAGCACGCCTGACCAGGCGGGCCCGCCCGGGCGGTCCGCCCCACGTGCCCAAGGAGGCCGCCGGACGACCCCGGCGCGGAATACCTGACCCCGCAGGGTTCCAAGCGGCGCGAGAGGCCCTAGCTTGAGGCCATGACGGAGATCCCCGACGTCTGGCCTTTCGAGGAGGACAACCGCCCGGCGAGCACCATGCCGATGTTCCCGCTGCGCGGGGTGTTCCTCCTGCCGCGCCAGATCCTGCCGCTGCATGTCTTCGAGCCGCGCTACAGGCAGATGATCGACGACGTCCTCGATGGTCAGGGCCGTCTCGCGATGGGCACCGTCCTGGAGGGGCAGGAGCCCACGGAGGACGGCGAGGAGGAGCGGGCCCCGAGGATCCTCCATGTGTCCGGCGTGGGTGAGATCGCCCGGCACGAGAAGACCCCGGACGGCCGGTACTTCATCTGGCTATTCGGGCTGGGGCGCTTCGACGTGGAGGAGGTCCCCTCGGATCGCCTCTACCGCAAGGTCAGCGCCCGCCGCCTGGAGGAGGTCTCGCTGAACACTGAGCGCGAGGAGGCCCTCCGGGGAGAGCTCCGGACCGCCCTGGACGCACGGACGGAGGAGCCCCTGGTGCTGCCTGAGGACGTCCCCGTGGAGCTCCTGACGGACGCCCTGACTCAGAAGCTGCATCTTCCCCAGAATGCGATGGAGCCGATCTTCACCGAGGTCGATATCGAGAAGCGGGCGAGGATGACCCTCCGCGCCCACGCAGCCTTCCCGCCGCCCAAGCTCGACTGAGAGCGCGCTCGGATCGGGAGCCCGCCTGCCGGTTCCGCCGCGACCGGCCTGCCGGAGGTTGCGCCCGCCCCCTCCGATCGCGACTCTACCCGTGGCGCCAGCGGCGCCAGAGCTTCCGGTGCTTCAGCTTCTCCGATCCCTCCAGGCCAACAGGACCCTCCTGTGGAGCTTCGTGGGCCGAGACCTCAAGTCCCGCTACGTCGGCTCGAGCCTCGGCTTCTTCTGGTCGGTCGTCTACCCGATCATGAACCTGGCGGTCTACCTCCTGGTCTTCCAGATCATCCTCAAGATGACCTGGGACCCGGACAAGAGCTCGCAAGAGGTCGTGCTCCTCATGCTGGTGGCGATCGTCAGCTGGACCGCCTTCGCCGAGGCCATCTCCCGCTCCACCAACGTCCTGGTGGACAATCAGAACCTCATCCAGAAGGTCGTCTTCCCCTCGGAGGTGCTACCCGCCTACGTGACGATCTCGGCCATGGTCAACATGGTGATCGCGCTGCCGATCGTCCTCCTCGCGCTGCTCTACGCGAAGCTCAACCCGACCAACGACCCCGCGGTCCTCGCTGCTGCCGCCGCCAGCGGACACCAGGGCGTGCAGCTCGGGGCCCAGCTCCTCTGGGTTCCGCTCCTGCTCGCGCTTCAGGCCCTCTTCACCGCCGGGCTCGGCTACTTCCTCGCCACCTTCAACCTGTTCTGGCGCGACACGTTCCACGTGATCGGTGTCGCCCTGACGGTCTGGATGTTCATCACGCCGATCTTCTATCCGCCCCAGCGGATGGTCGACAAGGACTACGGTTGGATGCTCGAGATCAACCCCATGCACTGGCTCATGGACATGTACCGCCACGTCCTCGTCCAGAACCACGCGCCTGACCCGCAGCAGCTCCTCAAGTTCGCCGCGGCGGGCGTCGTCGTGTTCGCGATCGGATCCAGTTTCTTTAGCAGGCAGAAGTCCAAGTTCTCCGATCTTCTCTGAGGCGGCTCACAGCAGCCTCACCCGAGACGTCCCCCCATGTACGACAGCAGCAAACCCGGCGACGAACAGCCCGCAAAGACCGCCATGGGCGGCTCCGCCATCGTCGCGCGAGGCGTCAGCAAGGCGTACCGCATGTACGACAAGCCGGTCCACCGGCTGTGGGATCTCATGCTCCCCGGCGGACCTCGTGGGCGCGAGTTCTGGGCCGTGCGCGACGTCTACCTCGACATCCCCAAGGGGTCGACCGTCGGCATCATCGGCGAGAACGGCGCCGGCAAGAGCACCCTGCTCAAGCTCCTCACCGGGATCACCCAGCCCACCAACGGTGAGATCCTCACCCGCGGGCGGATCGCCTCCCTGCTCGAGCTAGGCGCGGGCTTCCACCCGGAGTTCTCCGGCCGGGAGAACATCCGCCTCAACTGCTCCATCCTCGGGATGACCGAGGAGGAGACCGAGGAGCGCTTCAACGCCATCGTGGAGTTCTCCGAGCTGGGTGAGTTCATCGACCGCCCGGTCAAGACGTACAGCTCGGGGATGCACGTGCGCCTCGGCTTCTCGGTGGCGACGACCGTGGACCCCGAGATCCTCATCATCGACGAGGCCCTCTCGGTCGGCGACGAGCACTTCAAGGGCAAGTGCATCAACCGGCTCAACGAGTTCCAGGAACAAGGCAAGACCACCCTCTTCGTCTCCCACGACATGGGCTCGGTGAAGTCCATGTGCAAGCACGTGGTCCTCATGCACGAGGGGCGCGTCCTCGAACAAGGCACCGCGGAGGAGGTGGCGGACGAGTACCTCAAGCGCGCCCACGCGAGAGGGAACGAGCGGATGTCCGCCATCAACCGCCAGCTGGACGCCTACCCGCGGTGGGGCTCAGGTGAGATCCGCACCGGCAAGGTCGAGCTCTCCAACGGAAGCGGCGAGGTCACCAACGTCTTCCAGCCGGGATCTCCCTTCCGCGTCAAGATCGAGTTCGAGGCCACCGAGGACTGCCATGAGCCGGTCTTCGGCCTCGGCGTCTACCGCTCCGACGGGACCTATGTGAACGGCAGCAACCACCTCTGGCGGAACGAGCCCATCGAGCTCGGTGACGTCAAGGCCGGCGCCAAGGGACACGTTGAGATGGCCTTTGAGAGCCTCCCCCTGCTCCAGGGCGGCTACTACCTCACGGTCTTTGTCTACGACCATGACAAGGCGGCGCCCACCCCCATCGACCACCGTGAGCACGCGGCGACCTTCGAGGTCCACGACGCGAACCACCTCCAGCACGGGCTGCTCTTTCTGCCCACGCAGTGGTCGGTGGCCATGGACGGCGCGGAGCCGAAGGTCTCCCGGGACTGAGCGACAGGAACGCGCCTGGACCGGACCACGGGCACCCCGGCCCGGCGGCACCTGGCTCTCCGGCACCTGAACCCTCAGGCGCCTGAGCCCTGACGTCCCACGGTCTGACGCCCAACGCACTGGGCTCCTCAACGCACTGGGCTCCTCAACGCACTGGGCTCCTCAACGCACTGGGCTCCTCAACGCACT
>CBFHHK010000125.1:0-13657 GCA_965655435.1 Planctomycetota bacterium | reverse complement strand
GCTCGGACCCGGAGAGAGCCTCCCGTCCTTCGACCTGCCGCGTGAGCGCGGACAGGAGTCCCGAGGGGGACGCTCTTCCGGTGGAAACCGGGTGGTGCCCCACGACCTCGGGGCAGAGCGCAGCGTCCTCGGCGCGCTGATGATGAGCCCGGACCGGCTCGTTGAGGTGTCGGAGGTGTGCAAGCCTGCCGACTTCTTCGAGCGCCGGCATCGCCTGCTCTACGAGACGATGATCGAGCTGGACGCGCGCGGCCAGGTCGTGGACGGCGTCACGCTCACCTCGACGCTGCGCGCCACGCGCAAGCTCGGCGAGGTCGGGGGCATCTCCTACCTCGGCGACGTCGCCAGCTCGGTGAGCACGTCGGCGCACGTGAAGCACCACGCCTCCCTCGTCGCGGAGACGGCCAAGCTCCGGGGGCTGATCGAGGCGTCGAACGAGATCGTCGCCAAGGCCATGGAGACGCCGCCCGACCGGGACGAGGTCCAGACCCTGATCGACGAGTCGGAGTCTGCCATCTTCAGCGTCGCCGCCAGCGGCGAGACGCGCGGTGCGGCGGGGGTGAGCTCGATCCTCGACGAGGTCTTCCACGGGCTCGAGGCGCAGCGCGACCGCGGGGAGTTCACGGGGATCCCGAGCGGCTTCTATGACCTGGATGAGATGCTCGGCGGGTTCAACCCCGGAGAGATGACGGTCATCGCAGCCCGCCCGGCCATGGGGAAGACGGCCTTTGTGCTGAACCTGATGGATCACGCCTCCACGCACGTGGCCGACAGCCTCGGCTACGCGCCCTCGGTGCTCTTCTTCAGCCTGGAGATGGGCCGCGCCTCCATCGTCCAGCGCATGCTCGTGGCCAGGGCCCAGGTGGAGGCTCACCGGCTCCGCTCCGGCCGCCTCCATGACCGAGAATACGCCGACCTCGTGGAGGCCGCCGGGGTGCTCAAGAGCGCCCGCCTGTTCATCGACGACACCCCCGGGCTCTCGATCATGGCCCTCCGCAGTCGGGCGCGGCGGCTGAAGGCCGAGCACGGCCTCGACATGATCGTGATCGACTACCTCCAGCTGCTCTCGGCCAAGGCAGAGAGCCGCCAGCAGGAGATCAGCATGATCTCGCGGTCGCTCAAGGAGCTGGCCCGTGAGCTCGAGATCCCCCTGATCACGCTCGCCCAGCTGTCCCGCAGCGTGGAGTCCAGGGAGGAGAAGCGCCCCCAGCTCTCGGACCTGCGTGAATCCGGCTCGATCGAGCAGGACGCCGACGTGGTGGCGATGCTGTATCGCGCGGAATATTACTTCCCGATCGATGAGAACAAGGGCAAGGCCGAGGTGCTGATCGTCAAGCACAGGAACGGCGCGACGGGCACCGTTGAGCTCCAGTTCCAGGGGCCGATGCTGCGATTCTCCAACCGTGAGCCCTCGATGGCAGAGCCCATCACTGGGCTGTAGCCATTCGCAGCGCTGGCTTTGTACGCTCCCAGCCCCGACCGTCCCGGACCCGGCCCGGATCCGGCCCGGATCGGGCCTCGGATCCACCCCAGGGTCCGAGCTGGGACCCCAGCCTAGCTACCTCTCCCGTGCGCCTCGCTCACTTCATCCTCCTCCTTGTGCTCGGGCTCGTCGGGTCCGCGGGGGGCGCGTCGGCGCGGCAGCAACTCGACCGCGCGCAGGCCGAGTGGGACCGACCCATAGTGGCTGATGTTCAGGTCTCTGGCCTCACCGCACACGACGCGGAGCAGGTGGTGGCGCGCCTCGGCATTGTCCGCGGCGAGCCTATCCCGAGGTCCATCAACCTCGCTCAGAAGGCCCTCTGGGAGGACTTCCGGATCCTGATCGCCCGCGATGGCTATCTCTTCGAGGAGACCGAGGGCGGTGTCCGCGTCCGCCTCACGTTCATCGAGTCCCCCGTGGACCTCGACCCGCGCTTCGTGGGCAACAACAACTTCGACGTCAAGCGGCTCCGCGAGTGGGCCAAGCTGGACGATCGCGTCGAGGTGTACGTCGACGAGGCAGAGAAGGTCGCGGAGCGAATCCGAACCGCATACCTCCGGCAGGGGTACTTCTTCGTGGAGGTGGAGCCGCGCTTTAGCGGCGACGGAGGGGTGCGCTACCAGGAGATCATCTTCGAGATCCGGGAGGGGCCCAAGGTCTACGTGAAGGGCGTCGAGGTGGTCGGCAACGAGTCGATCCCCGATGTCGGGTTCCTCTTCTGGAAGCAGAGCCTCGAGAAGGCTGCGCAGCTCGGGACGAAGGGGCGTGGCCTGTTTGCCTGGTGGGGCCACCGCTTCGTGGAGCAGGTCATCAATGAGGACGTGGTGGCGATCTCCGAGGTCTACCGGGACCGCGGCTATCTCGACGCCGTGGTCGGCTACGACCTTGACTTCAACGAGGATCGAAGCGGGGTCCGCGTGACCTTCAACATCGACGAGGGGGAGCCCTACCGGGTCTCAAAGGTGAGCCTCGAGGCCTTTGAGAAGGAGATGGTCGAGACGATCCCAGGCGGACGCAGTGAGGCAGAGTTCCGGGAAATCGAGCTGAGCATCCCTGAGGGAGAGCTGCGCTCGCTCCTGTCGCTTGAGCAGGGCGGCATCTACGAGGCGGTGCGGGTCGGGCTCGACGCGCAGGCGCTCAGGGACCGATACGGCGAGGACGGGCACATCGACGCGGGCTCCTTCGACGACCCCACGAGGACCGCCGGTTGGGCCTTCCTCCCGCCGGACCTGGTCTACGACGTCGAGAACAAGACGGTCGCCGTGACCTATCGCATCCAGGAGGGGCGCCGGTTCTTCCTGCGCTACTTCGAGATTGAGGGCAACGAGACCACCAAGGATCACGTCATTCGGCGTCGCTTCGCCCAGCTCGAGGGGGAGCGCGTGGACTCGAAGGAGCTCCGGGACGGGCTGCGCCGCGTCAGGGCGACCGGCTACTTCGACGACCAGTACGCCCAGGGGGCGCACCCGCCTCCCTCGCTGCGCTACCGCCCCGTGGAGGGCGAGCCGGACCTCGTGGACGCCGTGGTCGAGGTCAAGGAGGGGCGGACGATCAACGCGAACATCTCCGGCGGCGTCGCGAGCGACCAGGGGCTCGTCGGGATCATCTCCCTCCAGGTGAACAACTTCGACGCCAAGAAGCTCCCGTCCAGCGCGCTCGGGACCTTCGGCGAGGTGTATCGGAAGGAGGCCTTCACCGGGAATGACGAGACCTTCGGGGTCGACCTCTCGCCGGGCTCAGAGGTGAGCTTCTGGCGCGTCTTCTACTCCCACCCGGACTTCCTCCAGCGCTACTTCGATCCCCTCGGGTTGCTCTTCGAGGTCCAGGCGAGGGATCGGATCTTCCGATCGCACGACGAGAACCGGCGGTTCTTCCGGGCGGCGCTGACCCGCGCCTTCGGCCAGGGTGACTACCAGGTGAGCGTCGGCTTCCGGACCGAGTCGATCCGGATCGACGACCTGGATCAGCAGGTCGAGCTGCCGCGGACGCTGGTCGACTCGGTGGGGACGGAGGACTACGTCGGGCTGACCGGCTCGGTCAGCGCGAACCTCCTCGACAACCGGCGCCTGCCGCGCTCGGGCTGGTCGGCGCGCTGGACGAACACGCTCTACCCCACGGCCCTCGGCAGCGACGCGAACCTCTGGAAGTCAGAGGCCTCGCTCGACCAGTACTTCCACCTCTCCGAGGACCGGGACTCCGCGGCTCCTGGGATCTATCTTGGCTTCGGCGCCGCGCTCGCCGTGCCCTTCGACGAGGAGGAGGGGAGCGTGAACTACGGCGAGCGCTTCTTCTTCGGCGGCTCTCGCTTCGGTCGGGGCTTCCGCTTCCGCGGGGTCGGGCCCTACGAGGGCGCCTACCCGCTGGGGGGGGAGACCTTCTTGCGGGGGACGGCCGAGTATCGGATGCCCCTCTACACCCAGCCGGTGCCCGGCACCGCCCGCCGCCGGGAGCTGTTCCGGGGGTCGCTGTTCGTGGACGCTGGCGTCCTCGATCCCGAGGCTTATCAGGTGGACTTCGAGGAGACCCGGATCTCGGCCGGCTTCGCCCTCGGCATGATCGAGCCCTTCCCGGTCACCTTCAGCTTCGGTTGGCCCATCGAGTCCGACCCTGCGGATGAGACCCAGGTCTTCGCGTTCAGCCTGACCCTCCGTTGACCGCGCAGCCCGGGCTCCCTCCCCGGCTGGGTCCCCCAGGTTTGACTTGGCGGGCCCACGGGGGCAACCTCTGCGCACCTGGGGGCCTCCGCGCGAGGCGCCGAGCCCTACCCTGCCCACGCGTCTCATGAGTGCACGAAGCCTGGACGAACTCGCTGCCCTCTGCGGCGCTGATCTGGAGGGAGACGGCTCCATGCAGGTCACCGGCCCCTGCGGGCTGGCGGACGCCGTCGAGGGGCAGGTCTCGTTCCTGACCCAGGCGGCCTACGCGCCGCTGGTGGAGTCCACCTCGGCCAGCGCGGTGGTGCTCGCCAGGGACGTGGTCGTCGAGCGGACGGACCTCGCGCTCCTTCGATGCGACGACCCGGAGCAGGCCTTCACGCGGGTGGTCGTGGCCTTCGCGCCGGAGGCGCCACTGGTCCCGGAGGGCGTCGACCCGAGCGCGGTGGTTCACCCGACCGCTGAGGTCCGCGAGGGCGCCAGGATCGGCCCCCTGGTCTCAGTGGGAGCTGGCGCCATCGTCAGCGCCGGGGTGACCCTCCACGCGGGTGTGCAGGTCGGGGCTCACTCGGAGCTCGGGCGGGAGACGGAGATCTACTCGAACGTCGTGCTCTACCCCTACACCGTGGTCGGGGAGCGCTGCGTGATCCACGGGAACTCCGTCCTCGGCTCGGACGGGTTCGGCTTCCTCTTCGATGGCGCTCGGTGGGTGAAGACACCCCAGGTGGGCAACGTCGTGCTGGGCGACGATGTGGAGGTCGGCGCTGGGTGCACCGTGGACTGCGCGCGCTTCGGCTCCACCACGCTCGGGGAGGGCTGTCGGCTCGACAACCTCGTCCACGTCGGCCACAACGTCACCGTGGGCAAGCACACCCTGCTGCTGGCACAGGTGGGGGTCGCGGGCTCGACGAAGATCGGCGACGGGGTGATCCTCGCCGGGCAGTCGGGTGTCGCCGGGCACCTCTCCATCGGCGACGGCACCCTGGTGGCGGCCAGGGCCGGCGTGACCAAGGACCTCCCGGCGGGGGGGCAGTTCTATGGGTATCCCGCGGGACCGCGCCGGGAGCGTCTCCGCTCCATCGCGCGCACCCAGCGTTTGCCTGGCGAGCTCGAGGCCCTCAAGGGCGAGGTCCAGGAGCTCCGCTCCAGGCTCGAATCGGCGCTCATGCGACTGGAATCAGCCGGCGAGGGTGCGCCCGGCGGAGACATTGACGACACTCCCACCGAGGAGAATCAACGCTCATGAGTCGCAGGCAGCACACGCTTCGCACTCCGGTCGAGGTGACCGGGGTCGGGCTGCATACAGGGGAAGAGACCCGGGTCAGGGTGGCGCCGGCGCCACCGGATCACGGCATCGAGTTCGTGCGGACGGATATCGAGGACGCGCCGTCCGTCCCGGCGCTCATCGGCAACCAGTCGCCCAAGGACCGCCGCACCCGTCTGGTGCGCGACCGGGTCGAGGTGGAGACGGTCGAGCACTTCCTCGCGGCCTGCAAGGGGCTCGGCGTGGACAACCTGCGGGTCGAGATGTCGGGGTCGGAGTTCCCCGGGGTCGACGGCAGCGCCGCGCCCTTCGTCGAGCTCCTGGAGAGCGGCGGGCTCGTCGAGCAGAAGCCTGCCGCGAAGGTCTTCCGCCTGGAGGAGCCGGTCTTCGTTCGAGACGGGAACGCGACGCTCGTGGCCCTGCCCACGGACAAGGACGTGCTGACGCTCCAGTATGTGGCCTCCTTCGAGGAGCCTGGCGTGGAGTCCGGGAGCTACCAGTTCGACGTCGACCCCGAGACCTTCAAGGCCGAGATCGCTTCCGCCCGGACCTTCTGCCTCGCGTCAGAGGTGGAGACGCTGCAGGCCGCCGGGCTCGGCAAGGGGGCGACGCGCGACAACACCGTGGTGCTCGGGGATCCCGACACCAAGCTGCGGATGGTCGGCGAGCCCGTCCGGCACAAGATGCTGGACCTGGTGGGGGACCTCTCGCTCCTCGGGTCGGACCTGATCGCCCACGTGATCGCGACGCGCAGCGGTCACGCGACCAACGCGGAGCTCGTGCGCAGGCTCCTGGCGATCATCGAGGCCAAGGAGACCAGCGGCCTCGTGGAGCGGGAGTCCGGCATGGACATCCGCCGCATCCTCGAGCAGCTCCCGCACCGCTACCCGTTCCTGCTCATCGACCGCGTCATCGAGGTCCAGGGTTTTCAGCGGGCCGTCGGGATCAAGAACGTCACGATCAACGAGCCCTTCTTCCAGGGGCACTTCCCGGACATCCCCCTCATGCCGGGGGTGCTTCAGCTCGAGGCCATGGCTCAACTCTCGGGGATGCTGCTCCTGCGCAAGCTCGAGTTCAGCGGCAAGCTCGCGGTGCTCTGGTCCATGGACAAGGTCAAGCTGCGCGGCGGCGTGACCCCGGGCGATCAGCTCCGCCTCGAGGTGGAGACGGTCCGCATCAAGGGCGACACCATCAAGGTCCGCGGCTCCGGCTCCGTGGCGGGGAGGCCCGTCTGCGAGGCCGAGCTCATGTTCACCATGCTGGAGGCCTGACGGGGAGCCGTCGAAGCACATGTCTCAGCAGATCCACCCCACTGCGCAGATCGCAGACACCGCCGAGCTGGGCGATGACGTCGTGATCGGCCCCTCGGCCATCGTCGGGCCCCACGTGAAGATCGGCGACCGGACGCGCATCGGTCCCCTGGTCGTCGTGGACGGGCACACGACCATCGGTGAGGACAACGTCATCGTCGGGCAGGCGAGCCTCGGGGCTGCGCCCCAGGACCTCTCCTACCGCGGCGAGCCGACGATGCTCGAGATCGGCGACCGGAACACGATCCGGGAGTTCGTCAGCATCAACCGCGGGACGGTCAAGGGCGGCGGAGTGACCCGGGTCGGGTCGGACAACCTGATCATGGCCTGCTGCCATGTGGCCCATGACTGCGAGCTGGAGGACAACATCGTCCTCTCGAACAGCACGGGCCTCGCGGGGCACGTCAAGGTCGGCCGCAACGCGAACCTCTCCGGGATGTGCGGGATCGTCCACTTTGTCTCCATCGGTGAGTTCGCCTTCCTGGCGGGGATGACGCGCCTCGCGCGGGACGTACCCCCGTACATGATCATCGAGGGGCACGAGGGCCGCGTGCGCGGCGTCAACGCCGTGGGGCTCGCCCGCGGGGGGGTCGAGGAGCCGGATCAGATGGCCCTCCGTGGGGCCTACAAGCGGATCTTCCGCGGGGACGAGCCGCAGAGCGCCGTCCTTGAGAAGATGCGGGGCGAGGAGCACGAGTCCGAGCTCGTCCGGCGTCTGGTCGCTGCCATGAGCCAGATGGAGGGGGCCCTCCGGGGCCGCGTCCGGGAGGGGCAGCGAGACGACTTCATGGAAGTTGGCCGCAAGCTGATGCGGGAGATGCTCGTGCCGGGCTTCGAAGACTGACCCGGCGGCCCCTGGCCGTTATGCTCCGCCGCAGCCATGAAGCTGCGACCCGTAAGGCCTGAAGTTGACTTCCCCGCCCTCGAGGCCCGCGTCCTTGATCATTGGGACGCGACCGACGCGTTTCGAAAGAGCGTCGAGCAGCGCCCCGAGGAGGACCGCTTCGTCTTCTACGACGGGCCGCCCTTCGCGACGGGGCTCCCGCACTACGGGCACTTCGTCGCCAGCGTCCTGAAGGACATCGTCCCGCGTTACTGGGCGATGAAGGGCAAGCGCGTGGAGCGCCGCTGGGGCTGGGACTGCCACGGGTTGCCCGTGGAGAACGAGACCCAGAAGGAGCTGGGCCTGGACTCGAAGGCGGACATCGACGAGCTGGGCATCGAGCGCTTCAACGAGGCCTGCCGCAGCATCGTCCTGCGCTACACCGGCGAGTGGCGTCGATCGATCCGGCGGCTCGGTCGCTGGGTGGACCATGACAGCGGCTACAAGACCATGGACGCCGACTTCATGGAGTCGGTGTGGTGGGTCTTCTCCCGGCTCTGGGAGGACGGCCGCATCTACGAGGGCTACCGGGTGCAGCCGGTCTCTCCGGCGCTCGGGACGCCCCTCTCCAACTTCGAGGTGGCGCAGGGCCCGCAGGAGCGGGACCCGGTCACGAAGAAGGACGGCCACAAGCGCCGCCAGGACCCCAGCCTCACGGTTCGCTTCAAGCTCGAGGACGAGGACGCGAGCCTGTGGGCGTGGACCACGACGCCGTGGACCCTGCCCTCCAACCTGGCTCTCGCCGTGAACCCCACGATCGAGTACGTCCGCTTCAAGGTCGTGGAGACCGGCGAGATCGCCTACGCCGAGCCCGGTCGCCTCGCGGACTATCAGTCCCGCGGCCGAGTGGGGGAGACCGAGGAGCTGGGCAGGCTCCCCGGCGCCGAGCTCGTGGGGCGCCGGTACCGGCCGCTGCTGCCCTACTTCGCTCAGTACGCCGAGGGCGAGGGCGACGCGCGCCAGGCCTTCTACGTGGTGGCGGCGGAGTACGTGGAGACCTCCAGCGGAACGGGGATCGTGCACCAGGCCCCGGCCTTCGGTGAGGACGACTTCCAGACTGGCAAGGAGAACGGGCTGCCGCTGGTGAACCCCCTCTCCCTCACCGGGCACTTCGGTCCGGACGTACCGGACTTCGAGGGCCAGTTCGCCAAGGACGCCGACAAGGGCATCATCGCGCACCTGCGCGGCCTGGACTCGGTGGTGGATCAGGACACCTATGTCCACCCCTACCCGCACTGCTACAGGACCGGGACGCCGCTGCTCTACATGGCGCTGTCCACCTGGTTCATGGGCGTGGAGCCCATGCGGGACGAGCTGGTGGCGAACAACGAGAAGACCCACTGGGTCCCCGAGGCCGTGGGCACGGGGCGGTTCGGTAACTGGCTCGCGGCCGCGCGGGATTGGAACCTCTCCCGCAACCGCTTCTGGGGGACCCCGCTCCCCATCTGGCGCTGCGACGAGGACCCGTCGGACATGGTCTGTGTGCGCAGCCGTGAGCAGCTGGAGGAACTCTGCGGCCTCGAGAGTGGGTCCGTCACGGACCTGCATCGCGACCGCATCGACCACCTCACCTTCCCATCCGAGAGGACGCCGGGTGGCACCATGCGCCGCGTGCCCGAGGTCTTCGACTGCTGGTTCGAGTCGGGGTCCATGCCCTACGCGGAGCACCACTACCCCTTCGAGAACCGTGAGCTGGTGGAGCAGAACCTCCCGGCGGACTTCATCGCCGAGGGCCTCGACCAGACCCGCGGCTGGTTCTACACGCTGACGGTCCTCTCCACGGCGCTGTTCGGTCGTCCGGCATTCAAGAACGTGATCGTCAACGGCATCGTGCTCGCCGAGGACGGCGAGAAGATGTCGAAGTCCAAGCGGAACTTCCCGGACCCCAACCTCGTGCTGGAGAAGCTCGGGGCGGACGCCCTGCGCATCTATCTCGCGAGCTCGCCGGTGGTGAACGCCAAGTCTCTGCGCTTCGCGGAGGACGGGGTGCGCGAGCAGGTCCGCAGCGTCCTGTTGCCGCTCTGGAACGCCTACTCCTTCCTCACTCGCTACGCCGACGTGGACGGCTGGGAGCCCGACGGGAAGGCGCCTTCGACCGAGGTCAACGAGCTCGACGCCTGGGTCCTCTCGCGGCTCCAGACGCTCCTCGCTGACGTCGAGGATCGGATGTCTCGCTACGAGCTATTCAGGGTCGTGCCCGCGCTCCTCGAGTTCATCGACGACCTCACGAACTGGTACATCCGACGCAGTCGTCGCCGCTTCTGGCGCGGCGCCTCGGACGCCCACGCGGAGGACAAGGGGAACGCCTACCGGACGCTCTATCACGTGCTGCTGACGCTCTCGAAGGTCCTCGCGCCCTTCGTGCCCTTCATCACCGAGGAGATCCACGGGAACCTGTCCGACGGCGGGCGCGAGTCGGTCCACCTCGAGGACTATCCCGTGGCGGACCGCGCGCTCCAGGACGCCGGCCTCGAGCGCCGGATGGGGCTCGCCCGGACCGCCGTCAGCCTGGGGCGCGGTCTGCGCGCCAAGCACGACGTGCGGATCCGTCAGCCGCTGCCCTCCATGACGGTGGTCATGGCGGACGCGGAGGATCGCGCGTCCCTCCAACGTATGGCCGAGATCGTGAGCGATGAGCTCAACGTCAAGGAGCTGCGAGTCTCCTCGGAGGAGGCCGACTTCGTGAGCTACTCGGCGCGCCCGAACCTCAAGGTGCTCGGGCCGCGGTACGGCAAGAACCTCGGGGCCATCCGAGCAGAGATCGAGGGCCTCACCGGCGACCAGCTCGCGCAGGTCGTGGCTGGCGGCAGCCTCCAGAGCGAGGCCATCGCGGAGCTCCAGTACGACGAGGGCACGCTGCTGGTGGATCGCGCGTCCCGTGAAGGCACGGTGGTCGACACGCTCGACGGCGTGACGGTGGCGCTCGACGTGACGCTCGACGACGCGCTGCGTCTCGAGGGGCTCGCTCGCGAGCTGGTGAACCGCATCCAAGGGCTGCGCAAGGAGCAGGAGCTCGACCTCGACGATCGCATCCAGGTGCGCGTTGGCTGCGACGGTTTGCTCGCGGAGGCGCTCCGCGCGCACTGGAGCCTCATCTCGGATGAGGTGCTCGCTACGGGGGACGCGCCGGACACGGGCACCCCGCCGACGGAGGGGAAGGCCTTCGACGTGGATGGGATGGCTGCGTCGATCGAGATCGCGCGAGTTTGACCCAAGGTCGCGCGTTGTGACGCCCCCTGGCTGGTGCTATCTTCGCACCCCGGGGGTGTCCCTGGCGCCGCAGGTGAACTCGTCAATGAGCCCCGGAGCCGAATAATCGACACATGGGCCACGAACGGTCGCGGACGTGACAAGCATCACGTCGGGCCCGGCCCACCTTGGAATCGGATGGTTCCAGGGCCGATCTCGAGCACGGCAGTGCTGGGGCCCCCCGTGTCTCTCACTCTCCCCCGGCCGGGGCGGAGCTCGCCTGCCGCGGATCCGCTCCCCGCGCAGATCCCGGAACGGGGCGAGTCTCACGGAGAGGAGCCTCGAATGGCTCGCCTTGGCTCGGTAGGATCGGCCGCGTCACAGGTCGACCCGCGGTGGGACGGCCCCTGGCACCGCACCACTTTCATCAACGGCTGGAGGGGAACCGACCGTGAGAGGTTTCGTCGTCGTCGCCCTAGGGGCGATTCTGATCTGGATTGGACTGAGCACCGATGGCACCAAGGTGGACGCCGGGGAAGTGGCGGACGTCCGTGCGGATGAGGTCCCCGGGGGCACGGGGGGCCCGCCGGTCGCCGGGGGCGGGGCATCGTCCACGGGAGAGGCCCTCCCCGACCCGGCGCCCGTGACCCAGGCGCCTCCGGGTGGTGGCGCCGTGGGGGGTCCCGAGGAGCAGGTCGCGGACCCTCGTCTGGCGAACACCGGGTCGGCCAACACTGGATCCGCGGCACCGCCCGCGCCGGAGCCAGCGCCCGATCTGATCGACCGCAACCGGGAAGGTGCGAGGCAGATGCAGCGTCCGGAGCGGCCCACGTCGGACAGCTACGCCGATGCCCGACGGGGTAGCGGCGCGACCGACCCGCGAGCCAGCGTCGGCTTTGACGCCGCGAACAGCGGCTCCGAGGAGCTGGCTCGAGTCCTCCTTGAGGCCTGGATCACCGAGGATCCCGCGGAGCTCAGCGCCTACATGACCCAGGGGCAGGGCACCGAGATGCCGGTCGCCCGCCAGCAACTCGTCGGAGGATTCTGGGAGGCGCTCATCGGGAAGGTGGAGGCCGCGCAGCAGCGCTTCGACGCCATCCGCGATCAGGAAGGCGTGTCGACCACACAGCTGGCCCTGCTTGCTGCAGCGATCGACCCCCCCGGTAATCGAGCCGTCCCCAGGGTCGCCTCCTCTGGCCGAATCGAGCCGCTCGCGCTCTCGATGCAGATGATCCTCCTTGGGGACGAAGCCCGGAGCCTCATGGAAATCCGGGACTACGGTCGCTCCGCGGTGGCGTGGTCCGACCTGATCCAGATGGAGCTGCGAGCGCCCTGGGGGCCGCACCGTGACGCCATCCTGCAGTGGGGCGAGTCCCTCGACCAGGCACAGGGCAACCACCGCCTCGCCAAGGGGGGCAACTGGCCCTCGTACGACATCACCGTCGGCGCTGGCGAGTACCTGACGGACATCCGGAAGCGAGCGCTCCGGCAGCGTTCGGACTTGCTCATCTGCACCGGGTTGATCGAGGCCACCAATGGTCTGGTCGGTCGCTATCACCACCCCGGCGACGTGCTGCGCATCCCGACGGACCGGGCCAATGTGATCGTCGACCTCGACGCGCGAGCGGTCTTCTACCGACACGGCGATGAGGTGGTTCAGGTGTGGGACTGCGGGATCGGAAAGGTCGGGCACGAGACGCCCCTCGGGACGTTCACCATCGGCGACAAGCTGGAGAGGCCGCCGCTGTCCACGAAGGGTCTGCCCTACGGGCACCCGGACAACCCGCTCGGGAGCCGCTGGCTCGCGTTGCTCCGTGATGGGCAGAAGAGCTCCTACGGGATTCACGGGACGTCGGACCCCAGCGGGGTCGGCGGTGAGGTCAGCCTCGGCTGCATCCGAATGCGGAACGAGGATGTGAACGAGCTGTTCGAGATCTTGCCGCGCGGAGCCGAGGTCATCATTCAGCGCTGACCAGGCCCGGGGCCGGGAGCGGCTGGCGCCACGCTGCGTGAGCTGCCCCTGCGCGTCGGTCGGTCCGCGACCTCGGACTCGCGGGGGCGGGTCTCTCCGGTCAACTCCCCCCGCGTAAGAGGTCTAACGAGCACCGCGCAGCAGGTTCGTCCAGCATCCCGCAGCGGGTTCGCCTGGGCCGCAGCTCATCATCGGCGGCCTCCGGTCCTGGAGCCGGGCGTCCCCCAGACCTCTGGCCTTGTCACCCCTGGCCTTGTCTCGCTGCGGCCACGGAGTCGAGTCTTCGCGACAGACGGGGCCTGCTGGGTTGGAGTCCCGGAGCGGTTCGAAGGCCAGAGCGATTGCCAGGCCAGTGTGATTGCCAGACCAGTGCGATGCCAGGCCAGTGCGATGCCAGGACCAGTGCGATGGCAGGACCAGTGCGGTTGAAGTGCCGGTGCGATTGAGGGCGCTGGGCGACGCGATGGCGCGGCGCGGGCGAAGGCCAAGGGTGGTCAAGGACCCTACGGAGTCAAAGGGCCGGCGTGGTGGGAGCGCCCGTGAGGTTGAGGGGGCTGGTTGACGAAATGGACAGGGCCGTCGCAGGGGTCGAGAGACCACTGGGGCTCGCGCGCCGTCGAGCATGCTCGCGTGTTCGTCGCCTCGAGCGATTCATCGGCCCGGTGGACCGGCCCGGTGGACCGGCCCGTGCTGACGCGGGCTTTCGGATGTCCATCTCCGGGCGGCGGCGGTTCCTGATCCACCGAGGTGCGGCTGGCACCAGGGGCGGCGGATCCCGCGCAGTGGCAACGGCGGCGCAGGTCCCTTGGAGGCGCCGGGCTGGGGCGCCCGCTGCCGGTCGTCTCCTGCTGCCGGTCGTATCCTGTTGCCGACCGCGAGGGCCAGCCGCTTCACGGGTCATG
>CBFHHK010000124.1:6095-13664 GCA_965655435.1 Planctomycetota bacterium | reverse complement strand
TTCATCCATCCGCCAGCGGAGGGGATCGCGCTCAGGCGGCTGGGGATCAGCGCCAGGACGACGAACGGCGCCGCCATGGTCGCGCCGAACACCCCCATGCCGATCACGATACGCATCACGCCGCCGCTGGCGCCCGCGGCGATCAGCGTGCCGACGAAGGGGCCCGTGCAGGTGAAGCTCGTGATCACCAGGGTCAGGCCCATGAGGAAGACGCCGTAGATCCCGCCCGTGCCGCTGGCCTTGCCCGCGGCGCCCATGAGGAACTGGGGCGGGTTGAGCGTGATCGCCCCGAAGAGCGCGAGGGCGAAGACCACGAACAGGACGCCGATGAACAGGTTCGTCACGTAGTGCGTGGCGAAGGGCACCAGCAAGGGCCCGGCGACGACCCCCAGCAGCACGAACATCAGCACGATCCCGAGCCCGTACACCGAGGCCAGCAGGAGCGCGTTGCCGCCCTTCTCGTCCGCCTGCTTGGTGAAGAACGAGATCGTGATGGGGATCATCGGATAGGTGCAGGGCATCAGCAGCGTGAAGAGCCCCGCGCCGATGGCGAGCAGGATGAACTCGAGCAGGCCCTCGCTCTCCGTCTCTTGCCCGAAGGAGCGCTTCGGGCCGTCGGCCGCGGGGGCCTCGATCGTGGGCGTCGACTCCGCGGCGCCGACGACCGCCTCGGCGTCGACCTCGGTCTCGGCGCCGGTGCCATTGCCAGTGCCAGTGCCAGAGCCAGCTTCGGCCACAGCGCCCGACCCCATGTCCGCTCCCTCGTCGCCACTGGCCGCCTGCGGGAGGGTCCAGGTGGCGAACGCCGCAGCGAAGAGATCCTCCGAGCCAGCCCCCACAATCTCGATGTCGGAGAACTCCACCGGGAGGCAGGCACCGTCGTCGCAGGACTGGCCGTCGAGGCTGATCTCGACGTCCCCTGGGTCGAACTCGTCGAAGGCCTCGCCGCGGAGGGCGAAGTGGAACAGGCCCTCGTGGGCCCAGAGCCAGACCTCCTCCGAGTCCGGGTTCTCGGGATCCTTCTCCTCTTGGACGTAGCGGAAGGGCTCGGGGTACTGGACCTCATCCTCCCAGTCCACGTTGCCGCCCTCGACGGTGACCGTGGTCGGGGTCCCGATCCCCGGCCCCATGTCCTCAGCGGTGGGTCCGTGGTACATGTGCCAGTGCTCGGGCGTCGCCACCTGCACCACGAGCTCAACGATCTCGCCGTCGTCCCCGTCGAGCAGCCGCACGAAGGCCCGCGCCGCCGCCGCCCCGTCGCCAAAGTCCGGGCTCCACTGGAGGAGATCCTCCTCGGGCTCGGCGAGCAGCGACTCGGGGAAGCCCTCCCAGACCGACTCCGGGCCCGCTCCGAGGGTCTCGAGGTCTTCGCTGAAGGGGAGGCATTGGTTCTCGTCGCACACCTGCCCCTTGACCAGAGCGCCCACTGCGCCGACGCCGGCGGACGCGCCCCCCCTCGCGGCGGCGAACAGGTAGGTCTTCTTGGCGAAGACGCGCGAGGGGCCGTAGCCCTCGTCGGGTTTCACCTTGGGTTCGGGGTACCAGACCTCGGTCCACTCCGCGCCCTCGAGTGTTCCGAGGGTCACCGTGGTCGGCAGGCCCCCGACCTCGGCGGGGTCGCCTTGGTCATAGACCCAGCAGCCGAAGCCCGGCCGGATCTGGACCGCCACGAGCAAGTCGTCCCCGACGGCCTTGGAGAAGAGCTTGACCTTGACGGACTGGGCGCTCGCTGGGGCGAGCGTCGCGAGCGCGACGAGGATGAGGGAGAGGAGTCGAGACATCTTCGGTCCTGGATCGGTGCCGTCTCGCGCCGGGGTTGACGGGAGGCCGGGGTTGGCGGGAGAGGGGCCGGGGAGAAGTTAGCAGGCAGCCGCGGAGCCGTGACCGGCTCGCGTCCCAGGACTACGGTGTTTTGGCGCGCTAGATGGCGACCAAGGGGGCTCTTGCAGGGCTGAAACGTGCCTCGATCAAGATCCTTGCGGCGGACGCTCATGGCGAGAACCGTCAGCCTCCGACACAGTGGACAGGCCCCCGGCGCCGACGACCATGAAGCTACACCACGCCCTCCCGCTCCTGCTGAGCACCCTGACCGTCCTCTCCTTCGCCCACCAGGAGCGCTCCTCGCGCCCCCGCGGCACCTCCCGCCCCCTGCAGCAGCAGGGCGGCGCGGGCGCAACCGCCGGCGCCCCGGATCAGGCCGGCCGCGACCTCCCGGGCACGACCCGGGACACGACCCTGGACGTGTTCGGTCGACGGAAGGCGTCCTCGGAGTCGAGGTCTCCCCAGGAGCTCCTCCTCGGCGGCTGGGCCCTCCAGAGCATGAAGCTCCGCCAGGGGACCAAGTCGAGCCAGGGGGTCTCCGGCCTGCTCGTGATCAGCGAGAACTTCCTGTCCCTCGAGCTCCATGGCCGCGGGGACCCCACCTCGCGCACCAATGGGCTGGCCTTCCACATGTCCCTCGGGGGTGAGTACGTACTCACCCCGGACGGTGGCCTCAGCCTCCGGACCATGATCGGCAGCTTCCAGGACTCCGACAGCGACCAGCTGGCCTGGGAGCAGACGGGCAAGACGCGCGAGTTCAAGGCGGTCTTCAGCGAGCGCCAGCTCGCCCTCTCGTGGGGCGGCGGCGCCAACCAGCTCACCTTCAGCCGCCGGACGCCCACCATGAGCGGGCGGATGGACATCTTCGGCCGCCGGATCCAGCCCTCCGCGGATGCGCCGTCTCAGGCCATCGACATCTTCGGGCGTCAACTGCCCGAGGAGCCCGGAGAGGAGAAAGACATCTTCGGCCGGAGCGTCCCCGCCACGGGCAGCGGGGCCACCGACACGAAGTCAGGGACCACCAAGCTCGGCGACGATCGGCGCCGCTAGCCGCGGGCTAGCACTGGCTGAACCCGCAGGAGTGGCACATGACGCAGCCCTCCTCGAACGAGATCGCGCCCTCGCACTGGGGGCACTTGACCTTGTAGCGCTCGGCGTCGTTCACCTTCGCCCCCGAGGAGCGCTTCTGCGTCGGGTCGCCCTCGAGCTCCTCCGCCGAGACGCGCCCGAGCAGGAGCGCCTCGAGGCCGTACTCGTCCTTGGCGGTCTTGTAGCGGAGCAGCGCGGTCGCGAGCCCGTCAGCGAGGGACATGATCCGCCCGTCCTTGGTCGGGACCGAGAGGCTCGAGCCGATCCCTGAGAGCTGGGAGACCGCCTTCTCGAGGCTGCCGTTGGAGCGGAGCCAGAGCGAGAGGATGCGACAGATCGCCTCCAGGTCCGAGTTGGCCACGTCGCCGCCCTTGCCGAGCTGGGCGAACACCTCGCGCTCACGCCCGCTCTGGGGATCCACCGACACCTTGACGTGCATGTTGCCGAAGGGCGTCATCTGCCGGATCCGTAGGGACGGCATGATCTCCGGCAGGCGAACGGGGTCGAGCTGAGCTCCCCCTTGGATGACTTCGGCGGCAGGAGTCGGGTGTGCGGTCCCGGCCCCCGCCGCGTCAGTCGCCATCCCTCCCGTGGGACGGTCGGCGCCCTTGAGCGCCATGGGCTGCATGTCACGGCAGCCGTCGCGATACACAGTGACACCTTTCACGCCCATGTCGACAGCCATGTCGTAGATCTGTCGAACATCATCGACGCTGGCGGACTTGGGGAAGTTGATCGTCTTCGAGATCGACGCGTCGCAGTGCCGTTGGAACGCAGCCTGCATTCGCATGTGCCACTCGGGAGAGATGTCATGCGCCGTCACGAACAGGCGCTGGTCCGCCTCGGGCACGCCTTCGACGTGGGCGAGGGTCCCCTCGGCCAGGATCTTCTCCACGAGCTCGTCGGAGAAGTACCCCGAGGCCTCCGCCACGCGCTCGAAGACCTCGTTGACCTCGCGCATGATGGTGGGCTTACCCTCCGCGTCCTTCATGATCTGACGCTCGAAGGCGAGGCTGAACATCGGCTCGATGCCGCCCGAGCAACCAGCGATGATGGAGATCGTTCCCGTCGGCGCGATCGTCGTCGTGTAGCTGTTCCTGAGGCGTTTTCCCTGGGCTTCAAACTCGGAACCTTCCCAGGCCCCGAAGACGCCGCGCTCCTCAGCCAACACCTCGGAGGCGAGGTGCGACTCCTCGTTGAGCACTCGCATGATCTCCTCGCCGAAGGCGCATGCCTCCTGGGAGTCATACGGCAGCCCGAGAGAGTAGAGCGCGTCGGCGAAGCCCATGACGCCGAGCCCGATGCGCCGGGTCGAGCGGGACATCTCGGCGATCTCCCTCAGGGGATACTCGTTCACCTCGATGACGTCGTCGAGGAAGCGCGTGCAGGTGTGGATGACCTCGCGGTAAGCCTCCCAGTGGAAGCTCGAGGTGGAGGCGCCGGTGGCCTCGTCCAAGCTCGGGATCACGAAGCGGCCGAGGTTGATCGACCCCAGGTTGCAGGAGTCCCAGGCGTGCAGGGGCTGCTCCCCACAGGGGTTGGTCGCCTCGATCTGCCCGACGTTCTTGATCGGGTTGGTGGCGTTGATCCGGTCGATGAAGACGACCCCCGGCTCACCCGAGGCGTGGGCGTGCTCGACGATCGAGCTCCACAGGTCGCCCACGGTGCAGGTCGACCCGTCGCGCTCGAGCGGGGCCCATTCGCCCGTGAGCGGGTCGAGCACCTGGTGGGCGGCGCTCGGGTCCTCCCCCAGCTGCTCCATGAAGCGGTCCGTGACGGCCACGCTGACGTTGAAGTTGGTCAGCTTCGACCGGTCGTCCTTGCAGACGATGAAGTCCGCGATGTCCGGGTGATCGACCCTCAGGATGCCCATGTTGGCGCCCTTGCGGAACGCGCCCTGCTGGATGGAGTCGGACGCCTTCGAGAAGACGTCCATGAACGTGAGGGGGCCCGCGCCCTGGCCGCCAGAGCTCTTCACGAGGCGCCCTGCCGGGCGGACCCTTGAGAAGTTGAAGCCCGTGCCGCCGCCGGCCTTCTGGATCAGGGCGGTGGCCTTGACGGACTCGTAGATGCCCTCCACCGAGTCCGGCACCGGCAGCACGAAGCACGCCGAGAGCATCCCGCTCCCGCGGCCCGCGTTGGTGAGGCAGGGGCTGTTCGGGAGGAACATCCGCTGGCTCATGAGCGTGTAGAAGTCCCTGGCGACCTCGAGGGCCTCCTCCGGTTCAGCGTCGAACTTCACCTCCGCCCCGGCGACGGTGCGCGCCACGCGCCAGAACATCTGGCGCGGCGTCTCGGCCAGGTCGCCGTCCTCGCCGCGGATCAGATAGCGACGCTCCAGCACCTTGAGCGAGTTCTCCCCGAGGTCGGGGTCGGGGAGGTCCGCGGGGGGGTCAATGCCCCCGAGGAGCGCTCCAGCGTCCTCCTGGTCTCGCGTCTCCCCAGCAGGGTCAGAGGTCCCGGCGCCGTCCGTGAGGGCGCTCACTCCGGTTGCTTCGAGGTCGTGCTGGAGACGGTCGGCTGCGTGCGGCTGCGTCGAGGTCACGTGGTGTGGACTGGGCTTGGGACTCTTCGTCAACGTCGCCCCATCAGGCACGGGTGCCGACCTGCGCCCATGATTCTCGCCAGCGGCTTCCGTTGCAAGGGGGGGCCTTCCATCGAGTGCCTCCAGCCCGCGAAGCGCCGGCTCTATCCGCGCCCAGGCCGGAGCCGATCCAGGACCTTATTGCTGATCGCTCGAACGTCCTCGATCCCCAGCACAAGGGCCGCTCCCAGGTAGGCCCCGCCGCCCGCGCCGATGGCCAGGAAGAGCGCCAGGATGGGTCCGAGCACGTCGTCGAGCGCCTGCTCGACGGCGCCTGCGGCGACGCCCGAGACCGCAGCGGCCGCGAGGATCCTGGGCAGCGCGTGCCTGAAGGGCACATCGCTCTTGGGGAGGCCGAGGAGACGCGAGAGACCAGGAAGTAGCATCGCGACGTTGAGGGCGCTCGTCACCGCCGTCGCCGCGGCCAGCCCCTCCACGTCCATGCCCAGCCCCACGAGGAAGAGCACGTTCAGCAGTCCGTTGAGCACGAGCATCGCGGCGGAGACCTTCACCGGTGTGGAAAAATCCCCTACCGAGTAATAGGTGCGCGCCACGAGGCCCGTAGCTCCGGCCGGAACGATCGCAAAGCAGAGCGCCTTGAGGGCCCGCGTGGTCCGATCCACGCCCTCCGGGCCGAAGGCCCCGTGCTCGAAGGAGACCTCCACCACCGGCCTGGCGAGGACGAACAGGCCCACCGCTGCAGGCAGGGCCACGGCGACGATGGCCAGGTGGGTGCGATCATGGAGCCTGCGCAGGGCCGCCAGCTCCCGCCGGTGCCCGAGCTGCTGGAGGGCCGGAAACACCGCGCTGGTGGCCGCGATGGCCACCAGCGCGAGGGGGAACTGCTGGACGCGGTTGGCGTAGTAGTGGGCGGTCGGGCCGCCGTTGGTGAGCAGGCTCTCCGCCATCAGCCCGTCCACCATCACGTTGATCTGGTAGACCGCCGCCCCAAGGGCCAGGGGCGCGGACCGGCGCAGGACCTCTCCAGGCCCGGGGGCGCCCTCCGGAAGGGCCCTGAGGCCCTCACGGCGACCCAGGAGCCCGGCTGAGCGCAGCGCAGGCCACTGGATCAAGAGCTGAACGACGCCAGCCACCAGCAGGCCCCAGGCGAGCCAGCGGGCCATGGCCACGTGCCGCTCCACGTCGGCCACGCTCTCAGCACCGTACTCCGACCTGTCCCCCCACCCGAAGCGCCACGCGATCATCAGCAGCGTGGCAATCCAGGCGAGATTCATGGCCGCGGGCGCGAACGCGGGCGCTCCGAACTTGCCCCGTACGTGAAGTGCTCCGGTCACCAGGGAGGAGAGGCAGACCAGCACAAGGAAGGGCATGACCCGGATCGTGAGGTCCCGAACCGCGTCAGGGTCCGCCCCCAGCCAGGACCACTCCGTCCCCGGCAGCTGATCGGGGGCCATGGAGACGGCGGCCATGACCAGGAGGCTCAGGATGAAGGACACCACCATCAGCAGCCCGAGCGTCTTGCGGAACAGGACCGCTCCCGCGGACTCTCCGTGGCTCTCATCCACCTCGGTCAGCGCCGTCTGGAAGCTCACGGCCAGGGCGCCCTCCCCGAGGAAGCGCCGGAAGAGGTTGGGCACGCGGAACGCCGTCAGGAACGCGTCGAAGACGCCTGAGGTATCCCCGAAGAGCGCCGCAGCGAGCATCTCGCGCGCATATCCAAGCACGCGGCTCACCAGCGTCAGGCTCGACACCAGCGCCGTGCGGAGTGCCAGTCGACGGTGCCGATCAGGCAGCCTCGAGGGCTCGGGGTGGGGGTCGATCTCGGGGCGTTCCAAGGGCGCGGCGCACGGTTGATCCCCGGTGTCCCCGCGCGCCCGACGGATCAGGGGCGCGGGGAGGAGCCGCCGAGGAAGGCGTGGCCGCTGAAGGTATCGAGTCGCTCAGCGGGCACGCGACCGCCCGGATCAATTCCTGGTCACGGTCTCCCCCCGGCGGCCGGGTGGCCTCACGGACAGAACGTGATCTCGAGGCCGTCCGAGAAGTTGAAGGCCGCCCCGCCGACGTCCCGGAGCCAGAACTGGAAGTTCCAGGTCTCGCCATTCGCGATCACGACA
>CBFHHK010000124.1:4239-5996 GCA_965655435.1 Planctomycetota bacterium | reverse complement strand
GAGAAGTTGAAGGCCGCCCCGCCGACGTCCCGGAGCCAGAACTGGAAGTTCCAGGTCTCGCCATTCGCGATCACGACAGGCAGCGAGGGGAAGTCCAGGGCATAGGACGCCGCGCCAGCGGCGTCCGTCTGGACCACCGGGAGACGCTGGAAGGCGCCGCCGATGCAGATCGAGCCGTTGCCGGCCGGGACCTGGTCCCGGCCCTGACCGTAGAAGAACAGCCCGAAGCCCGACGGGTTCGCGTCAGCGACCGTCAAGGACAGCTGGTTCAAGGTGACGTCGGTGGACCCCGTGGCCCCCATGATCGCGCCGGCGGTCCACTGGTTGGGGGACAGCACGCAGTAGTTCTCGGGCTGAGGGCAGCCGGGATCCGTGGCCTCCACGCGCACATCGTCCACCGCCGCCTCGACGATGGAGCCGCTGCCGACGTCCGACGCAACAAAACGCACCCGCACCTGGTCGGTTAGCGCCACGTACGCGCCGATGTCCACCGAGGATTCGATCCACCCCCCGGTCGTTCCGGCACCGGTGGGGCCCACGACCTCGGCGCTGGTCCAGCTCACGCCACCATCGTCGGAGAGGTCCACATTGAACACGTCCGCCCCGGGCGACGCGCCTTCGTCGTTCGAGTACCAGCGCACGTACCGCAGGGTGGCCGTCGCCGAGCCGTCGAGGTCAAAGAGGGGAGAGAACAGCGCCGTGCTCCCGCCATCCACGTCGTTCTCACCGAGGCCACCGCCCACGCTCCCCTGGCCCGTGAACCAGCAGCGAGTGCCAGGACTCGGCGAGTTGTCGTTCTCCGGCTGCGCGGCGGTCCCGATCGGGTCCGCCCGGGTCCACTCCCCCGTGGTCGCGTTGTTCGGCGACCCGATGGTCCAGCCCTGGTCGCCCGCCGCCTCGAAGTCGTAGGCCGCGACCACGCGCACGCCCACCGTCAGCTGACCGTCGAGGACCTCGGCTCGGCCCCCCTCGGTGATGGTGACCGTGAAGTTCACGACCTCGCCCATGGGCGTCGAGGGGTCGAGGAGCAGCTGGAGCGGAGCCGCGCCCGTCCCCGTGGTGAAGGACGGCACCGAGAGGGAAGACTGGGCCGTGGTCACCGTCGCAAACGGGCTCGAGGTGGCGAGGTCGATGGTCGCCGCCGCCGAGTCCCCGCGTCCGGAGTTGCGCACGAAGGCCGAGACGTCCACGGGCTCGCCCGGCTCGAAGGAGCCATCCCCGTCGCCGGCATCCGTCACCGTGACCGCCTCAGGCCGGAGCCAGGCGCCCGCCGCGAGCACGGTGCGGGCGAAGCTGGTGAGGTTCTCCTCCGCCAGGGGCACGATCCGGTTCTGCAGCGGCCAGAAGCCGTCGTTGCCGTTCCCGATCTCGGGGGTCCAGCCGTAGGTGCCCTTGACCCCGTACTCGTAGTCGAACGTGACGCCGTCCGCCTGGTAGAGGACGATCGAGGCTGGACCGTGGACGTAGCCGTTGTCCGCCACCGCGAGGTCGCCGATCTCACCGATCTCGTCCCAGTCGGGCGGGTACTGGGTCACATATCCCCAGGGCGCGAGCCACAGGTCGGAGAAGGTGTGCACCGACAGGGAGGTCTCGAACTCCCGGCTGTTGATGAACTGGACCATGGCCTGGACCTCCGGCTCGGACGCCGGCGCAGACCCCCGATACGTCTCCGAAGAGCCGGATCCGCTGGAGCCCGATCCACCCCACTGGAAGGGGTAGTTCCGGTTGAGGTCCACCCCCGTGCTGCCGCCGTTGTT
>CBFHHK010000124.1:2780-4141 GCA_965655435.1 Planctomycetota bacterium | reverse complement strand
CGGCGGTTCTTGCGCCACAGTCCGCCCCCGATGGGATCGGTCAGGCGATTGAACTCATAGCCGTCCGGGTTCACGCACGGCACCACGTAGATCTCGCGCTCGTCGAGGAGATAGGTGGCCACGGGGTCGCTGCCGTACTCCTCGAGCAGGTAGCAGAGGAAGTAGAGGGTCGTCTGCATGCCCATGGGCTCGCGCGCATGGTGCAGCGCGTCGATGCGCATCTCCGGCTCGGGCTCATCCACGCCGGGGTTGTCGGACACCTTCACCATCCAGAGGTCTCGGCCCTGGAGTGACTGTCCGATGGAGGACTTGGCGGAGACGAACTGGGGGTACGCCGCCGTGAGCTGATCGAGGACCGAGACGACCTCGGCGAAGGTGTAGTACCCCGACATCGAGCCCTGCCCGTAGGGCGGGTTGAGCCACTGGCCGTACCCCACCCCGGCGTTGTCCTCGGCAGCGCCAGCGGTGAGCCGCCGCGCGTAGTACCCCGCGAGGTCTTCGATGAGCACCTCCGGCGTGAGCCGCACCCCTCGGATCTGTTCCATCTGGTCGTCGGTGACCAGCAGGGTCGCCTCGCCGCCCGCGAGGTCCACCGACACCAGATCGAGATCCAATCGCTGCAGCCGCAGGAGGCCCATGGGGTCCGAGCTCACCTTGACCAGGTGCTGGACCGTGCCCGTGCTCACCGGGACGGGAACCGCCGGGGCCGGGTCGAGGGGCGCGAGCTCAGGGCCGACGCCCGCCTGGGGCATCGCGGCAGGCGAGAGGGCGAGGAGGGAGGCGGTGAGGATGGAGATCGTCATGGGGACGGGACGGCGCGTCGGAGGATTGGGTTCCCATGCAAGTATGAGAGCGCGGTCCCCATGGCGCCGCCACAGATGCTCGCGGGGACGGCGACGTCTCGAAACAGAGCCGCTCCCCGCTCCCCCCACCGCGACCCCGGTCTCCACCCGCGCCCCAGGGTCTCCACCCGCGCCCCAGGGCCTCCACCCGCGAGCCCTCCCGGGGGATCAGCTGCCGCCGCGCGCCAGGGCGACCGAGCCCGACGCCGCTCGGATCTCGTCCACCTCAAGGCGGAACGGGCCGGCCTTCTTGTCGTAGACGTAGAACTCGAGCCCGCGGATCTGCTCCGGGGTGATCGTGCCGTCCATCCTGCGGCCGAAGAAGTGCCGCTCCATGTCCTCGATCCGGACATCCACGGTCTGCCACTCGCCGTCCACCGTGGCGAAGCGAGTCCAGAAGGAGTCGCCTCCCATGCCGCTGGAGGTCCGCGCGCCGAAGATATACGTCCGGCCGTCACCCTTGACGCGCAGCTGGATCGTCTCCGCCCCGGCAAACGCGCCGTCTGCGACGCCGCACCG
>CBFHHK010000124.1:1221-2683 GCA_965655435.1 Planctomycetota bacterium | reverse complement strand
CGTAGGGCATCGAGGGCCGTGGCGTAGACGGCACAGCAGCCCGCCTCGTCGCCGTCGTTGAACAGCGCCACGCCACGCTCGACCGCGCCCACAAGCAACGCCTCCAGCGCGGCTGAACGCGCCGGCGGAAGCAGGACCCTGTCGATCACGTGGATCACTCCGTTGCTGGCTCGCAGGTCGGCGGCCTCCACCGCTGCCCCCTCGACGATCACACGCCCGAGCGCCGCCTGCGCGGCGAGGCGGGTCCCGGCGAGGGTCGCCAGCCCATTCGCCTGAACAACGTCCTCGGCGAGCACCTCTCCGGCCACCACGTGGTGCAGGAGGATGCGCGTCAACTGCGGCCGACCGCGCTCCGTGAGGAGCTCCTTCAGGGTGTCCTCACCCAGGGCCGAGAAGGCCTCATCCGTGGGCGCGAACACCGTCAGCGGGCCGTCGCCCGAGAGCGCGTCCGCGAGCCCTGCGGCCTCGACCGCGGCCACGAGCGTGGTGAAGTTCCCGGCGCCTACCGCCAGGTCCACCAGGGTCCCGTCGTCCTGCGGGCGGGCCTGAGTCGTGAGCATGAGGAGGCCTGAGAGGCCGAGGGTGGCGAGGGTCTGATGCATGTCGGCCGTCCAGAGGTGGGGATGCGAGGTGGAGCCGGCGGCCGAGGTCAGCCCTCGTGCCATGGGCTCCACATCGACGGCTTCGGCTCCTCTGAGGGACTGGATTCACCGTGAACAGGGATCGAACGGCACGCCGCGTCGGGAGTCACTGAAGCGGGACAGGCGCCGCCGCCCTGCGACCCGGCGCCACGCCGCCCTAGTCGAAGGACTGCGACCAGGTCGCGTCCCCGCAGCGAATGCGGAAGTCCCAGCTGAACAGGTCCGCCGCGCTCGTCTGCCCCGGGGCCATGACCACCCAGATCACGTCCCCCGGCTCCATCCATGTGGGATCAGAGGTGAGCGCTGGCGGCCCCGAAGCCGGGAGCGACTGCTCGAAGAGGGTCGTCGGGGCACCGCCCGACGGATGGGCATGGAGCACCCGGGCGATCAGCTCCGGGCTCCCCACCTGGGTGGAGGCGAGCCCCTCCACCAGATAGAAGCCTGCGAGCTTCACGGAGTACCCGGCGGCCACAACCCCCTGCGGCGCACCCGGCGGCAGCTCGAGCACGCCCGGACCGGGTTGCCCGAAGCCTTGACCGAGCCAGCCGCTGGCGGGGGTGGGGCCGGCGTAGCGGCGGTTCAGGGCATCCCAGGTGAGCGCCACGTACTCATCAGGGTCGAGGGCGGCAGCGACGTCGTTGCGCCGGAGGAACCAGCCGTCGGGGGGGGACCCCTGGCGGAACAGGTCTGTGGACGCAGCGACTGTCCGCGGCGAGCCGTCCACGACGGTGAACGGAACGGAGAAGGTCGCGCCCCCCGCCGGGGTGGCGTCCAGCCGGTAGGCGCCTGGCTGGAGGTCGAAGCCCGGGACCCCCGAGCCA
>CBFHHK010000124.1:0-1121 GCA_965655435.1 Planctomycetota bacterium | reverse complement strand
AGGTCGCGCCCCCCGCCGGGGTGGCGTCCAGCCGGTAGGCGCCTGGCTGGAGGTCGAAGCCCGGGACCCCCGAGCCAAAGGCCCGGAAGGGGCCGTGGGGGACCGTCGAACGGCGCAGCTCCACCGGAGCCCCCGAACCGACGTCGAGCAGGACCAGCTCGACCTCTCCCTGGGCCACATCGAGGTTCACCCGAAGGTCGACCGTCGCCGCCCCGAGCCGGGCTGGGTCCAGCTGCTGACCGGACTCCAGCGCGCCGATGACCCGGTCCCCGGACATCAGTGAGACCCCGCGAACCGCGGCGGCGCGCGCCCCCCAACGGTCGAGGAGCCAGCGGTCCACGAGCACCGGCGAGCCATCCACAGGGCGCAGCTCGTCGGGGCGCGGCCGCGGCGAGCCCCCGGCGTCGACGATCCCGTTGGGGATCGCTCCGCCCATCCTCGCGGGGGGCTGCGACGGCTGGCGCCGAGGGTCGCGGAGGGCTGCGAGCCCCGGACGATAGGCCAGCGCATCGAGCCCGAGCCCGCCGGGCGCTCCCGCGGTGTGGCAGCTGAGGCAGAAGCGATTCGTCCGGGAGTCCGGCCGCGGCTGGTCCTGGAAGATCGGCCCCTCGGGGAAGTGCATGGCCGCCCTCAGGTGGTGCGCGCCCGCGGGGATCGAGCCCCGGTGCACGCCGAGGTCCCTGGAAGCGTCCACGAAGGACGCATAGCGCTCCTCCGTCGGCTCTCCGCGACGCCGCAGGGCCTCACTCACCTCTTCGTGGGCCCAGGCCGGGAAGCGGGCCGCGAGCCGGTCCATCCAGCGCGAGGACTGGGCGTCCTCAGGGAAGCCGATCAGCGTTCCCCGGGCGTGGTTGGCCGCGGACTCGGGGTCCACGTCGTGGGCCAGGACCTTGAACTCATCGATCCAGCCCCGCAGGGAGGACGCGCCACCGGCCACCGCTCCACCCACGGTGACGGCCCCGGCGGGCGCGAGCGGCTGGAAGATGGAGCGAGCGGGGTCCTGCCAGCGGTCCAGCGGGAAGCCGTCGAGGAGCAAGGTGACCCGCTGGCCCGCGCCCTCGATCCGCAGGCCCACGTGGGTCCAGGATCCCGCGCGGAAGAAGCCGTGCACCGCGGGGGCC
>CBFHHK010000123.1:0-13768 GCA_965655435.1 Planctomycetota bacterium | reverse complement strand
GGGGGGCGAGGAGGCGGAGGGGGCGATGCATGTGCGTTGGGGTGGGGGGGGCACGCCATCATATGGGTCCTCCCTCGCCCCGTCGCGTCCGTCGGGTTCGATCCCCGTCAAGACCCGCTGGGCGCTCCGCGGGCGCTCAGGCCCTGACCTGGCCCGCCTGTTTGCCGGTGGGTTGAACCGTAGATTGGCAGGGACGTCGGGCCCCGGGGCGTGGACTCCGCTTCCTGCCGGGTTCCCCGCGGGGGCCCCTTCGCTATGGTCTCCCCATGATCACCCCCGAGACGATCCAGCCGGAGCACTTCGACTACGAGGAGAGCGATGGCGTCGCGACCATTCGACTCAACCGCCCCGAGCGCCTGAACGCGCTGACCTTCGACTCCTACGCGGAGCTGCGCGACACCTTCCGCGCCCTCGGGGAGCGGGACTCCGTGCGCAGCGTGCTCCTGACCGGGACGGGGCGTGCGTTCTGCTCGGGGGGCGACGTCCTCGACATCATCGGCAAGCTCTTCGGGGTCCCGGACTCCGCGCTCGTGGCGTTCACGCGCATGACCTGCGACCTGATCGAGAGCATGCGCCGTCTCGAGAAGCCGATCGTCGCGGCCCTCAACGGGACCACCTGCGGCGCGGGCGCGGTGATGGCCGCGGCCGCGGACATCCGGATCGCCTCGGACACGGCCAAGATCGCCTTCCTGTTCACGCAGGTCGGCCTCTCGGGCGCCGACATGGGCGCCGCCTGGCTCCTGCCCCGTATCGTCGGGCTCGGCCACGCCAGTGAGCTGCTGATGGCCGGTGAGTTCATCACCGCGGAGCGGGCCGAGCGCATCGGCCTCTACAACCACGTGGTCTCCGGCGACGAGCTGGAGGAGAAGGCGCGTGGGATGGCGGAGAAGCTCGCGGCCGGGCCCGGCATGGGGCTCGCCGTGACCAAGCGCATGCTCAACGCCGAGGCGCACATGGACCTGGGCGAGGCCATGCAGGCCGAGGGCTGGATCCAGGCGGAGTGCATGAAGCACCCCGACTACCGCGAGTCCTACGACGCCTTCGTGGAGAAGCGCCCCAAGGACTTCGTCAAGAACCGCCCGGGGTCCAGGTAGCGGGGTCGGCGGCGGGGAGCCTCGTGCCTGCGGACAGGTTCCCTCCCGCAGGCCGAGTTCCCTCCCGAAGACAGGGTTCCCTCGCAAAGACAGGGTTCCCTCCCGAAGACAGGGCGCTCGGCTGGACCACGGAGCAGCGTGCACGGTGGGTCCTGGACCGGGCCGCGGGTCGGGGCCCCAGGTGAGTCCAGGACGAATCCCGGGCGGGTACCGGGTGGGTACCAGGGCGGGCCCCGGGCGGGGCCTCGAGCGAACGGGGCAGGGATGCGTGCGCGGAACGTGGCGCCAGCGTCACTGGATGCCCGCCGCCTCGAGGGCTGCGCGGGTGTGGGGGCAGGCCGCGGCGTCGTGCTCGAGTCGCGCGGCGAGCCTCCCCAGGTCCTCGACCTCATCGACGTCGAAGTCCGCCTCCAGCTCCGCGAGGGACAGCCCCAGAGCGGCGGCTCGGGCGCGGGTCGCGGCGAGGACCTTGGGGCCACCCCAGGGGATGTCCTCGAACATCCCGGGCCGGGGCGCCCGGAGCCCGAGGAGGTAGTAGCCCCCGTCCTCGCAGGGGCCGACGCAGGCGTCGTGATCATCGAGCGCGGTGAAGGCGTCTTCCCAGCGCTCGGTGCCCAGGTGCGGAGAGTCCATCCCCACGATGACCGTCCGCTCGGCGCCGAGGCGGTGGGCCTCACCCAGGGCTGCGATGACCCGCTCACCGAAGCTGGCCTGGGGCTGGGGGACCAGGTGGCAGGCTCCCACGTGGGATCGGAACCAGGGCTCGCTGCTCGGGGGAGAGAAGGCGATGACCACGAGCTGGTCACGCAGCGAACGCGCGCTCTCGAGCACATCGAGCAGGAACGCCTCGGCCAGTCGTGCCGCCGCGTCATCGCCGAGCGCCCGTCCCAGCCGGGTCTTCACCTGCCCCGGGACGGGGGCCTTGGCGAAGATGACGACGGCGTCGGTGGGGCGGCGATTCTCCTGCATGAGCCGCAGCATGGTAGCGGAGGTCTGCGCGAGCGCGGCGTAGGGGCGCAGGCCCAGAGAGGGCAGCGGCCAGGAGGAGCAGCGGCCAGGAGGGGCAGGGGCCACGGAGGGCAGCAGGAGCGGAAGCCGGTGGGGGAAAGAGGGAACAGAAGCGAGAGCGGGGGAGGGCGCCGCGGGAGAAGGGCCACAGCCGAGGAGCCACAGCCGAGGAGCCACAGCCGAGGAACCAGAGCCGGGGGGGCAGAGCCAACGGGGCGGAGCGCAGGCGCGCACACGGGGGGAGACCCGTCCGAGCGGCGAAACCCCACCCGGCGACTCCCGCGGGCCCGCGCCCCGTCCTATTCTCCCCCCATGAGCCAACAACCCCCCACGAGCCGTGACCACGGCACCGGCGCGGCGCAGCCTGGCGGGCTGGAGGCGCTCCGGGCCCGGGCCGATGAGATCGGAAGGGCTGTGGAGGCTGAGCTGGGCGCGGCGTCCCCCGAGCTCGGCGAGATCGAGGCCTATCGGGTCGGCCACCGGCGGCTCCAGGAGGCCGGGCTGCTGCGGCTCGTCGTGCCGGCCAGCGCGGGCGGCGCGGACGTGGGCGAGCTCGCGCCGCCGTCCACCGTGTCCGTGCGGGCGATGGTCGCGTGCCGACAAGCCCTCGCGTATCGCCACGCCATGGCGGACCTCGCCTTCGTGGAGCAGGGCCTCGGCTCCTTTCCCATCGCGTTGGGGTCGGCCGACGCCGGCCTGCTCGAGCGCCTCGCCGGGGTGGCGCGTGGGGAGGAGATCCCTGCCCTCGCCCTGACGGAGGCAGGCGCCGGGTCCGACCTCTCGGGGGTCGCGACGCGCGCGGAGCGAGATGGAGACGACTATGTCCTGACGGGCGCCAAGACGTACATCACGAACATCGGCGTGGCGGACTTCTACACGGTGCTCGCGCGTACCGCTGGCGAGCCCGGCGAGCGAGACGGGCTGACCATGTTCTTCGTGGAGCACGGGGCCAAGGGGCTGGCCACCCGCGGCTTCGAGGTCATGGCGCCTCACCCCATCGGGGAGCTGTTCCTCGATGGCGTGCGGGTGCCCGCGGCCCACGTGCTGGGGGAGGTCGGCGCGGGGATGGACCTGGCGCTCGCGAACCTGGCGCGCTTCCGGATCACGGTGGCGGCTGCGGCGAACGGCTTCGCGCGGCGCGCCCTGGCCGAGTCCGTGGCGCACCTCTCGCGCCGCGAGCAGTTCGGTCGGCCGCTCTCGAGCTTCCAGGGGCTACGCTTCGATCTCGCCGAGATGGACACCCGCCTGCGGGCCGCCGAGCTCCTCACCGCCGAGGCCGCAGCGGCCGTGGACGCGGGCGAGGACGCCACGGCCGAGGTGGCGCGCGCCAAGCTCTTCTCCACCGAGAACGCCTCCTGGGTCTGCGACCGGGCGGTGCAGCACCACGGCGGCGCCGGCGTGCGCGTGGGGTCGGTGGTCGAGCGGCTGTTCCGCGACACCCGCGCCCTGCGGATCTATGAGGGGACGAGCGAGGTCCAGAAGCTCGTGCTCGCCAAGCACGTCCTGAAGAACACCCCGGCCCCTGATGCGGGAGCGAGTCGCTGATGCCTGGCTATCAGAGGATGCTGTTCGTCTGCCTCAACGACCGGGGGGAGGAGCACCCCCGCGGGTCCTGCTCCAGGGCCGGCGGCGACGAGGTGCTCGACCGGCTCCGGGCGGGGATCCACGAGCGCGGCCTGAAGGGCGTGGTGCGAGCGGTCGGCACGCGCTGCCTCGGGCAATGCGCCCACGCCCCGGTCGTCGCCTGCCAGCCGGAGGAGATCTGGTACGGCAAGGTGCAGGGGGAGCACGTGGACCGGCTCATCGACGGCCACGTCCTCGGGGGGGAGGTCGTCACGGAGCTGGAGCTCGGCGATGACCAGCTGGTCTTCGTCTCGAAGGAGGAGCGCCCGCTGCCCCCGATCCGGCGTACGGGTGACCGGGCTCGCGCTGCGTCGGACGAAGAGCCTGGCCAGGCGACCGGTCACGCGACTGACCAGGCGACCGACCAGGCGGCCGACCAGGGGACAGGTCAAGCGACGGGCCAGGCCCCGGGCGCCCACGGCCCCTGAGTCTCTGAGGCCTCTCCGGCGGCCTTCTCCTGGCGAGTCGCTCGGGGACGAGCGGAGCCGGGACCACGGTTTGTTCTGAGTCGGAGTCACCCCATCGCCCGGTCCAACGAACGGCCCGGTCCAACCCGCGGCCCAGTCCAACCCGCGGCCCGGTTCATCTGGCTGCTCGGCCTACCCCGTGGCCCAGCGCACTCCTTGGCCCGGCTCGCCCCGTAGCCCAGAGAGCCCCGTAGCCCAGAGAGCTCCGTCGCCCAGAGAGCCCCGTCGCCCGGAGAGCCCCGCCGCTGGGAGTGCCCCGTCGCCGGGTGCGCCCCGCAGCCGATTCTGCTCCGAGGTGGGTGCCCTCTGATTCGGGCCCGCGAGCGGCCAGGGGTCGACGGCCCGGATCCCGCGGCACGACGCGAGCGCGCACTTCCTGGCTCCAGGGTGGCAGGTAATGGGCCGACCGGCCGTTGGTGGGTGCATACTGTGGGCCCGCATCGGACCGCGCTCGCGACTCGCCATGGCACAGACCCACCTCAGCCTCTTTGACCTTGCCCCGGGCAAGGTCCTCCTGGACCGCTACCTGATCGACGCCCCGCATCGGGAGAACGGCATGTCCGCCGCCTTCCGAGCGACCGATCAGGAGAGCGGGGAGCGCTGCGAACTGCAGGCGTTCCCGTCCTCCCTGTTCGAGAACAAGGCCCAGGCGGAGGCCTTCGCGGAGACCCTCGGGAGGTGGTCTGCGCTGGACGACGCGACCTTCACCCGGGTCCAGGAGCTCCAGGTCCTCGGGGACGGCGCTGTGATCGCGGTCTTCGAGTTCCCGGAGGGGGTCGCGCTGCGGGACCTCGTCGCCGAGCGCGGCCCCTGGGACGCCAGCGAGGTCGTGGACCTCGGCCTCGCCCTGCTCGCTGGCCTCGAGAACGCCCACGCCAAGGGGCTCATCCACGGTGACATCAAGCCGTCGACGGTCTTCGTCGGGGACCACGGGCCGGTCCTGGTGGACGGCGGCGTGACCCCAGGGCTGTGGGCCGCCAAGCACCTGGGGACGCGCACCGCGCTGATTGGCACCCCGTACTACGCACCGCTGGAGCAGTTCGGCGGGGATGCGCCCGACGAGAGCTCAGACCTCTACAACCTCGCGACGGTGATGTACGAGCTTGTCAGCGGGGTCATGCCCTGGGCGGGGCGCAGCTTCATCGAGGTCTTCCAATCGAAGATGCAGCCCAGCGCGCCGGCCATGTCCGCCGCCGCGCCCGGTGTCGAGGTGGACTCCGCGCTTGAGGCCGCCATCGCCGGCGGTCTGAAGGGGAGCCCGAAGGACCGACACCGCTCCGCAGAGGCCTTTCGAAGCGCGCTGGCCGCGCCGCTCCGCTGATGAGCGCACCCGACGCGACCTTCCCCATGGAGCTCCCCGCGAGCTTCAACCTGAGCGAGTACTTCCTGGACCGGAACCTGGACGCTGGTCGGCGGGGCAAGGTCGCCGTCAAGGTCGGCGCGGACGGCCGCACCTACGGCGAGATCCATGACGGCGTGTTGCGGATGGCCGCGGCCCTGCGCGGCGCGGGCGTCCGCCCGGAAGAGCGGGTCTTGATCGTGCTCCCCGACGGCTTCGAGTTCGTCGAGGCGTGGTTCGCCACCCTGCGGGTCGGGGCGGTCTTCGCCATGGTCAACCCGCTGCTCAAGGCGAAGGACTACGCGTACTACCTCGAGTACTCCCGCGCGGCGGCCGTGTTCACCCACGAGAGCGTGCTGCCGGAGATCGGTGAGGCGCTGCGGTCCGCGCCGGCCTGCCGGGCGGCCTTCGTGGTGGGGGAGGACGCCGGCGGCTTCACCCCGTACGAGGAGGCTCGCCGGGGCGCCGACCCTTCGAGCGCAGCGGCTGCCGTCGAACCAGTCGGCCCGGATGGGATCGCGGGGTGGCTCTTCACCTCCGGCTCGACCGGTGAGCCCAAGGCCTGCGTCCACGCCGGCCGGGACTTCGCCTACTCCACCGAGACCTACGCGCTCCAGGTGGCGGGGTATCGGGAGGATGACGTCTGCCTCTCCGTGCCGAAGCTCTTCTTCGGGTACGCGACCGGCACCAACCTCATGTTCCCGTTCCGGGTGGGCGCCACGGTGGTGCTCTTCGAGGGGCGGGCGACGGCGGACGAGATCCTCGATCAGGTGGAGGCGCACCGGCCGACCTTCCTCACGGGCGTCCCGACGCTGTTCAACAACGTGCTGCGGAGCGAGCGCTGCGACGGGGCGGACCTCTCCTGCCTGCGGGTCTCCCTGTCCGCTGGGGAGGCCCTGCCTCCGGCCCTCTACGAGCAGTGGAAGGCGCGGACGGGCGTGGAGATCCTCGACGGCATCGGCTCCGCCGAGATGTTCCACATCTACATCTCCAGCGCCATGGGAGAGGTCGTGCCGGGCTCGCTCGGCCGCCTGGTCCCGGGCTACGTGGCCGAGGTGGTGGACCCCGAGGGCCGCCCCGTCGAGGACGGTGAGCCGGGCCGCCTCCGCATCGCCGGTGGCTCGACCGCGCTCTGCTACTGGGGGGACAAGGACAAGTCCAACGCGACCTTCCAGGGCGCCTGGTGCACCTCAGCGGACGTGTTCCGCCGGGACGCGGACGGGCTCTTCTGGTACGTGGGGCGCAGCGACGACCTGCTCAAGGTGAGCGGCATCTGGGTCTCGCCCCTGGAGATCGAGAACGTGCTCCTCGACCACGCCGCGGTCCACGAGTGCTGCGTCGTGGGGCGGGACGACGGCGACGGTCTCGTCAAGGCGCACGCCATCGTGGTTTGCGCCGAGGGCCACCAAGGATCCGATGATCTCGCGTCCGGGCTGAAGGCCCACGTGAAGACCATGCTGGCCCCGCACAAGTACCCGCGCTCCTTCGAGTGGCGGACCGAGCCCCTCCCGCGCAACGACCGCGGCAAGATCGCACGCAAGCTCCTCAAGTAGATGCACGACTTCGCGAAGCTGACCTGGCCCGAGGCGAAGGAGCTGTTCGCCGCCGACCCGGTGGCGCTGCTCCCGGTGGGGGCGACCGAGGCCCACGGACCCCACCTGCCCCTCGATACCGACGTGACCATCGCCGTGGCCCAGGCCCGGCGGGCGGCGGGGATCCTTGACGCGGAGGGCGTGACCACCCTGGTCATGCCGCCCATCGCCTACACCTTGGCCCAGTTCGCCTTCGGGTTCCCCGGCACGATCACGATCCGGCCCACCACCCTGTGGAACCTCGTGGAGGACGTGGTGGAGAGCCTCGAGCAGCACGGGGTGCGGCGGGTGGTCCTGTGTAACTCTCACCTCGAGCGGCAGCACGTCCAGCTGCTCCGCGGGGTCTGCAAGGATCACGCGGAGGTCACCAAGGACAAGGCGCAGCTCCTGTTCCCCGACATCACCCGGCGGCGCTGGGCGGGGACGCTGGGGGACGAGTTCAAGTCCGGCGATTGCCACGCGGGCCGCTACGAGTCGAGCATCGTGCTCGCGGCGGACGGGGAGAGCGTGCGCGATGAGGAGCGGCTCCAGCTCGCGCCGAAGGAGGTGAAGCTGGTGGAGAAGATGCTCGACGGCGCCCCCGACTTCATCGCGATCGGCGCCGACGAGGCGTGGTGCGGCGACCCCGCTGCCGCGACGGCCGAGGAGGGCGAGGCCCTGCTCGACCAGCTGGGGCAGATCGTCGCGACGACCGCCCTCGAGGAGTGGCCGGAGATCTCACGATGAGCGCCTACAACACCGTGATTCAGGTCCGCTTTGGGCACGTCGACCCCGCGGGCATCGCGTACTTCCCGCGGATCTTCGACTACGTCCACGACGTCTTCGAGGGCCTCTGGGAGGAACACGTGGGGCGGCGGTACTACCATCTGCTCCAGGAGCAACGGGTCGGCTTCCCCCTCGTCCATTCAGAGGTGGACTTCAGCACGCCCCTGCGCTTCGGAGACCGCCCGGTGGTCTCCGTGACCTGCTTCAAGCTCGGCCGAACCTCGCTCGGGCTGCGCTACCGCTTCCACCTGGCGGACAAGCTCCACCTCGAGGCCCGAATGATCACCGTCTGCACCAACACCGACTCCATGGAGCCGATCCCCATCCCTGACGAGTTCCGCCGGCGGTTCGAGGAGCTGCTGGAGCCTGGCGTGGGGGCCGACTGAGATGGCCGAGCCCATTTCCAGCTTCTACGGGGCGGGGTCCCCCGTCTTCAGCTTCGAGTTCTTCCCGCCCAAGACCGACGCGGGGGCCGAGAATCTGATGCGGACGGCGGCGGATCTGAAGGAGAGCGTGGAGCCGGACTTCATCTCGGTCACCTACGGGGCCGGCGGCTCGACCCGGGATCGGACCCACGCGGTGATCACGCGGATCCAGGACGAGCTGGGCCTCACGGGACTCGCGCACCTGACCTGCGTGGGCTCGACGGCCGAGGAAATCGGCGCCGTGGTCGAGCGGCTCGAGACCGCGGGGGTGAGGAACGTGCTGGCCCTGCGGGGGGACGCCCCGGACGGCGCGGAGCGCTTCGAGGCCACCGCTGGCGGCTTCGCCAACGCGACGGACCTGATCGGCTTCCTGAACGAGAAGCACGACGTGTGCATCGGCGCCGCTTGCTACCCCGAGGCGCACCCCGAGGCGACGTCGGCCGAGGACGACCTGCGCTTCGCCCGGATGAAGCAGGACCTCGGCGCGTCGTTCCTGACGACCCAGCTCTTCTTCGACTGCGACCTGTATTGGTCCTTCGTCGAGCGGGCTCGCGGGGCAGGGGTCACCATCCCGATCGTCCCTGGCATCATGCCGGTCACGAACGTCGCGCAGGTTCAGCGCTTCACCAAGATGTGCGGCGCGTCCCTGCCGGAGGAGCTCCTCGGGCGCCTGCGGCCGGTGAAGGAGGATCCGGGCGCCGTCATGGCCACGGGGATCGAGTACGCCATCACGCAGTGCCGCGCCCTGCTCGAAGGGGGGGCCCCTGGGCTGCACTTCTACACCCTCAACAAGAGCCACGCCACGCGCTCCATCCTGGCGGCGCTCCGCTGAGCGGAGCCCGCCCCGTGCGCAGGCGCCGGTGAAGGCCGGGCCCGCGGCCGCAGCGGTGGCCTGTCCGCAGGGTCGTTCGAAGGGCCCGGTGCTGGGCCCGGTGCTAGGCACGCTGCAGGACCCGCTGCAGGACCCGCTCGAGGGCCTGCTGCAGGCCCGGCCCAGCTCCGCGCGATCAGGTCCCCCGTTCGGGGACCGCCCGCCCCGCATGAAGGGAGGCGTCCGCGTCCAGGGGGCTCCCCGGGGACAGCCCCGCATGGACCGCCCCGCATGGGCAACTCCAGGTGGGCAGCTCGGCGGGGAGGGCCCGGCGGGGGCCCTCCCGTCGCCTCAGGTCAGTCCCGCTCGGAGGCCGCGCTGTTCTCGTCGAACTGGCGCTGGAGCTCAGCCTCGGCCTCCTCGAAGGAGATCCACTCCGTCGAGGCCTGCTCGGGGTCGTTGTGGACCTCGAAGGACTGGGTCTGCACCGCGCCGCCGGCCGACATCCGGACGACGTAGACGCCCGGCGTCGAGCGCCGGCTGCCGCGGCGGCCTCGGCCGGAGTTCCCGCCGGAGCGGCGGAGGTTCCAGCGCACGGTGTGCATGCCCTTGGAGCCGTCGGCGTCGAGGGTCGAGATGACGTTGCCCTCGCCGTCGAGGATCTCCATCGTCAGGTCCCTGGCACGCCGGTTCAGCACGTAGCTGATGGCCGCGCCCGGCTCGGGGTTGGTGCCGGTGAACAGGTGGTTGCCCGTCTGCCCGTGCCGCTTGCCGCGCGTCATCAGGTGGACGTCGGTGGGCTTGAGCAGCGTGGCGTCGGCCTCCATGACCTCCTTGGTCATCTGGGAGACAGCGCTGACGTCGAGGATCCAGATGCTCCGGCCGTGGGTTCCGGCGACCAGCTCGTTCATCCCCTCGTGCTGGGCGAGGTCGTGCACGGGGACCGTCGGGAGGTTGCTGTTGAAGCGCGTCCAGGAGTCCCCCTTGTCCACGGAGACGTAGATGCCGAACTCGCAGCCGAGGTAGAGCACGTCCTCGTTCCTGGCGTCCTCGAGGATCGCGCGGGCAGAGCCAGCGGAGTCGGGGAGGTTCGCGCGGAGCGAACGCCAGGTGCGACCGAGGTCTCCGGAAGCGAAGACGTGGGGGACACCGTCGTTGGAGCGGTGTCCGTCGAAGGTCGCGTAGACCGTCTTGCGGTCATGGCGAGAGGCCTTGAGGTCGCTCACGTATCGGCGGCCAGGCAGCAGCTGATCGAGGGTGTTCTTGAGCTTCTTCTTCCGCTTCTTCTTGGCCTTCTTCGGCTCAGCGGGTTGCTCCGCCGCGTCCGCGGCCGGCTCTTCCGCCATCTCCTTCTCAGGAGCAGCCTCGACGATCTCGGTGGCGGGGGCTTCAGCCACGGGCTCGGGGCTCGCGCTGCGTGACCCGGTCCAGGTGAAGCTGAACGCGCCGCCTGCGGCGTCGATGGTCCCGGTCATGGAGCCCTCCTCGAGGTCGACGCTGGCCGCGAAGGCGAGCTTCAGAGCGTCCCCCTCGAAGGCGAACGTGAGGCGGCCCTTCTCGGCGTCCCACACGGCGGCCTCGATGGGCCCGTCACCGATCTCGGAGTTGAGCGAGCCGGTGATCTTCCCGGCCTCGTCCACCTGCAGCGCCACGGTGAACTTGCCATCGTCGTCCGACTCGATGCCGCTGCCCTCCGCCTTGCACTCCCAGGTGCCGGCGAGCTCGCCCTCGGGGGGCGCTGCCTCGAGGGCCACCTGGCTGGCGCGCGGGGCAGCCTCGGCTTCCTCCTCGGGCTCCTCTTCCGTCGGCTCGGGATCGAGCTCGGAGGGCCCGTTGAGGGCCATGACGTCGACCCACTCGGTGCCGCCGTCCTCGGTCATCCACAGCCCGCCGTCATCGGTGCCCACGTAGAGCACGTCCTGGCTCAGGGGGGACTCGGTGAGGGCGACGGCGCTCCCGCGGTCCGTGGCCGTGATCTCCGGAGAGATGCGGCGCTGGCCGGAGCCCTTCTGGACCGACCGGAACACGTAGTTACCTGCGCTGTAGTAGATCTCGCTGTTGAAGTTCGAGAGCAGGAACGGGGTGTTCCAGTTGAAGCGGTACTCGACGTCATCGCCGCGCCCCGCGCGCGGCTTCAGGTAGCCGCCCTCGCCCGAGGCGAAGTCGCGCCGGCCCATCCCGCCGTTCTGGCTCTCGTAGTAGACGAGGTCGGGGTTGCCCGGGTCGACGATGCAGCGGAAGCCGTCGCCGCCGCCCACGTTGAACCAGTCGTCGTTGGTCGCGCCGCTGTCGCTGGTGCGCGAGGGGCCGCCCCAGGAGCCGTTGTCCTGGAGGCCGCCGTAGACCATGTAGTTCATCCGGGGGCCGACGGTGACGTTGTAGAACTGCCCGATGGCCATCCGGTTGTGGTGGTTCCAGTGGGCCATCCGGTCATAGGTGACGTACACGCCGCCGTCGTTGCCGAGGATGATGTGCCGGCCGTCCGCGGGGTCGACCCACATGGCGTGGTGGTCGACGTGGACGTCGCCGCCGTGGCCGTCGTTGGTGAAGGTCGCGCCGCCGTCGCTGGACTTGTGGAGCCGGGTGCCCGCGACGTAGATGAAGCTCTCATCGCTCGGGTCCACGCGGATCTCGCTGTAGTACATCGGGCGCGGGTTGAGCGAGTTGATGCGCGTCCACGTGGCGCCGCGATCCTCGGACTTGAAGATGCCGCCGTACTGGTGCCCGTCAGGCCCCTGCTCTTCCTGGGCGTTGGAGCGCTGACCGCCGAGGCCGATGCCGAAGGGGCCATCGCGCCGGCGACCGTGCACGTCGAGGCGCTCCTCCTCCTCCTCGGGCTTCCGGTCGAAGGTGATCTCCATCTCCACGAGCTCGCCGTCGCGGACCGCCTCGACCTTCGCGGCGTCGCCGGCCACGTAGTCGCGCAGCACGCGGCGCAGCCGTGTCTGGTCCAGGATCGCGGTGTCCGCGATGCGGAGGATGATGTCGCCCTCCTCCATGCCGGCGGCCGAGGCCGGGGAGTCCTCGGTGATCGAGCGGACCCGGGCGCCGAGCTCGGCGCCCTCGAAGGAGACGCCGAACCAGGCCGCGTTCTCGGGCTCCTGGGTGATCTGGTTGGTCTCGACCACGGCGAAGAGGTTGTCCGGTTGGGACGCCGACCAGCTCAGGCCGATCCGGCCCAGCTCGGTGGTGGGGAGGCCCTCGCTGAGCCGCTCCCAGGTCGCACCGCCGTCCGTGGTCCGGTGGAGGCCCGAGCCGTCGCCCCACTTCACCGCGGGGTCGTTCGTGTCGAACATGTCGCGGCGCCGCTCATAGCTCGCGATGACGATCGTGTCAGGGTCCTCGGGGTGCATCTTCACCTCGATCACGCCCGTGTCCTCGTCCACGAAGAACACGCGCTCCCAGGTGAACCCGCCGTCCGTGGTCTTGTAGAGGCCGCGCTCGTCGTTCGGACCCCAGAGGCGGCCGAGCGCGCCGACGTAGACCACGTCGGGGTTCTCCGGGTGCACGACGATGGTGCTGACCTGGAAGGACTCGCCGAGGCCGGCGTAGCGCCAGGTGGCGCCGCTGTCCTTGGAGACGTAGACGCCGTCACCCCAGGAGACCGAGTTGCGAGGGTTGTTCTCGCCGGTGCCCGCCCAGATCTGGGTGGGGTCCGAGGGGGCGACAGCGAGGGCGCCCACCGAGGAGGTGCGCTGGTTGGTGAACTGGTGCTCGTAGGTGACACCGTTGTTCGTCGTGTGGAGCACGCCGCTGGCCGCGGTGGAGATCCAGTACTCCGAGGCGTCCGCCGGGTTGACCGCGATGTCGGTGATGCGGCCCCCCATGTTCGCCGGCCCGATGGAGCGCCACTCCAGGGTGTCGACCCAGTCGAGGGGGAGGGTGCCCTCCACCTTGGTGGGAGCGCGCTCCGGGAGCTCACGCTCGGGCTCCTCCGCCTCGGGGCTCTCCTCGGTGATCGGATCGGAGGCGGGGAGGCCCTCGGTCACGGGCCCTTCCTGGGGTGCGGCGCCGGCGAGGGCGGCGCTGAGCAGGGCAACGGGCAGGGCGGTGGCGGTCAAGCGGAGGATCGGCGCGTGCGCCCCGGTGAAGGTGCGGACGTGGAGGGCGACGTTGGAGAGCATCATGTCGTGGGGGAGCTGGAGCGGCCGCGGGAGCGAGGAATGCGGCCCAGAGGACGATAACCGTCCTTCGCTGATGTCTGAGTTCGGGTTATGTGGCGTGCGATCAGATCGAGGCACCGGGGGGCGGACAGTTGCGTTCAGGGGCCTGCTCGGCAGACTGTCACTCCGGGCGGAGGCGGCCCCAGACCTCGAGGCCCGCTCCCGGTTCCCTTCATCGACCGTCGGAGTGGATCCCTTCACTCCAGGGCGCTCGGCCCACCCCTGCTCCACCGACCCTGGCCCGCCAGACGATCACCGGCCTCCTCCTGGCGGCATCCGCGCTGCTCCCGGGCTGCGCCAGCGCGCCCGGAGCAGCCGAATCCACCGAGGGGGCGGCGGGCGGCGCGAAGGCGCCGTCTTCGGAGTCCACGGCCTCGGTTGAGGACGGCCGCGAGGCGCTCCCGGTGGTGGTCGGGGAGCCCGACGCCGCCGCGCTGGTGGAGGGTCCGGCCCCGGTCGCCGGGCCTGACGCGATGGCCGC
>CBFHHK010000122.1:3860-13814 GCA_965655435.1 Planctomycetota bacterium | reverse complement strand
GCTCAGCGTTCACCGCTCAGCGTTCACCGCTCAGCGTTCACCGCTCAGAGCCCACTGAACGGGCCCACTGAACGGGCCCACTGCACGAGCCCACTGCACCGCCTACCGCACCATGATCACCGCGCTCCTCGCCGCCCTCGCGGTCACGTGTCCGTTCCTGCAGGAGCCCGTCGACCTTCCGGCGAGCGGCCCGGTGGACGTATGGACCAGCGGTGAAGCCGGCTACCACACCTATCGCATCCCCGCGATTCTGAGGGCCCCGGATGGCGCGCTGCTCGCCTTCTGCGAGGGACGCAAGGGTGGCCGCGGTGACTCGGGCGACATCGACCTGCTCATGAAGCGCTCCAGCGACGGGGGCGTCACCTGGGGCGAGCAGCGGGTCCTGTGGGACGACGGGAACAACGTCTGCGGTAACCCCTGCCCCGTGCTGGACCGAGACACGGGGATGATCTTCCTCTTCCTCACGCACAACCTCGGACACGACCACGAGAGCGAGATCATCGCTGGCACGTCCGAAGGCACCCGGACCGTCTGGGTCATGACGAGCGCGGACGGCGGCGCCGAGTGGTCCCCGCCGCGCGAGGTCACCGCGTCGACGAAGCGAGCGAACTGGACCTGGTACGCCACCGGGCCTGGCGTGGGCATCCAGCTCGAGGTAGGGCGGCATGCGGGCCGGCTCGTGATCCCCTGCGATCACATCGAGGCGGACTCCCGGCGCTACTACAGCCACGTCCTGCTCTCCGATGACCACGGCGCCACCTGGCGCATCGGCGGCCGCTCCGGTCGCGACCAGCTCAACGAGTGCCAGGTGGCGGAGCTCGACTCGGGAGAGCTCGTGCTGAACATGCGGAACTACAACCGCCAGAAGCGGGCCCGCGCGGTCACCCGCTCCACCGACGGCGGGGAGAGCTTCGGCGAGGTGACCTGGGACGAGGGGCTCCCCGAGCCCATCTGCCAGGCGGGGATGGTGACCGTACGCGCCGGCCGCGGCGGCGGGGCCGTGGAGCGCTGGCTGGCCTTCTCCAACCCCGCCTCCCCCGACCGGCGCGAGCGGATGCTGGTGCGGGTGAGCCACGACGGCGGACGCGAGTGGCGCACGGCGGCCCTGCTACACGGCAAGGCCGCGGCCTACTCCTGCTTGGTTGACCTCTCGGAGGGCACCTCGAACGCGGTGGGGTGCCTCTTCGAGCGCGGGCGGAAGAGCCCCTACGAGCGGATCACCTTCCAGCGCGTCGAGCTGTCGCCGCCGCGACCGTCGGCTCCCGGCGCGGCGCGCTGACCCCGGTCAGGCCTGGTCCGCTGCGCGGGCCACGATCATGGCCACGCAGGCGGTCAGGCGTTCGGCCATCTCGAGGTGCAGGAACTCGTTGGGCCCGTGGGCGTTGGAGCCCGGGCCGAGCACCCCGGTGATGACGAACTGTGCCTCTGGGAAGGACTCGCCGAGGAGGCCCATGAGCGGGATGGTCCCGCCCTCCCCCAGGGAGACCGCGTCCTTGCCGAAGAACTCGCGGCTCGACTCCTGGATGGCCCCGTCGAGCCAGGGGGCGAAGGGCGGCGCGTTCCACCCCGTCGCACCGTCGGCGTTCTCGAAGGAGACCTGAGCCCCGTAGGGCGGATCGGACTCCAGGGTCTCCTTGATCGCCGCGAGCGCGGCGTCGGGGTCGGTCGTCGGCGCGGTCCGGAAGCTGAGCTTCAGGGCTGTCTCCGGACGCAGCACATTCCCCGCGTGCTCCAGGGGCGGCATCCCCGCCGCGCCGGTCACCGAGAGCGTCGCCCGCCACGTGCGCGCGATCACCCGTGAGGTCGCGTCGGCGCCCATGGGCTGCACGCCCGGCTGAAAGGGGTACTTGTCGTGCACGCTCTCCCCGAGCACGCCCGCCGCCGCCTCGGCCTGGGCCATCCGGTCCGCCGGGACCTCGGCGCCGAGCGCAGGCAGGATCACCTCGCCGGTATCGGCGTCCTCCACCCGGTCGAGGAGCCGCCGCGCCACACGGAAGCTCGACGGCACCACGCCGCTCGCGTCGCCGGAGTGGATCCCCTCGGAGACGGTCGACACCCGCAGGTCGCCGTTCACGTTGCCGCGCAGCGAGGTGCAGAGCCACATGCGCTCGTAGTCCCCCGCGCCGCTGTCGAGGCACACCACGAGCCCCGGCGTCCCGATGCGTCCCTTGAGGTGCTCCACATAGGCCGCGAGGTCCGGACTCCCGCTCTCCTCGCTGGTCTCGATCAGGCAGACGCAGCGCGGGTGCGGTGCGCCCTGGTCCTGCAGCGCCTCGAGGGCCCCGAGGGATCCAAACACGGCGTAGCCATCGTCCGCTGCCCCGCGACCGTAGAGCTTGCCGTCCTCCACCACGGGCTCCCAGGGGCCCTTGTTCTCATCCCAGCCCGTCACCTCAGGCTGCTTGTCCAGGTGGCCGTACATGAGGATGGTGCCGCCGTCGGCGCCGACCGGCATGCCGAACGCGGGCACCTCCACCAGCAGCGTCGGCGTCAGGCCCTCGAGCCGGATGAGCTCGACGGTCATCCCCTCGAGCTTCCGCTCCCGGCACCAGGCAGCCGCCAACTCGACGGCCTCGTCGAGGAAACCGTTGGCCGCCCAGTCCGCATCGAAGGCCGGCGACTTGGCCGGGATGCGGATGAACTCGGAGATGGCGGGCAGAATGGAATCCCGCCAGGAGCGGGCGACGTGGTCCCGGAGCGCAGCCGGGTCGAGCGTGGCGGAGGTCATGACGCTAGTGTGCAGGGAACATGCTCGCCCGTCACCCCGCACCCCCTTGGGCCCTCGCGCTCCTGGCCACCACGCTCGCCTGCGGCGGGGGCGACCCCGGAGAGGCTGAGGCGCCGGTCCTCGGCCCCGACCCCGATCCCCCCACCGCCCGCTGGGTCCAGGTGGAGGAGTTTCGCGCGGACCTCGTCGCCCCTCGCCACCCCTCCGATGGCAAGGGGCAGGTCCGCGTGACCCGCGCCCCCGAACGGGTGGTGGCTGGCGGCGTCGGACGGTGGACCTTCGAGTTCGAGGTGGCCGACACCGGGATCGCCCCGGGCGGCTCGATCCACTTCATGCCGGAGCCCTTCTGGGGCTGGTCATCCCCCCAGGTGCAGCGCGCGGAGCTGCCGGGCTTCACCAACGTCGCCGTCAGTCGGGCTGGGACCTCCCTGGCAGCCGACACCTTCGGCGGCCAGGACTCGGGCCTGCTCATCCTGACGGTGGGCGGCGAGGCCCTTCAAGGCGGCGACCTGGTCACCCTCGACTACGGCGCTGGCCCCGCGGGCGCGAGGGCAGATCGATATGCGGGCCGCGACGCTCGGCTCTGGTTCGCCGTGGACGGCGACGGCGACGGGATCCGGGCCATCCTGCCCGCCTCTCCCGCGGTGGACGTCGCGCCGCGCGGGCCCGCTCGGGTGGTCGTGCTGGGCCCCAGTACCGCTCGCCCGGGCGAGGTCGCACGCTTCCACGTGTCCGCCCTCGACGGCTGGGCCAACCGCGCGCCCGAGGTCGACGGGCAGCCGTGGACAGGCAGCGTCCGGCTCGAGGTCCTCGGCGCACTCTCGGAGGGGCTCGCCGCCCCCGAGACGGTGGAGCTCGACGGGCAAGGCTTCGCGACCTTCGAGCTCATCGCCCCGCTGCTGGAGACCCCCGAGGTGCTGCGTCTCGAGGCGACCCTGACCCTGCCGGACGGTTCCGTCACCCGGTCGGTCTCCAACCCGCTGCTCATCGACCTCAACGCGCCGCGCATCCTCTGGGGTGATCTTCACGGCCACACGGGCCGCTCGGACGGGACGGGCGCGGTCGAGGACTACTTCCTCTACGCCAGGGACACCGCCCGCCTCGACGTCCTCGCCCTCACGGACCACGACCACTTCGGCCCACGCTTCCTCGACGAGGTGCCGGCGTGGCAGGAGGAGATGCGGGAGGTGACCGAGCGCTTCAACGACCCTGGGAGGCTGGTCACGCTCCACGGCTACGAGTGGACGAGCTGGATCCACGGGCACCGGCACGTGCTGCGCTTCGACGCTGGGGGCCCGATCCTCTCATCCATGGACCCCGCGACCGACACGCCCGCGGAGCTTTGGGCCGCGCTGGAAGGAGAGCCGGCCATGACCATCGCACACCACAGCTCCGGGAACCCGATCCCCGTGAACTGGACGTACACCCCGGACCCGCTGCTCGAGCCCGTCACCGAGATCGTCTCCGTACACGGGTCGAGCGAGGCCCGGGATGCGCCCCAGGTCGTCGCCGGGAGCCGGGACGGCTGGTTCGTCCGGGACCAGCTCGATCGGGGCCTGCGCCTCGGCTTCATCGGCTCGGGGGACTCCCACGACGGGCACCCCGGGCTCCCCCACCTGTCGCCCACCTACGGGTGGCGGCCGGCGACGGAGCGCTCGGGGGAGGTCCCTGGCACCGGCGGGCTGGCGGCCATCCTCGCCCCCGCCGGGGATCGAGCCAGCGTGATGGAGGCGCTCCGCGGCCGGGCGACCTACGCGACGAGTGGCCCTCGCATGATCGCCCTCGTGGAGCGCTCCGGTGAGCCCTCAGCCGAGACCTCCCAAGGGAGCTCTCGGGTCACGATTCGGTTCCACGGCACCGCGCCTCTGGATCGAATCGACCTCATCCTCGGCCCCTCCATCGAGGGCTCGGCCCCGTCCGAGGTGCGCGCCCTGCGCCCCGGGGCGGCCGGCGGAGGCTCACCCACCCCCCAGGTGGCCAGCGTCATGGACGCCGCCTTCGAGGTCGAGCTCCCCGAGACGCTCAGGCGCCGCTACTTCTACCTTCGGGTCGTTCAGGTCGACCGCGCCACGGCCTGGATCGGGCCCTGGTGGCGGTAGATCGGACCCTGATGGCGGTAGATCGGACCCTGGTGCGGTAGACCGGGCTCTGCTGCGGTAGACCGAGCCCTGGTGCGGTAGACCGGGCTCTGCTGCGATAGATCGGGCTCTGATGGCGGAGCAGCCCCGCCTGAGGAGATGCTCAGGCCGAGCGGCGGTCCGCCTGACTCGCGCGCGGGGATTCGCCTGCGGCAGCGGCGCTGCACACGCGGTTCCGACCGCTCTCCTTGGCCTCGTACAGAGCCTCGTCCGCGGCCTTGATCAGGTCATCGAACGACTCCATTTCGGGCGTGACGGTCGCGACTCCGAGGCTCACGGTGACCGCCTCGTGGAAGTTCCCGTGCTTCACAGCCTTGGCCTCAACCGCAGCGCGGAGGCGCTCTGCGGCGAGGACCGCCGTCGCTGGCGTACCGCCAACGCTGAGCACGATGAACTCCTCCCCACCGAGGCGGCAAAGGACGTCCGAGCCGCGGGTGTGGGCCTGGAGATGGAGCGCAACGGACCGCAGCACGGCGTCGCCGGTGTCATGGCCGAACTCATCGTTGACGCGCTTGAAGGCGTCGATGTCGACGATGGTGACCGCGAGGCCTCGCCCGTTGCGGTGCATCGCCTCCCACTCCTGCTTGAGCCGCTTCATGGCGTAGCGTCGGTTGGGGAGGTGCGTGAGGGCGTCTGTGAGCGCCGCGGCCCGCAGCTTACGGGTCATGATCCCGAGCTCGGTCACCTGGCGCAGGCGGGCCCGCTCCGCAGCCTCTGCCCGCTCTCGGAGCTGGATCGCCCGCTCTGCAGCCCCCACACGCGCGAGCAGGATTCGGGGGTTGAAGGGCTTCCCGACGAAGTCGTCGACGCCGGCGTCGAAGGCTTCGACGACCTGCTCGTCGTTCCCACAGGCCGTCACGATGATGAGGTACATGCGGGAGCCCGCCTGGCTCCGACGGAGAGTCCGGCAGAGATCGATGCCGCTCATCTCGGGCATCATCCAATCCGTGATCACGATCTGCGGCGAGTGCTCGAGCGCCAGCGAGAGCCCCTCCGAGCTTGAGCTGGCCGTCAAGACATCGAAGCCCTGACGCTTCAGGTGGTGCGCGAGCAGCCGCAGCATCTGCGGATCGTCCTCGACCACGAGGATCCGCGACGGTGCCATCGCGTCCCCGCTGAAGCTGTCAAGCGGCAGCAGCGGGCGGTCGAGATCCTCCTGGAATTGGATTGGCTCAGACGCGTCTTCAGCGAAGTCAGCGCCGATCTCGAACGTGGTCGAGATGAGGGCGGACCGCATCCCTCGCCGCTCCATCTCAGCGGCGATGTCTTGAAAGCTGCCGCCAGACGAGACGTCGAGGTCGATGAGCTGGCCCCAATCCTCGAGGCTGGGGACGATGGCGTCACAGATCGAGAGCAGGGCGTCGGCGTCCATGCCGAGCTCCTCACTCACGTGCTGTAGGGAGAGGAAGAGGCCGCGCCAGCGGGCGTCCTCGATCTCCCAGCTCCCGTTCATCACGCGGGCGATCTGGCGTCCACTCCGGACGAGATCGAGGAGCTCCGGCGGCCCCCCCACGTCGACCACGTCGTCGTCGGACGGATCAGGGTCCATGGCGCGCAGCAGCGCGACCTCTTGGAACTGCTCGGGGAGGCCCCAGTGAGCCATCAGCTCCGATGTGACCTCGAAGTGATCGATGCCGAACTCACGCGCCTCGACCTTGGCCAGCGCCATGTCGGGAGCTTCCCGGTTGGCGGAGATGATGTCCGAGTATCGCTCGGGATGGACGCAGGCCAGCGCGAGCTTCCCGACGTCGCAGAGCAGGGCGCAGGTGAAGGCAGAGGCCGGATCAGGGTACCGCGTCACCTGGGCCAACATGTGCACGGCGACCGCGGTCGCGAGCGAGTTGGACCAGTAGGTCTGGAAGTCGAAGTCCTTCGCGGCCCCGCGGCGGTTGTCCGCGATCAGCGAGAACCCGAGGGCAACGGACCGGACCGCGCGTACGCCGAGGCGCATGGTGGCCTGCGCGACGGTGTGGACCGCCGGGAGGCCGTCCTGATTCGCCGAGTTGGCGATCTTGATGATCCGACCTGAGAGCGCCGGGTCCGCGAGGATCGTCTTGATCAGCTCGTCGTAGGCGAAGTCCTCCTTCGACGTGAGCGTGAGGATCCGTAGCCCCGCCGCTGAGGGGGAGGGCAGAGAGCCTGTCAGCCGGAGTTCGTTGAACTGGGGATGCATGGGCGGAGTGCGGGTCGCGGGCGGATCAGGCGGACAGCCGCTTCCCGTAGGCCCCATCGACGCTCGGGGAAGATTCCCTCGCCCCGCGGACCTGATTTCGACCGAGGTTCTTCGCCTGATACACCGCCTCATCTGCGGCCTTCATCATCTCCGAGACCGCGGTGTAGCCTTGGTCGAACGCGGCCACGCCGAGACTGATCGTCACGCTGTCCCGATAGCCGTCGGCCTCGACGATGTTCTCCTCCACGACGAGCCGCACACGCTCGGCGAGGATCTTGGCCTCCTCCAGCACGGCCCCGCGGACGATGATGAGGAACTCCTCGCCGCCCAGTCGCGCGACCTGGTCCTCACCCCGGAGGGTGCTGCTCATGACCTGAGCGGTCGACTTGAGGACCCGGTCCCCCACATCGTGGCCGTAGCGGTCGTTCACCGCCTTGAAGTGGTCGATATCGACCATGACCACCGCGAACTGCGTCCCGCTCCGCGCGGCCGACTTCCACTCGGACTCGACCCGCTCCATGGCGTGACGACGGTTCGGCACCTCCGTCAGCAGGTCCGTCAGCGAGAGCATCTTCAGCCTGCGGTTGAAGTTGTTCTTGTCCGCAAGCTGCCGGAGGATGGTCCGGCGGTCCTCCTCGATCCGGCGCTGGAGCCCGACGATCCGCATCCCTGCGCGGAGCCGCGCCACGAGGAAGCGCGCGTCGAACGGCTTCTGGACGAAGTCATCGACGCCAGACTCGAAGGCTGTGACGAGGAGGTCCTCGGCCCGCGCACCGGTCAGCAGGACGATGTACATGGACGACCCCCGCTTCGAGCGACGCAGCGCTCGGGTCAGCTCGAGGCCGCTCATCTCCGGCATCTCCTGATCGGCGACGATGATGTCCGGGCCCTCGCGCATGGCAATGCGCATGGCCTCCGAGCCGTTCTTGGCGAACGAGACGTCAAAGCCCTGCTTTCGCAGCGTCGCGACGAGCAGACGGAGGGCGACAGGGTCGTCGTCCACGGCCAGGACCTTGATCCGTTCCGACCCCAGCTCACGCGCGTCCTCGACGGCGTCAGCGGTCGTCACAATGGTGTCTGCAACCAGCGACTCGCACCTGATGGCGCCGCCTGTCTGCAGAGCCTGCTCGCTCTTGAAGGCCTCGCGCCCCCGAGCGATCCCCTCCCTGATGCTGGCGAAGCTCACGTCGCAGGTCGTGATATCGAGGCGCTCCCCCCACCGACTCCACTCGCCGGCGACGTGCCCGATCAGGCGGTCAAGGTCCGCGTCCGTGTAGTCGAGGACCTGCTGGAGCAGCTCGATCTGCTCACCGACCTCGCTGATCCTGCGTGGCGGAGTGGTCGCCGTGAAGAGCATGGCCGAGGAGATCGCGTCCGCGAAGCGGAGCAGGTCGGACAATGAGGTGAGTTCCGCGGCCCCGTTCTTGGAGAGCCTCTCGAGGTTGAACCCCTCCACGGCGCAGGCGAATGCGTCAGGGAGCCCCCAGTCCAGCATCATGCAGTAGCAGATGGTGGCGTGGTCGATGTCGAAGGCGGCGTTCTCGGCGGCCAGGACGGCGCTCATGGGCTGACCGCGCGTCTCGAGGAGGACCTTCGCGTAGGGCTCGCTGTGTACCGTCGCCAGGGCGAGCACCCCCACCTCGGCGAGCAGGCCCGCCACGTACCCCTCCTCCGAGGAGACGCCAGGCACGTGCTGAGCGAGCGCCTTGGCGGCGACCGCACGGGCGAGCGATCCGGACCAGTAGAGGGGGTAGTTGAAGGCCTTGCACGACCCATCATCACGCTCGGAGATGATCGAGAACGCGAGCGCGAGGTTCCGAACGGTCGTCGCGCCGAGGCGCATGATCGCCGCCGAGACCGTGGTGATCGGCTCCTGACCGGCCCGGTCAGCCGAGTTGGCGAGCTCGAGAATCCGACCTGTGAGGGAGGAGTCCGACATGATCGCCTGCCCCATGTCGTCCGCGCTGAACTCGTCCGTGCGCGTGATCTCAAGGATCTTGATTCCGACCCCTGCCGGCGACGGCAGGGTGCCCGAGCTCTTGAGCTCCTCGAATTCGACGGGGATCGCGCGCTTTTGCATGGAGTTCAGGTTTGGCTGGGTCAGCGTGCAGCGATGAGCGCCTGCAGGGCGGTCTGGACTTCGGCGTACATGGCCACAGCCTTGCGTCCGGTCAGGAGGAGGTCTTCGCCCTGCTCGTCCGAGCGGCAGAGGCTCTCGAGCTCTCCGCAGCACCGCGAGAATTCGGCGGCACCGACGTGCGCGCTCGACGACTTGAGCGCGTGCGCTGCCCGGAGCACGCGGTCCGGCTCTAGCGCCTCCAGCCCTGTGCTCATCTCATCCACGCGGATGACCGAGTCGGTCAGGAAGAGCTCAACGACCTCGGAGACAAACGAGGGGTCCTCGCCGCCCAACTCCAGGAGGACATCCAGGGCCTTTGTGTCCAGGATTACGCCGCCGCCGTTCTCAGGGCGGTGATTATGGGCGGCAAGCCCACCAGGCTCTTCGGTCGTCGTCATGGTCATAGGTCTCCCAATTGGAGTCATCGACCTCGAGACCACATTCCCTTTTGCCCCCCCCACAGAAAGCGGTGCAGATCGGGCTCCGAGAAGAAATTCCCTTCCTGCCGGGCCGCTGACTCATGCCCGGGGAACCGGGGGGCCGGCCCCCTCGAAGGCCGCGATGAGCGCCTCCTTGAGGCGCCCCATGAGCCCCTCCGCCCCTGCGCTGCCGTCCTCAAGGTGGTCGACCGCTCGGGTCATCACGTCGCCGCTCAGCCCGCAGGGCGCAAAGCTCCGATAGGCCTCCAGGTCGGTCGTCACGTTGATAGCGAGGCCGTGCCAGGTCACCCACCCCCTGACCGCGACGCCGATGGAGCACACCTTCTGCGTCCCAATCCAGACCCCGGTGAGCCCGT
>CBFHHK010000122.1:0-3761 GCA_965655435.1 Planctomycetota bacterium | reverse complement strand
CCTCGCGACGGCCCTCGATCCCCACCGCGGCGAGCGCCTCGATCACCACGCCCTCCAACCAACGCAGGTACGCGTGCAGGTCTCGTTGCCCCTCGACCAGCTTGAGGATGGGGTACGCGACCAGCTGCCCCGGACCGTGGAAGGTCGCCTCCCCGCCGCGCTCGATGGTCACCACAGGGAAGGGCACTCCAGCCGTATCTCCCTCCGCGGACCGCCGGCCCCGAGTGACCACGGCGTCGTGTTCCACGAGCAGTAGCTGATCGCCGACCTGCTCGCGCAGGCGCGCCTGCAGCAGGTCCTGCTGCAGGCGGTAGGTCTCCTCGAAGCCGAGGCGACCGAGGTCACGCACCTCGAACGGGGGGCCAGAGCGACCGACGCTCTCGGCCCGTTCGGGGCGATCTTCGCGCGCGGTCACTTCTTCTTCGGCTTCTGGTAGATGTGGACCGCGGTCCCGTGGACGGCCTCCGCGGCCTCCATCATCGACTCGGGGAGCGTCGGGTGGGCGTGGATCGTCCGCGAGATATCCTCGACGGTCGCTCCCATCTCGATCGCCAGCGCAGCCTCAGCGATGAGCTCGGTGACCTCAGGCCCGACCATGTGCACGCCCAGGACCTCGTCCGTGTCTGCGTCGCTGATGATCTTGACGAAGCCGTCCGTCTCCTGGAGCGTCATGGCGCGACCCGAGGCCGCGAAGGGGAACTGCCCGGTCCGGTAGTTGAGACCCTTCTCCTTGCACTGGTCCTCCGTGAGGCCGACCGAGGACATCTCCGGCGAGGTGAAGATGACGGCGGGCACGCAGCGCGCGTCGTACTCCTCGTCCTTGCCAGCGATCACGGCGGCCGCCACGAGGCCCTCGTGGGACCCCTTGTGGGCCAGCATCGGCTGACCGGCGATGTCGCCGACCGCGTAGATGTTCGGGACGCTCGTGCGCATCTGCTTGGAGACCTCCAGGAAGCCCTGCTTGGTCACCGTGAGCCCGGCGTTCTCGAGCCCCAGCCCCTCGCTGTACGGCCGGCGGCCGACGGTGGACAGGATCTGGTCACACTCGATCGTCTGCTCGCCCTTCTTGCCCTTGTAGGTGACAACCTTCTTGCCGCCCTTGTCCGCCCAGCCCTGGGCGAAGGCCTCGGTGACGAGCTTGATCCCCATCTTCTTGAGCGAGCGCTCGATGACCTTGACGCAGTCGCGCTCCTGGCCCGGGAGGGCGCCGGGGGTCCCCTCGAGCACCGTCACCTCGGAGCCGAGCTTGCGGTACATCATGCCCAGCTCGAGCCCGATGTAGCCGCCGCCGATCACGAGCAGGTGCCCCGGGATCTCCTCGGGGGTGAGGGCGCCGGTGGAGGACCAGACGTTGTCCTCATCACAGGTGAAGCCCGGGATGTTGATGGGCTCCGACCCGGTGGCGATGACGATGTCATCGCACTTGATGGTCTGGTCACCATCACCGCCGGTCACCTGGACCGTGTTCTTGTCGACGATCTTCGCCGCGCCCATCACGACCTTGGCGCCGTAGTTCTTCAGGAGCCCGTGCACGCCGCCGGTGAGCTTGCCGACGATCCCGGTCTTCCACTCGACGAGCTTGGTCACGTCAAGGTCCACGCCCTGGGTCGTGATCCCCATGACCTGGGCGTGCTTGATCTTGTCCAGGAGGGTGCCCGCGGCGATGAGCGCCTTGGAGGGGATGCAGCCGACGTTGAGGCAGGTCCCGCCCCAGTACTGCTTCTCGACCACGGTCACGTCCTGGCCGAGCTGAGCGAGACGGATACCGCAGACATAACCGGCCGGGCCGGCGCCGATGACGACGACTTTGCGCTTGGGAGCCATAGCTTGAAATCAGAGGGGGAAGGCGCCGTCGCCGGGCTGGGCGTGGCCCAGCTTCTCCGCGACAGCGATGAACTCGTTGTACTCGCGCCGGAGGTGATAGGGCACCTCGGCGTAGACGTCTTCGACCAGGGTCTTGAGCGCCATGGGCGGCGCCGCTTCCTGCTCGTGAATCACGGCGTCGATCTTTGACAGCAGCTGCGTCTCGAGACCCGCACGCTCCCCCTCAGAGACCACGCCGCGGTCGATGAGGTAGCGCTCGAAGCGCGCGATCGGGTCGCGCTTCGCCCAGGCCTCGACCTCCTCGTCCGCCCGATACTTGGTCGGGTCGTCCGAGCTGGAGTGCCCGAGCATGCGATAGGTCTTCAACACGAGCATCGTCGGTCCCTCACCGCGCCGCGCGCGCTCGACGGCGTCCGCCATGGCGCTCTGGCAGGCGAGGACGTCGTTCCCGTCCACCTCGACGCCGGGGAAGCCGTAGGCCGGCGCCTTCGCCGCGAAGGAGCTGGCCGCGGTCTGCGCAGAGGAGGCCACGGAGATCGCCCACCCGTTGTCGGTGCAGACGAACACCGCGGGGACGTTCCAGACGCCGGCGAAGTTCAGCCCGCTGTGGAAGCCGTTGGAGCTCGTGGCGCCGTCCCCGAAGTGGATCGCGTGGACGGTGTCCTCCCCGCGCCGCATCGAGGCGAAGGCCGCCCCGACCCCGTGGGTGATCTGGGTACCGATGACGCTCGACCAGCTCGGGTAGTTGGTGCCCTTGTGCTGGAAGTGGTTGCACATCTGGCGGCCCTTGGCGGTGTCGTTCGCGTTGCAGTACATCTGCGCCACGTACTCCGAGAGAGGCAGCCCCCGCATCACGGCGGCCCCCCCCTCCCGCAGGCCCGACCAGAGCCAGTCCTCCTGGCGGAGCGGCGCCGCCGCCCCGACCAGGGTCGCCTCGAGGCCTGTCGCCGTCCCCACGAACCCGATCCGGCCCGCGCGCTGCAGCTTGAGCATGCGCCCGTCCATGCACCGGATCTGGAGCATGTGCATGAACAGCTCACGGAGCTCCCCGTCGGAGAGGCCGGGAGGCTCTCCGACGACGGAGCCGTCCGGAGCGAGGATCTGGAGCGCGGAAGACAACGTAGAGGTCCGGAAGGGGATCAGAGGCTCAGCAGGCCGGGATCCTCGAGCAGCGTGCGCATCCAGGCGAGGAAGCGCGCCGCGTCAGCGCCGTCCGCCAGGCGGTGGTCCACGCTGCAGGACAGGTTCATGTAGTGGCGGACCGCGATCTCATCGCCGTTCGGGGTCTCAACGACGCCCGGGCGCTTGACGATGCGGTGCACTCCCAGGATGGCGATGTCCGGGAAGTTGATCACCGGCGTCGCGAGGGTGCCGCCGATGTTGCCGGCGTTCGTGATGGTGAAGGTTGACCCCCGGAGCTCGTCCGGCTTGACCTTCCCGTCCCGAGTGCGCTGCGCGAGATCCGAGAGCTCCGCGGCGAGGTGCAGCATGCCCTTCGCCTCGACGTTCCGGATGACCGGAACCACGAGCCCGTTGTCCGTGTCCGTCGCGATGCCGATGTTGACCTCGTTCGGGAGGACGATCTCCTCGGCCGCCTCGTCCAGGTGCCCGTTAAGCGACCTGAAGCGGGTCAGGCCATTCGCCACCGCCTTCATGATGAAGGGCATGTAGGTCACGTTGACGCCGTGCTGCTTGCCCACGGCCTTGGCCTTGGCGCGCGCAGCGACGAGCTCCGTGACGTCGATCTCCTCGACCACCGTGAAGTGCGCGGCGGTGTGCTTGGAGCGGGTCATCGCCTCGCCGATCTTGCGCCGGATCCCGCGATAGGGGGTCTTCTGGACCTCGTGGAGGGTCGGGATCGGGGCCAGCGCGGCGGAGCTGGGCGCCGGGGCAGGGGCCGGCGGAGCAGCCACCGGTGCCGGCGGCGCGGCGACCGC
>CBFHHK010000121.1:8625-13824 GCA_965655435.1 Planctomycetota bacterium | reverse complement strand
CGCGCCTCGGGGTCGCTGCCCAGGGGGCCCTTCGGCCGGAGTCCGGCGCCGAAGGGGAGGGGCGAGGCCGCTCCGGGGTCTCTTGCGTCTGTGCTCATCGGTCGCGGGCGCGGCGAGGGCCTGGAGCCAGGGCCGCGGCCCAAGATTCTGCCTCAGGGCCCACGCGATCGTCCTGAGCCGGGCAAAAATCCCCGCCCTTGACGGGCAACCCGGTCGCCGGCGACGAGCCGGCGCCTCCGAGCGGTTATCTTCCCCGACGGCGCTCCACCCCTGAGCCGCCCTGTGTCCGGGGCGCGTCCCCTCTGCGGTGCCGTCCCCCCTGCGGCGCCGGCTCCCACTGCGCCACCGGACCCACCGTGCCACCGGACCCCATGCCTCCCCGCCTTCGCTTCCCTCGACACTTTCGGATCCGATCCGGAGCCGACTTCGGTCGGGCGTACCGCAAGGGCCGCCGGGCGCGCGGCTCGGTCCTGCTCGTGGTGGGTGTGGACAGCGGCCGCGACCATCCGCGCCTGGGACTCTCGGTGGGCAAGAAGGTGTGGAAGCACGCGGTGAAGCGGAACAGGGTTCGGCGGGTGTTCCGCGAGGCCTTCCGGCTGACCGCCCCAGAGCTCCCCCCTCTCGACTTTGTGCTGATTCCTGCCGAACCTCGCCTCGTCCCGACCACGGCGGAGACCGCGGCCGAGCTACGCAAGCTCGGACGAAAGGTGGCGCGGAGGCTGGAGGAGGCCAAGAAGGCCGGCCAGCCCGAGGTGCACAAGGCGTCAGAGGAGCCAAGGACGCCAGAGAAGCCCGGCGAGGCCGCGTCGTGACGGGCCCCGAGCCCCTCACGACCGAAGAGCCCCCCACGACCGGGGAGCCCCTCACGATCGGGGAGCCAGCCGACGGCGGGCCAGCCCTCGACGGCTCACCTCCGGCGGCCGAGGCCGCGCGGCACCCGGTCCAGCGCGCCTTCGCCGCGCCCTTTTCCCTCGTCGTGGGCTTCTACCGGCGGTTCATCTCGCCCCTCAAGCCGCCCATGTGCCGCTTCGAGCCCTCCTGCAGCGCCTACGCCGAGGAGGCCCTGCGGGTCCATCTCTTGCCCCGTGCCCTGCTCCTCACGATCTGGCGACTGCTGCGTTGCCAACCCTTCTGCCGCGGGGGGTACGATCCTGTGCCGCCGCGGCGGCGCCCTCCCTCCCAGGAGGCCCCGTGACCCACGCCGCGCACCCGCTACGCCGCACCTTCTCGCGCACCGCACCCATGAGCCTGCCCGCTAGCCACATCGTCCGCCCGCTCGCCCTCACCAGCATCCTCCTCACCGCGGGAGCCTTGACCGGCTGCGCTTCAACCGGGGGCGCGTCTGAGGGCGACGCATCCAGCGCCGCGCTCCAGCTGGAGCCGCCGGTCCCCGGCGCGGTGCTCGCGAACGATCTCATCCAGCCGGGTGAGACCCGCTTCAAGAACCTGTGGCGCCTCACCTTTGGCGGCCAGAACGCGGAGGCCTACTGGAACTACGCGGACGACGGCCTCTCGCTCCAGCTGCGCGAGACGAACGCGCGGGACGACTGCGACCAGATCTTCGTGACGTCACCGAGCGGGGACCTCCGGCAGGTCTCCACCGGACGGGGCGTGACCACCTGCGCCTTCTACATGCCGGACGACCAGGCTGTCCTCTACGCCTCCACCCAGTCCGGGCACGTGGCGTGCCCGATCAAGCCTCCCAGCCAGGGGTACACCTGGATGCTCTGGCCCGACTATGAGATCTACGTCACGGACCTGAAGACCGGCGAGGAGAAGACGCTCGTCAGCGAGTATGGCTACGACGCGGAGGCCACCGTCTCTCCGCTCGGAGACCGGATCGTCTTCACCTCGACCCGCAGCGGGGACCTGGAGCTGTGGACCTGCGACCTGGAGGGGGAGGACCTGGTCCAGGTCACTGACACCCCTGGATACGACGGCGGGGCGTTCTTCAGCCATGACGGCGAGCGACTCGTCTTCCGCGCCACCGCCTGGACGCCGGGCAGCGAGGCCGAGGAGCAGCAGCGCTATCGCGAGGACCTGGACCGCTGGCAGGTCCGCCCCAACAGCATGGAGATCTTCACCGTCGCGGCGGACGGCAGCGACCGGCAGCAGATCACCACCCTCGGGGGGGCCAACTTCGCGCCGTACTTCACGCCTGACGACCAGCGGATCATCTTCGCGACCAACCACCACGACACGGGCACGCCCAGCGTCAACTTCGACATCTTCCTCTGCGACCTCGACGGAGGCGGCCTCGAGCAGGTCACCCACTTCGATGGTCCCCCGGGGAAGAAGTTTGACGGGTTCCCGATGTTCAGCAGGAACGGCAAGTACCTCGCCTTCGCGAGCAACCGCGGCGCCGGCGCGCCCGGGGACACCGACGTCTTCATCGCAGAATGGGCGGACTGAAGCAGAACGGGGACGGCGCCATTGACCAGGCGCCTGCCGGCATCAGCCCGGACGACCGGGCCGCGACCTACGGCGCGGCCCTGGGTCAGTTGTTTGACGCCACCTGTGTCATTGACCCCGGCTTGAACGTCCTGGACTGCGACCGGGGCTTCCTGAAGCTCCTCGACCGCCCCGAGGGGGAGGTCCTCGGACAACCTCTCCCCACGCTCAACCTGACGGGGAGCCTGGATGGTGAGCCCGTCACCCTGCGGCACGTGGCCCGCCTCGGGTCTTGGCGGGGGCACGCGTCCCTCTCCCGCGAGGACGGCTCCACGCTCTCGGTCGACACGCTGCTGATCAAGGGCAGCAGCGAGCTGCCCAGGCTGCACCTGTTCCTCAGGGATCTGAGCGGTCCCCTCTCGGTCCAGGTCGGGGAGGTGGACCACCAGCACGCCCTCGCCCAGGTCGGCCGGCTCTCCGCCCTGGAGGAGATGACCTCCGGGATCGCCCACGAGATGAACCAGCCCCTGGCGGCGATCGTGAACTACGCGAACGGCTGCGTCAGCCTCATCAAGCAGGAGCGCGCCGAGCCGGACGTCCTCATCCGGGCCCTCACGGCCATCGCCGATCAGAGCCGACGGGCCGCCGAGATCATCCGACGGATGCGGGCCTTCGCCCGCCGCTCCGGAGGGCAGCGCGAGCTCTTCTGCCTCACGGACCTCCTCAAGGAGGCCCTGGAGCTCTCGGGCTCACAGCGGAGGCGAGTGGGCATCGAGGTCCAGTGCGAGTTCAACGCGGCCAGCGACGAGATCGTCGCGGACGGTATGCAGATCGAGCAGGTGATCCTGCACCTGATCAGGAACTCCTCCGACTCCCTCGCCACCATACCGGCGGACACACCACGGATCATTCGGATCACCACCCAGGAGCTGCCGGCGACCGACACCGAGGGGCGGATGATCGAGACCACCATCACCGACAGCGGCCCCCCGATCCCCGCGGATCAAGAAGAGAGGCTCTTTGCTCCGTTCGCGACCACGCGCGCGAACGGCCTGGGGCTGGGGCTTCTCATCAGCCGGTCCGTTGTCGAGGCCCACGGCGGCCGTCTCAACTACCGAGGCTCTCTGCAAACCCCGCCGGGGGGCCCGTCTTTTTGCTTCACCATTCCGCTTCGAGCGGCTCCAATCTAGGCATGAGCGAGCAGCCCACCGTCTTCATCGTCGACGACGATCCCGCCATGCGCGACTCCCTTGGCTTCCTCATCGGGAGCGTCGGACGTCGGGCTGAGACCTACGCCTCTGCGGAAGATTTCTTAGCCGCGTACAGCAACGAGCGCCCCGGCTGCATCGTCCTAGACGTCCGTATGCCGGGCCTCTCTGGCCTGGAACTGATGGAAAAGCTCAATGAGGACCGGTTCGCGCCGCCCGTTGTGCTGGTGACCGGACACGGGGATATCCCCATGGCCGTCCGGGCGCTCAAGGCGGGTGCCTTCGACTTCATCGAGAAGCCGTTCAGTGACCAGGTGCTCCTCGAGCGCATCCAGCAGGCGCTGCAGCAGGACAACTCCGAGCGCTCCGGGGAGCGGGACCGCGCCGAGATCGAGCGCAGGGCCGCCCGGCTCACCGCGCGGGAGACGCAGGTCTTCGAGCTCGTGGTTTCCGGGAAGCCGAACAAGGTGGTCGCCAGCGACCTCGGCCTCAGCCAGAAGACCGTCGAGGTCCACCGCGCGCACGTCATGGAGAAGATGCGCGCCGAGAGCTTTGCAGACCTGGTCAAGATGGCCGTGACCCTGGATGTCACCGGGCCTCCGCGGACGATTGAGTGAGCAGCCCCACCTGCTCCGGCGGCCTTGAGGCTGCGAGTCCTCGCCAGCGGTAGCCGCGGCAACGCCTCGCTGCTCTGGGCGGGAGATCAGCTGCTCATGCTCGACGCGGGGCTTGCGGTCACCGCGATGACGGAGCGTCTGGTGGACTCCAGGGTGGGCCTGAAGGCCATCGATCATGTCGTGGTCACCCACGGCCACCTGGACCACAGCCGGACCGCGGGCATCGTGGCCAAGCGGCACGGCGCCCTGCTCCACGCCCCCGCAGAGATCCTCGAGCACCGAGCGATCAAGCGCGCGCCGCGCCGTCAGGCCCTCCCCATCGGCGTGGAGAGCCCCCTGGGAGCGCCGGAGTGCGGCGTGTCTGTGAAGGCCGCCGTGGTGCCCCACGATTGCCACCCGACCCTGGCGCTTCGCATCGAACACGGGGGCCGCGCGCTGGCGTTGCTCACGGACTGCGGAGAGCCCCGTGAGGAGGCAGCCCGTGCCCTCAGCGACACCGAGGTGCTCATGCTGGAGGCCAACCACGACGCGGACCTGCTGCGCGCTGGACCCTATCCCCAGTCCCTGAAGGACCGGGTTCTCGGGCCAGGGGGACACCTCTCGAATGACCAGATGGCTGTGATGCTGCGGCGCCTCGCTGGCCCCCGACTGCACACGGTGGTCCTCCTCCACCTCTCGGCCCAGAACAACCGCCCGGAGCTCGCCATCGAGGCCGCGCAGCAGGTCCTTGAGCAGCTGGGCCGCCCGGACGTCAGGGTGCTCTGCGCCGAGCAGGACAGCCCCCTCGAGACCCTCGACGTTTGACCGGCATGCCTGAAGCTGACCCCGTGCTCGACGCCATGCGCCGCCACCGGTCGGTCCGGGACTTCAAGCGGGGCCACCCCGTCCCGGAGGCCGATACGGAGCGCGCTGTCGAGGCCGCCCAGTGCGCCGCGACCTCGAGCTGGATTCAGGCCTATCACCTCCTGGAGGTCACGGACCCG
>CBFHHK010000121.1:5569-8526 GCA_965655435.1 Planctomycetota bacterium | reverse complement strand
GACCTGCGCGAGTTCTTCGACTCGAAGGGCGCCTCCTTCGATTGAGGCCCGCCCGCCCCCTTCGCTGACCCCGCCCCTTGCCCTGCGGGCTGGCCGGTGGCGTGAGCGGGAGGCCCGACCACGAGGAGCCTTCAGGAGGCCCTACTCGAGAGCCGCGCCGGCCCCGTCGCGCGCTGCGCCATTCGTGGAAGCAGCCGTGGGGGCCGCCGAGGTGTCTGCTGCGGACTGAGCCGTAGCTTCAGTCGCGGCCTGCCGGGTCCTTCCGCGTGGACGGGTTCCCGGGGCTGAAGGAGGACCAGTTCCAGCGCGCGATGGCCCACAGCGCGATGAACGCATCCTTGAGGCCGATCTTCTTCCCCTCGTGGTAGTTCCTGCCGTGATAGCTGATGGGCACCTCGTAGATGGTCACCCCCATCTTGGCGATCTTGGCGGTCACCTCGGGCTCCACCGCGAAGGTGCGCGACTGGATATCGAGGGCCCTGGCCACCTCGGCACGGTAGACCTTGTAGCAGGTCTCCATGTCCGACAGGTGCAGGTCAGTGCACATGTTGCTCAGGAGCGTGAGCAGGCGGTTCCCGTGCGTGTGCCAGAAGGCGTGCACGCGCCCCACCGGGACCTTCCTGAAGCGGCTGCCGTAGACCACATCGGCGAGGTTCGCCTGGATCGGCTTGAGCAGCACGGCGTAGTCATCGGGGTCGTACTCGAGGTCCGCATCCTGGACGAGGACCACGTCGCCCGAGACGCTCTGGAAGCCGGTCTGTAGCGCGCCCCCCTTGCCCCGGTTGACCTCGTGGAAGATGGTCTGAATCTTCCCCGGGTGAGCCTCCTTGAGCTCCCCCATGATCTCGCGGGAGCGGTCTCGGGACCCGTCGTCCACGAGCACCACCTCGATCTCGAAGGGCTGCGCCAGCACCCGGCCGACGATTTCGGCCAGGGTGCGCTCCTCGTTGTAGACGGGAATGACGACGGAGAGCTTCATGGTCAACCGCCCGCCTCGTCGTCCAGGGTCGTGAGCCCTGAGAAGAGCTCATTGAGGCCCAGGAAGTCCGAGAAGCCCTCGTGAAGCTCCTGGTAGCCCGGCTCGCCCTCGATGCACCACATGGGCCGGAGGAAGAGCGGCAAGATCTCAGCGTCGGGGCGCTGACGGCGGTCCTGGACGGCCTTGCGCCGCTCCATCCAGTGATCCCACCGGCCAAGCAGGTCGTTCATACCGACGAGGTCTGCGACCCCGACCCGACCCACGCTGTCATGGGTCCGCACGTTCTTCCGCAGCTTGCGGAAGAGCTTGCCCCCGAGCCCCTCGGCGCCGAGGGTCTCCATGGACTCGATCCGGTAGCGCTCGAGGTCCCCGAGGTCGCTGTTGATGAACGCGCGACGCACCGCCAGCCCAAGGAGGGCAGGCAGGACTCGCCGGAGGTTCTCGTCGTCGTAGTTCTTCACGCACGCGAGCTGCGGGTTCCGGACCTGAAGGAGCCGGAGGCGCTCCACGGGAACTCGACCGCTGGTGCTGCTGTGATGGTGGTAGCAGACCGCAGACGGCGCGTACCGAACCTCGTGCCCGTGCACCCAGGTCCGCCAACCGAGGTCCACGTCCTCGTAGTAGGCGAAGAACTCCTCGTCGAAGCCGCCGATGTCGAAGTACGCGTCGCGGTCCATGGCCATGGCGCCGCCGCAGGCGAACAGCGTCTTGCGAGGCTGGTCGTACCGCTCGTGGGGCTCGGCCAGATAGCCGCGCTGGATGCCGATGCCGTGGAAGTTCATCCCCCCGGCCGCGGAGTTCAGCACCTTGCCATCCCAGGACATCATCTTGGCCGTGGCGGCTGCCGCCTCCTTGCGCACCACGGGCGCGACGAGCTCCCGCAGGAACGCCTCGTCCACGTGAATGTCGTTGTTCAGGAAGACGAGCACCTCGGGGTCCAGCTCACCCTCGGCCGCGACGAGCGCGCCCTGGTTGCACCCTGCAGAGAACCCGACGTTGGTGTCATTCTCCACGAGCTTGACCCAGGAGTGCTTGGTGCGCGCCTCCTGCTGGCTCCCGTCATCGGAGCCGTTGTCCACGAGGACGACCTCGAAGCGGTCCTCGGGATAGTCGAGGCGCCGCAGGGTCGAGAAGCAGGGCTCCAGGTGATGGCGCCCGTTCCAGTTGAGGATGATGATCGAGACGCGCGGGAGCTCCGCCGTTGAGAGCGGCTCCGTGCGCTCCACGAGGAGCGAGCGCTCGACTTCTTCGGGATCTGGCCTCGACATCAGCATGACTGTTCGCCTCGCGGGCTCTCCTGAGCCCCGCGCGTCGGGGACAAGGATAGGCCGCTCAGCCGTAAGTAGACGCCACGGCCGCCCTCCGCGGATGCCCGCAGGGACAAGAACTTCGTGGCGTGTTCCAGGGTCAGATCGATGGTTTGGTCGCGGCGCTCGGTGCGCCCCTCGCTGGTGGAATCCATGATCCTTGCGCGCACGGCTCCGTCGACGAGCACCTCACCTCCGAGGACCAGGCTCGTCTCAGGGGCAAGGTATTCGACCCCGAGCGTGAGGACGTACTCCCCCGCGGGGAGCCCCTCGATCGACCAGTCAGCGCTAGCCCCGGGACGCATCAAGAGGAGGTCGGCGCCCTGCTCTTCGCAGGCGCCGTGGCGCGCGGCGGTCTCGAGGGCCGAGCGGCTCAGGACGGGTCCCTCGTCCTCCCCGCAAGCAGCGCGCTCGATGGTGCACAGCGACCGATAGCGAGCCTCCGTCTCCTCTCCGTTCTCGACGATGGTCTTGATCGGGATCCAGTCCGCGCCCGCGAGTCGCGCTCGGAGCTCGGCGTCCTCCACCAGCGCGGCCATCTTGTCGGCGAGGTCCGACGCAGAGCCCAGCTCGAAGAGCAGCCCGTCCACGCCGTCGCGCACGAACTCCGCCATGCCCCCGCGGTCGCTCGCCAGCACCGGCGTCCCGGTGAGGAAGGCCTCATGGATCGT
>CBFHHK010000121.1:0-5470 GCA_965655435.1 Planctomycetota bacterium | reverse complement strand
GATCGGTGAGTTCTCGTACCAGAGGCTCGGCACGACCAGCGCGTCGAGGTCGGCGTAGACCTCCGACAGCCGACCGTTGTCGAAGCGCCCGTGGAAGGTCACCGGCGCTCCCTCCGCCAGGTCGGAGAGGTGGCGATGGTGGTCATCGCTCTCGGGGTCGAATCCACCGTGCACATCCAGGTGCACCCGGTCCCCGAGCCCGCGCTCCTGAAGGAGCCGCATGGCCTTCACCAGCGTCTCCCCGCCCTTGTACCAGACCAGGGTCCCCACGAAGCCAAAGCGCACCTTGCCCGAGGGGTCTGCGGTCTTCTCCAGCGCCTCCACATGGTCCGTGCGCATGCCGTTGTCGGAGAACAGGAAGGTGTGAGGGTCAAAGCCGCCCTGTGCGAGGTACATCTCCCGGAGGAAGCGGCTGGGGCTGATCCGGAGGTCCGCGGCAGCGTAGGCCGCGGGCACAAGCCCTTCGCGGTCGCGCAGATCGGCGTACTCCGAGGCCCGCCGCTGGGCGAGCTCCGGGGAGACCCGGAGCTCCTTGATGGTCCCCGCGAGGACGGACAGGACCTTCCCCGCGCCCAGCGCCCCGTCCATCTTGTGAGCCCGCTCCACATGCGTGAGGCCGCGCTCTTTGATGCAGAGGAAGCAGCCGCTCCCCATGTTGCTCGGGCAGATCGAGCCGTCCGGCCGGATCATCTGGACCCGCGGGCACAGGCCCCAGTAGTCGTGGCAGGTCACCACCGTCGCGAGGCCTCGCCCGCGGGCGATCTCCACGAGCTTCGCCGAGAGGTGAATGAGGTGCTGGAAGTGCACGAGGTCGGGCTCGACCCGATCGAGCACCTGCCGGAAGGTCGCCTCCGGCCCCTCCTTGACGTAGCTCTCCTTGAGGCTCGCGTGGTCCAGCCTGTGCGTCATCCGGAAGACCCTGAGGCCCTCGAACTCGTCCTCCCGGAGGCTGAATTCGGGCTCGTCCCCCGCGGCTGGCGCCCGTGTCAAGATCGTCACGTCATGCCCGCGGCGCCTCATCTCCTGCGCGAGGTTGAGGGTGTAGACCTCCGTCCCCGCCCAGGTGTCCGGCGGGAAGCCGTGCACGACGTAGAGCAGCCGGAGCTTGCCGTCCGCGCGCATCCGCGTGCCGGGCCGACGCCGGGCGGTGAGCCCCCCGTCGTGTAGCCCGCGGAAGGCCGCCTCCCGGAGCTCCCGGCCCTTGACCAAGAGCGCCTCAGACTCCTCCGCGGGGAGCCCGAGCGCCTCGATGGCGGCCGCGTCCTCCGAGCTGAGACGAACCGAGAGTACGGCCACGTCCTTGACGCTCGCCACGCAGATCCGGTCCAACCACTCGGCGTTGAACTCGGCATCCACCTTGGCCCGCGCGTAGGTCTCGGTGGCGTCGTAGTCGTGACTGTGTTCGACCACGGCGACGTCGTCGTAGACCACCTTGTAGCCCGCCTCGAGGAAGGCGCGCGCCATCAGGATGTCCTCGCCGAAGGGCGTGCGCGGGAAGGGGTGGCGCTCCCAGAGGTCGCGGCGGAAGGCGGACGCCACGTCGTTGAAGTTGTAGAGGAGGCGGCGCTCGTGGGGCCCCATGGCCTCGTACACCTCCGGCGGCGGCAGGGTGGTCTCCCTGCGACCCGCCGCGTAGCCGGGGTCCCCCGCGCTGAAGATCTTCGTCAACACCTCCGCGTCCGGACGCGGGACGTTGCGACAGTAGGCGGCCCCGACCGCGGCGTCCTCGAAGTTGCGGACGAGGTCCGCGAGCCACGAGGGACCGCCAGGGATCGCGTCCTGCGTCAGGAACACCATCAGCTCGCCGCGGGAGCGCGCCGCGAGCAGGTTGCGGGTGTCCCCGTGGTCAAACTCCACACCGTGGATCCGCTCGCGCCGGAGCGGAACGGGGAAGCCCGCGGCCCGCTCCCCCAGGAGCTCCCAGGTCCCATCGGTCGAGCCAGAGTCAATGGCGAGGAAGTCCCACGCCACATCGACCTCCTGCGCCTCGAGCGCGTCGAGGACCCGCTCCAGAAATTCCATCCCCTGCCAGGTGGGCATGAGGACGGAGATGCGCGGGGTGATGGGAGCGTTGGGGGTCGTCACGAGAGGAGGCTCAGGACAGGCCGGCCGAGGCCGCGCTGGGGAGGTTGAGGTCGAGGGCGCCGGCGCGGCGTACCTCGGACCAGGCTTCGCCGCCGCCGCGGCTTCCGACGTACTGCCCGAAGACCTGCGCAGCCCTCAGGAAGGGGGCCCGCGCGACGTCCGCGAGCCGGAGGCCGTGCCGCGCCATGTAGGCGAGGTCGCGGGACAGTTCGTAGGCAACGCCACGCAGCGCCGAGAGCAGCCCCGGCCGCACGGCGAACCCGTGGAACTCGCGGTGAAAGACCGCGTCGATGCGATAGCGGTCGAAGGCCGCCCGGGGCCCGTAGCGGTGGGCGTGCCGGACGGAGGCGTCCCCCGCATGGTGGATGGCGTGGCCGCTGGCCATGGCCCGCGCGGCCCACGCGAAGTCCTCGCCGAAGGGGACCTCCGGGAAGGGCACCTCGGCGAGCACGCTCGCGCGAATGCAGCTCGCGACGTTGTTGAAGCGGAGCAGGGCCACCCGCTCCGGCCCTGACATCTGCCCGTAGTCTGATGGGCTGGTCCACCGGCGCGTCTCGGAGCGCGGCGAGGCCTCGGGAGACTCCGTCACCGTACGCGCGGTCAGAGCGTCGTCCCCCTCGTTGGGGAGGACGCGCGCGGTGACCCCCGCGATGGTCGGGTCCTCGAACGGAGCGACCATCCGCGCCACGAAGTCCGCCCCGAGGGGCAGCGCGTCCTGGGAAAGGAAGATCAGGAACTCTCCGCGGGCCCGGCTGGCGAGCGCGTTGCGAGTCCGCCCATGGCCGAACTCGGACCGCGGGATGACCGTCACGTCAAAGCCAGCTTCCCGCAGGAGTCCAACCGAGCCGTCGTCGCTCGAGGAGTCGATGGCGAGGCACTCCAGGGGCCCATCGACGCGCTGCAGGGCGAGGGCCGGCAGGAGCCGTCGCAGGTCCTCTGCACCATCGCAGGTGGGGATCAGAATGGAGACCTTGGGGAGCGGCATCTGGCGAGATGGGGAACAGTCCCCGCGCTTCAGATTATCGAGCACAGGGGCCCCTGCACCCCAACTCAATCCCGCGATCACCCTGGGGGGAACACCTTGACGGAGGCCCGTGCCTCAGGCCCGATCACACAGCTCCCGGAAGTTGCACCCGGAGCACTCGTAGCCAGCGCGGTCCTCCGCGACCATCGGGAAGTCCTCAGGGTCCCCCTTGGAGCCGTCCGCATCGAAGTGAACGGCCCGCATCTCGCCGATCGAGCTCTCGATTTGGGCCAGGGCTGACTCGAGGATGTCGTCCGAGACCTGCACCTCGCTCACCTCGCCGCTGAGGAGGTAGACGTCGGCAGCGGACGTGCTCCTCGGATCCACCCCCCAGTAGTCACGGGCGTAGAAGGCGTAGATCTCGAGCTGAAAGCGATCTTCCTCCCTCGGCCGCCCCGTCTTCCAGTCGAGGATCCGAACCGTGCCCCGCTCTCCCGAACCACGCGAAGAGTCCCAGTAAGCGAAGTCCGGAATGGCGAAGACCTTGGTGTCGAAGAGCTCGAACGTGCTCATCTCCTCACACGCCAGCCAGTCTCCCGGCTGGGACTCGCGGGCTGACTCCAGCTCGGGGTCCTCGAAGAACGCCGTGAGGCACGCGGTGATCCGCTCCACGTAGCGCTTGCCATAGTCCCCCGCGGACCCTGACGCCTCGTCGATTCGTTCCTCGGAGTAGTGGTGCTCCGCAAGTCGCACCAGCTTCGCGGGCTTGGCCTTCCAGGCCCCATCGCGCGACTCCTTGTAGCCCGAACGGAGCTGCTCCACGGCCCACTGCGTCGCCTCCTCAAGGGCCCACGGGAGCCCCTGATCCCGGCGCGCGAAGTACTCGGCGATCGCGCGGTGCACGATGTCGCCCGCCAGCATCGGCATGCGGGTCATCTTCTTGAGCAGGTAGGCCTTCCGCCGATCGGGGTCCGCGTTGCGGCCCCATCCCTGCCAAGAGAGGTAGTAGAGGTAGTAATAGCGCCGCGGGCAGGCGGTGAACGACCGCGCCCTCGACGCTGACCATGAGAGCTCATGAACCAATGCCATTGCGTCATCCAGAAGAGCCCTTCGCCTGCGCTGAATCAAGGAACGCCCCGTTTCCCCGGCATGGCAGCCATCGGTCCGCATCGGAGGACATCGCCCCGTGGGGGTGATGGCCTTGCTGGGCTGCCTGCCGAGCGGCCTCGCCGGGCCCCCGTGAACGGCCCCCCTTCGGTGCCTCCTCAGGCCAGCCTCCGCCCGCGCGGCGAGCCGCCGATCGGTCCGGCGAGGGCCTGGCCCCTTGGCCTCTCCACCGGGTCTCTCCACCGGGTCTCTCCACCGGGTCTCTCCACCGGGCTTCTGCACCGGGCTTCTGCACCGGGCTTCTGCACCGGACTTCTGCACCGGACTTCTTCACCGGACTTCTGCACCGGACTTCTTCACCGGACTTCTTCACTGAGCCACTGAACTGGGCCACTGCACTGGGCCCCTACCGAGGTCCGTTCGAGCCCGGCCTGGGCCCCATGAACAGCCCACGGAGGCCCCAATCCAAGTCGCTGCGGGGCCGGTCCAAGGCCCTGCTCAGCCAGCCCTGGAGGGCAGCGCCGCCGGCGGCCCAGCGGACCCGCGGACCTGCACCTCGCCGCCGTTCACGGTGACCCGCCGCTCCTCGTCGCCCTCGGCGGTGATGAGCGCCACCGGCGCTCGCCACAGCCGCTCGATGGTCTCGAGGACCGCGGCGGCCTCGTCGAGCTTCAGGTCCCTGCCGTCGTGGTGGTGGCGCAGGACCAGCTCACGGCTCCCCCCCCCTGCGACCTCCACCAGCTCGATCCGGGGCTGGCCTCCCCACGCGAGGGATCGGAGCAGCTCCTGCTTCACGGCCACATGATCCCGGGTGCCAATCCTCGCACCCTCGCCGGTCCGGTGCTGCTCCGAGACAAAGAGCGCGGACCGTTCGATGAACTCCTCGTCCATCACCTCGTCAATGAAGGACACATCGTTGTGCACGGCGCGGAGCCGAAACAGGTCGAGCCCGAGGCGCTCAGCGTGCCGGAACAGCTCGATCCCGAGCTTGTAGGGGTTGAGTTGCCCCGGCGCCGCCTGGGTCGCGGAGGAGTGGCAGTCCGCGAACTCCACGAGCTCCGAGGGATCCAACAGCCCGCCTGTCAGCAGGCGGCTGTGCCAGAAGGACGCCCACCCCTCGTTGATGATCTTCGTGAGGCGCTGCGGCAGGAAGTACTCGGCCTCGGCCGCGACGATCCCGAGCACATCTCGCTCCCAGTCCTCAAGCTCCGCGTGCTCGGCCAGGAAGGTCAGCAGGTCAAAGGTGGGCAGCTCGGGACCCGCCGGGCCGGGCGCCGAGGCGCTGCCCCCCATGACCAATCGCAGGCTCGCGCG
>CBFHHK010000120.1:0-13857 GCA_965655435.1 Planctomycetota bacterium | reverse complement strand
GCAGCAACCCGAGGAGGTTCCCCTCAGGAGAGGACGCTGAGGTCAGGCGCCTCGATCGAGAGGATCTCGACCTCGATGTCCCCGCCGGGCAGCTGGACGGTGCTCTGCTCCCCTGTGCTCGTGCCAAGCAGGCCCTTGGCGAGCGGCGCGCGGTACGAGATGACCTGAGTCCCGAGCACGTGGTCCTCATCCCAGGGCCCGAGCAGGAGCACCGTCGCCTCCTTGTCCTCGGAGAGGTCGCGGTAGCGCACCTTGGTGCCAGGGCAGACCGTGTCTTCGATGACCGCGGCCTCTTCGATCAGGTCCGTGAGCCGGAGCTCTTCCTCCATCTCCATCGCGCGAGCGGTCAGGTTGCGCTGCTCCTCGATGGCAGCCTCCCATTCGGAGTTCTCCGAGAGGTCGCCGAAGGACGCGGCGCGACCGATGGCGTCCTGGTTCTCGGGGATCTTGACCTCGCGCAGCTCCTTGAGCTCGAGGGAGCGCCGCTTGAGGCCGGCACGGGTGGTCCAGACGGTCTCGCCTTCCCAGAAGAAGCCCGCGTCCTGGGCGAAGAACTGACGGTCCTTGCTGAGCGCGATCTCCGTGATGAGGTTGTCGATCTCGCTGTCAACGCCGCGGCTGGCCGTGACGTTGGCGCTCCGAAGCGCGGACACGTCCGCGGTGGAGAAGAGCTGGCGAAGCATGGGGTTCTCGCCCTTGCACAGGTAGTCCGTCAGCCGCCCCGAAATCCGGGTGAGCTGCGGGTTGCCGCGCCGCTCCTGGAAGGTGTTGACCGCCAGAGCCAGCAGAGCCTGTCCGCGCTGAACCGGGGTGGGCATGTCGTCGTGCACACCGCCGTCCTCGTTGCGTTCCGCGAGGACGATCATCAGCGTGGGGTTACGCAAGGGGCGAGCCAGGAGGCCCGCGTAGTGCGAGCGCAGCTCGGCCTCATGGCCAGCCGCGACGATACGGTCCACGAGAGGGCGGACCTGACCGGGCGCCGCGTGCTGCAGCTGGGGGAGAACGTCCTCGACCCAGGCGAAGTCGTCCTCCTCCTCGGTAGCACCTGCGCTGGCTTCGGCCGTCGCATCCGGGGACTCACCGTCGGCGTCTGCCGCTGCGCCACTCTCGTCGGCCGGCGAGTCCTCTTCGGTCTCGGCATCGGACTCGGCCTCGACGGAAGCGGGCGCCTCAGTCGCCTCGCCCTCGGCCGCATCGGCACCTTCTTCACCCTCAAGGGCGGCGACCTCCGCCTGGGCCTCGGCGAGCTGGGCATCCACGGCCTCGAGCGCAAGCTGCGCACCGCCCGTGCCGAAGAGCTCGGGCAGGATTGCCACCGAGCGCTCCTGGTCCTTCGCGCCGGGCAGAGCCTGGAACAGCTTCCAGATCTCCGGCGGCTGCGACGGGTCGGGGGGAGCCGGAGCCTGGGTGACCTCGTACAGGACGCGACGCATCAGCTTGGACGAGGAGCCCTGCTTGTCCCGCAGCATCAGCCACGCAGCGAGCCGCTCGGGGAGGGGCTCGGCCTCGGAGGCAGCGGCGTTCTCCAGCTCCTGGATCGCGATGGCGGCCAGGTCCTCTCCGACCCCGTCGCCCACGAAGAGGTCGCGGACACGGGCGTGCACCTCGGAGACGTTGGACGCCCGCTGGAGCAGTCGATGCAGGGCCTCACCGGGGTCCTTCTTCACGAGCAGCTGCGTGACGGTGGACTTCTGCGGTGTGCCGCTGACCTCGATCTCGTCGGAGTTCTCGGCGAGCTTGCGCGCCTTGCGCCACCATGCGGACCAAGCGCTCCCCTCGATGCCGATCTGCATCATCGCGGTCTTGATGGTGGTGGTGGTCGCCCGGCCGTTGTGACGGAGGAGGATCGCGTTCAGCGCGTCCAGCGGCGCCTTCTTGACCTCCTTCTTCAGCCCCTCGGCGTCCTTGAGAGACCTCGACCGCAGGTCCTTGTCCGGGAGCGGGTCGAAGATGTCCATCGCTGCGTTGAGCGGGAACTTGTCCTCTCGCCCGTTCCAGAAGCGAACCCGCGCATAGCCGTCCGAGGCGTTCATCTCGAGGACCTCGCCCACGCCCCAGCCGCCCGGGTGGAAGACCGTGCTCCCGGGCTGGAAGGCCAAGAGCTTCGCCATCTTCTTCCAGGGCGTACGGAGATCAGGGGCGCCCTCCGCGAAGCCAGTGACCTCCTTGAAGACCGGGTACCAAGCCTCGTCCGACCATGCCTTTTCGCAGGCGCCATACAGCGGCTCGGCCAGCTCGCCGGGGTTACCACCGGCGGCCAGGGACGCGCCCAGCACGAGCGCCGCGTCGGCGGCGCGGTCGAGTCCGATCAACGCCTCCGCATGCTCCTTGGCCTGACCGACCAGTCGACCCGCACGCTTCTTCTCGCCGGCGAGCTTGAGGGCGGGAAGGAGTTCATCGATCGGACCGCCGGTCGAGCGAAGCTCGGCCCAGGCGTCGTCGAACTCTTGCCACATTTCCTTGGTGACGAGGAGGGGAAGGGTCATGTCGGCTGTGGGTGGTGGAGACGCCGGATGGATGCGCGTCGCCGGGAGAGTGCGCCGGAGGGAGGGCGCAAAAATCTGGTACAAGTCAGCGCCCCCGCGATCGGTACAACCGAACCGCAGGGGCGCTTTGAGAAGTGTGCAGATCACCACCCCCGCCGTCCACTTTTCCCGACCTTCTCCTCGGGAACTTCCTGGGGGTCTCGCAGGGAGCTCTCGCGCCTTCGGCGCCAGATCCCCCGGCCGGGTCCACCTCAGTCGACCGCGAGCAGCAGTCCCTTCAGATAACGCGATCGGCCAAAGTCTGGGCGCTGGGGGTGATCGTGCGACGCGCCCATGGTCTCGAGGAGGCGCACATCCCGCTCGGCTCGCCGGGCGGCCTGGAAGATCAGCCCGGCGAACGCGGGGAGATCAAGCGCGCCGGAACATGAGAAGGTCGCCAGCAAGCCGCCAGGTGCGGTGGCTGCCATGCCGAGGGAGTTGAGGTCCCGATACTTGATCTTCGCCGCCTCGAGGTCGCGGGTGCCCTTCGCGAGCTTGTGGGGGTCCAAGATGACCAGCCCAGGCCGGCGCTTGCCCCCTGCGACCTCCCGCAGCACGTCAAAGGCGTCCGCGTGTCGCACCTCCACATTGGCGTTGTTCTCACGCGCCGCCTGATCAGCGCGCGCCAAGGGCTCCTCGTCCAGGTCCACGGCCCGGACGCTGTGAGCCCCCGCGAGGGCAGCGGGGATGCTGAAGCCGCCCGCATGACAGCAGAGATCAAGGACGTCTCGACCCCTGGCCAAATCGGCCACCCTCCGGCGGTTGTCGCGCTGGTCGCAGAACCAGCCCGTCTTGTGGCTGGCCCCAGGATGAACCAGGAACCGAACCCCGAACTCGTGGATGTACCGGGGCTCGACCTCGTCGCCGTCCCGGCCGGGGTCAGACTCGGGAAAGCCCTCCGGGCCCCGGGCGGTCCGGGCGAAGCGGTGGAGCACCGCGTGCCCCGGGAGCAGCTCCTGGAGGATGGAGCCGACCATCTCTCGGAGCTCCCAGAAGCCCAGGCTGTGATATTGACAGACCAGCGCGTCCCCGAGCTTGTCGACGATGAGCCCGGAGAGGTCGTCGCCCTCGGCGTGCACGATCCGATAGGCGTCCGTGACGTTCTCGAGGCCCAAGACCCGACGACGCAGGCGCAGCGCGGCGGCGATGAGCCGCTGGATGTGCTGCCGTGGGCGATCCAGGTCGCTCCTGCGACCCCGGCTCAGCATCCGGAGACGGATGTCAGAGGTGGAGTTGTAGAGCGCGTGGCCGCAGAATCGACCGGCGCGATCGATGACCTCCACGATGGACCCGTCCCTGGCGACGGGGCCGTCATGGCCGTAGTCGTCCGTGAGCCGAGCGTAGACCCAGGGACCCGGAGGGATTCGCTCCACCGCCAGGTGGACTTGTTCGTAAGGGGGCATCCGCGGATCCTACTCCCAGCGCCAAGCCCCGGGGGCCCTGACGGGACCCTTCCGACCACCGATATCACCATGCATCTCCTGCTTCTCGAGACCATCGCCCTCATCGGCGCCACCGTCCACACCATGGAGCCTGGGCCCGCCCCGGGCGGGGTCGCCGCCGCGAGCCCGGCGATCGTGTTGATCGAGGACGGGCTGATCGTCGCCGTGGGGCCGGACGTCGAGGTGCCCGCCGATGCGGAACGGATCGAGCTCAGCGGGCTGCACCTCGTGCCGGGCCTGACCGATGCGTTCTGTAGCTACGACCGGGAGCACGACGCCCTGTGGCTCGCGGCCGGCATCACGACCGTTCGAGACGGGCACCTGTCCGCGGGCGACGGCCAGATGGAGAAGCTGGTCAGCCTGAGCAATCCCCGCATCGCCCCACAGCTGCTCGTCAGCTCGCCGACCTTCATGGGCGCGACGGGCAAGCGCCCCAACGGCTTCAGGCTCGGGGCGCCCGAGCAGGCAGCGGAGCAGCTGGCAGAGATCATGGAGCGGCTCAAGGCCGTCAACGGGTCCTTTGACTACTTCAGTCACGACGGCACGGTGGACGAGGGGCAGCTCCGCGTGGTGTGCCAGACCGGGCTTGAGAACGGCATCGAGACCTGGGGGCGCCTCCCCGCGGGGATCGGCGTTCGCGCTGCGCGAGCGGCGGGTCAGTCCTGCCTCCTTGGCCTGGACTCCCTCCTGCCCCAGGGCGCTCGCTTCAGCTCCCTGAGCGAGGAACAACTCGCGGCCTTGGACGCGGCGGTCAGTGACCTCGCGGCCGGTGGTTGGAAGGTTGCTCCGACGCTCATGGGGACCGGACGCATCGTGCGATCGAGCGGGCCGAAGGACCCCGCTGTCCTGGATGCCCTGGGACCCGCCGACGTGGCGGTTTGGCAAAGCGATCTCGAGGTGTTCCGCATGCTCAAGGGGCAGGACTGGCCCGCCGTGCTGGCCACGGTCGAGGCGGAACGAAGCGTCGTGCGGAAGCTCCACGCGGCGGGGGTCCAGTTGGTCCCCGCCTCCGGAGCTCCCAGCGCCGGCATCGCGCCGGGCGGTGGACTGATCGACGAGCTCGAGGAGTGGGTCGCCGCAGGCATCCCGGCCGCTGAGGTGCTCGCCCTCGCCACCCGGGGCGCTGCCGAGGCCCTCGGGGGCGCGGTCCCCTCGGGCCGCATCGCGCCCGGCCACGCCGCCAATCTGCTCGCCCTCTCCAGCGACCCTTGTCGCTCCATCAGCGCCCTGCGGACCCCCGAGGTCATGGTGCTGCGTGGACAGGTCCGGGAGGGCTTCGAGCTTGAGGAGGCCGTCACGGAGCTTGTCGCGGCCCGGGACGCGGCGAGGGCCGAGCGCGAGCGCCCCGTCCAGCTGGACCCGCCCCCGATGCCGCCGGGTGAAGTGGTGGCGGCGGGACAGCTGGAGGTCACGCTCTACGGAGCCCGATACTCCGTCGAGCGGTACGCCGTGACCAAGATGGCGCGCGAGCGGTTCGCCTACGGGGCCAGGATCCGCATCCCCTCCGCGCCGGGCATCCCGACCCGTGAGATCGTCATGGTTCAGGTCATCCACGAGGGGCTCGTCGAGTTCTTCGACTTCACCATGGATGTGCTGGACGAGGACGGCGCGCCTCGACTCAAGGAGGGCCAGAGCGCCTTCTTCGCTGCGGGCCGACCGATCGGGACCACCAAGCGACTCTCCCTTGAGATCGCCAGCTTCGGCCAGCGGCTCAGCAGCAGCAAGGCGGAGGAGCCCCTCGCGGCCGTCCGCGGGAGCATGGCCCTCCTGGCCCTCATCGCAGCGCAGCACTTCCCCGATGGCCCCAGCTTCGTCCTCGAATTCGAAGAGCTCGTCATGGAGCCCCTGGTCGACCGGCTGACGCTCACCGTGGACCCCGTCCTGAGCAGGATGAACCTCGCGGGCCAGCGCTCCGTGGACACCTTCGGCCTCGACGCGGGGGGCAAGGTGCTCTTCGCCGCCAAGGCAAACACCCAGGCGACGCTCGTGGCCAAGCCGGTCGAGGGGCCGGGGGTCGTGGAGGTCTCGGCGCTCTCCGTGAGGCCTGAGCGTGTCTACAAGGGCGACCCCGCGTCCTGGGCCAACGACGCGTTCCCCCAGGCGGCGTCTGCAAGCACCCCGGAGCAGACGCCAGCCCGGGGAGCGGACACGGTCGAGCCCCCCGCGGCGGACCCGCCGGCTGGAGGTGGAGGGAAATGACCGGCCGGCACGCTTCGCCGCGTCAAGGAGTGAGGGTGGCCTCCGCCCTCAATCTCGAGGTGCCCGTCGCGGCACCCGGCGAATTCGAGCCCCTGCGCCTGGGTGCCGGACAGGTGAGCGAGCGCGGTCAGCTGAGCGTCTGGCCGCCGGTGATCCTCGCGCCCATGGCGGGGGTCACCAACCTCGCCTTCCGCTCCCTGTGCCGCGAGTACGGGGCCGGGCTGTACGTGTCCGAGATGATCACGGCCCGCGGCTACCTCATGGGGAACCGGTTGACGGCCCTCCTCGCCTCCTCCTCTCCGGACGAGAAGCCGCGCTCGGTTCAGGTGTATGGCGCTGACCCCGTGGACCTCGGGGAGATGGTCCGCAGCCTGGTGGACGAGGGGGTGGACCACCTGGACATCAACATGGGCTGCCCGGTGCCCAAGGTCACCCGCGCGGGCGGGGGCAGCGCGATCCCCTGCAAGCCGAGGCTGCTCGCGCGGCTCGTGCGCGCCATGGTCCAGAACGCCGGCGATGTGCCGGTGACCGTGAAGATGCGCAAGGGGATCCACGATCAGCTCCTCACCTTCGAGGAGGCGGGCCGCGCCGCCGCCGCGGAGGGCGCGTCGGCGGTGGGGCTCCACGCGAGGACGGCGGCGCAGCTTTACTCGGGCGAGGCCGACTGGGACGCTATCGGGCGCCTGGTGGAGGTCCTCGACGTCCCCGTCCTTGGCAACGGGGACATCTGGGAGTCCTTCGACGCCCTGCGCATGATGCGCAGCACCGGCTGCGCAGGCGTGATCGTCGGCAGGGGATGCCTCGGCCGCCCCTGGCTCTTTGGCGAGCTCGCGGAGGTCTTCAACGGTCGTGAGCCGGACGTACCGCCGAACTTCGGCCAGATCGTCGAGATCATGATGGGACACGGCCAGCGCCTGGTGGACCTGTTCGGCGAGACGGTGGGGGTGAGGCAGATGCGTAAGTGGACCGCCTGGTACACCAAGGGCTTCCGCGGGTCGGCCTCCGTGCGCGGGCGACTCATGCGCATCGAATCCCTCGACGATATCCGGTCCACGGTGGCGGACCTCGACCCCACGGAGCCCTTCCCGGTGACCGCCCTCCGCGCGATGCGGGCCAAGGGATCCAAGGTGCAGACGGTCAAGCTCCCGGAGGGCTACCTCGAGGAGCTGGACGACGACACGCCCCCCAAGGGGCCGCGGACCCTCGAAGAGATCGAGGCATGGGAGAAGGCGCTCAATGGGGGCTGAAATGGAGATGCAAGACGTCCTGATCCTCGGGGCCGGCGCGGCGGGGCTCTGGTGCGCCGAGGTCGCCGCCCGTGGCGGCCGAGATGTGGTCGTGCTGGAGAAGGTCTCCCGGACGGGTACCAAAGTCCTCGCCAGCGGGGGCACCCGATGCAACATCACCACCACGCTCGGGCCAACGGAGGCCGGCCGACTCTTCGGCCCGAAAGGCGAGCGCTTCGTTCGATCGGGCTTCCGCAACCTCCCGCCCGCGGAGGTCCGGGCGCGCTTTGAAGAGTGGGGTGTTCCCACGGAGGAGGCTCCGCTCGAGAAGGTCTTCCCGTCATCCGGCAACGCCAAGGACGTGCGCGATGCCCTCGAGGCTGCGGCTCGCGGCGCGGGCGCGCGGATCGTGCTCGACGATGGCGCGGTGGCCGTCCAGCGGGACGGGGACGCCTGGCAGGTCCGAACCGCGGGGGGCGGGGCCTGGCGGGCCCGCGCCCTCGTCCTCGCCGTGGGGGGCAAGAGCTACCCGAAGACCGGGACCACGGGCGATGGCTACGCCTGGCTGAGAGACCTCGAGTTGGGCGTGGTCGAGCCCGTCCCGGCCCTGGTCCCCCTGACCTCTGGCGCGACGTGGGTGCACGAGCTGACGGGGATCGCATGGCAAGGGGGCGAGGCCCGCCTCGAGGACGCCGGGGGGCGGGTGCTGGAGCGCCGACGGCGCCCGATCATGTTCACCCACCGCGGGCTCTCGGGTCCGGCCCCCATGGATCTCTCCCACCACGTCGCGCGCGGCGCGGGAGGGAGCGCAGGCCTCCGACTGCGGGTGGACTTCTTCCCTGCGATGGAGCGAGAGGCCCTGAGGTCGGCGCTGGTGAGCTCCGCAGGGCTCCCAGGGGCCCCGCGCCTCCAGCGCGCGCTGGGCTCCCTGGAGACCGGCCCCATGCCAAGGAGGCTGTTCGATGCGGTGGCCGAGGCGGCCCAACTGCCTGGGGACATCGCCGTCAACGGCCTCGACCGCCGGGGGCGCCACGCGCTCGTCGAGGCCATGAAGGGCCTCCCCGTCCCCGTCCAGGGCACCGTGGGCTGGGACCACGCCGAGGTGACCGCGGGCGGGCTCGACCTGCGCGAGGTCAACCCGCGGAGCATGGCGGTGAACCGCTGCCCAGGCCTCTTCGTGGTGGGGGAGCTCCTGGACCTGAACGGGCCCATCGGCGGGCTCTCCTTCCAGGCAGCCTTCGCCACGGCCCAGCTGGCGGGAGAGGCGCTCGCGGCCGCAGGATCGCAGTGAGGAGTCCGGCCGCCGCCCTTGGCGGTCACGGGGAAGGTCGGACGCTTGCCCGGGACCCGGTCATGGACCCGGGGCCCGGCCTCCACGTTCGAGGGGCGAGCGCCCCGCCCGATGAAGCCGCCGCCGGGGCGACCCCAATGGGATCAAGCCGGCGGGATCAAGCCGGGAGGACCTAGCGGAGCCCGTCACCCCCGCCAGGGGGCGGCGTGGTGGCGTCGGAGGGGATCGAGGGGGGCTTCGGGTCAAACGCTCCGTACTCCTTGAGGATCCCCTGGAAGGTCCTCCGGGCCCAGTCTTTGGAGTCCGCGAGGCTCTTCATGCGGGCCCTGGAGCGGGCGACGACCTCGGGATCATCGTCCGCCTGGGCGGCGCGTTCTTCGAACCACTTCCCCCAGCCCTTCACGGACGGGAGGTCCTCCGCCATCCGAGTCGAGTCCGAACTCTGCAGCTCCCAGAAGCCATTCAGGCGGAGCTTGCTGGGTCCGTACCCGCCGGGGAGCACGGGATCGGCGGACAGGTAGGTCCGAGCGAGGGCGGTCCGGAGCGCGCGGTACTTGCGGAGCTTGCCATAGTGAACCCCGAGGCGGTCGTAGAGCGGACGCTGCTTCCGACCAGGCACAGGCGCCACGAAGGACTTCCAGTCGTCCTCCAGGTCGTGGAGCATCCCGAGGCACTCCACGTCCGGCATCTCAATCTCCGTGCCTGAGGACCAGGCCTCGTAGAGCGTGACCTCCCGATAGGCGTTGCCGTTCCGGTCGCTGTAGGCGTGAGCGAATGCCTTCGCCTCGGCCCGCACCTCTCCTGCGTCGAGCTGCTGCTCCACGAGGGCCTCCACGAGGTCCGTGTAGGGGCTCAATCCGCGGCAGGCGTTGAAGGCGATGCGCTCGGGGTCATCCCAGCGCGCCCGGAGGGTGACGGTCCCCGCGCCCCAGTCGTACCCATAGGCGGAGCGCAGGTCCCTCTGGCGGCGACCGCCGACGAGCTTCTCCACTGTCGCGCCGAACCTCTTCTTCGAGGTGTCGACGAATCTCCGCGGGATCAGCTGCGCCGGGGCGTGCTCGGCCGTGTCGTAGAGCGGCGGCAGCTCCGGCGCCGCGGGCCAATCGAACCGGTTCGCTCGATGTTGCTCGAGGACGAAGCGCTCCAGGGTCGAGCGAAAGTCCTTCGCGCGGTCGCACTCCGCGACGAACCAGTCGACGGTGTCCTTCTGCTCCGCCGGAGCGAGTCCCTGCCAGGCCGAGAAGAGCTCTGCGTCCGTCGGAGGAGTGTCCGCTGCCACGGTACTTGACGCCGCAGTGCCCGACGCCGCAGTGCCCGACGCCGCAGTGCCTGACACCGCAGTGCCTGACACCGCAGTGCCTGACACCGCAGTGCCTGACATGGAGGCGGCGGCAGCGGCCGCCGGGAGGAGGGCGAGCAAGTGAGCGCCGACTGCGCGGCGCGTCTTGGAATACGAGACCATGGGGACATCATCCCCGGCGGAGGGCGGAGGGTCTAGAACCCGAAGGAAAGCCTCCCGTTCAACCCGCGGTAGGAGCCGCGGGCCGACCCGTCGATGCGGGCAAAAAAAATGGGGGCGGGTCCGAAGACCCGCCCCACGGGAGGGTGCGACCGAGAACAAGAGGGGGATGTCTCGATCGCAGCGACTTGCGTCGCCTTGGAGGCGCAACGTCCAGGCAAGGGTTGCTGACAGACCGTCTCGTTACCACCGCACAGTGTCGAGGGGTCGGGGGGAGTCAGCGGCTCCGCGCCTGGGTGCGCCTCACCGCACGAGGGAACCCTACCCCCCGGGGCGGGGGGGGAAGTCGTGTGAGCACGAAAAAAAGGCGCTCCTGTCTCGACTCGGCGCTGCTCACGCACCCCCGCGGGCAAACCAAGGGTAAACCCTCGCAGCGAAACGGACGGACGACCCCTGTCTGTCCGCCCCTTCTGAGGGTTTCTGGACTCTGGGGGAGGGGGGGCCTCAGAAGAGATCGCCTGACGGCAGGGCCCCACTCGCTTCGCGCCAGCCCGATCACCCAGCCCGCAGAGCCAACCTCGCAGAGCCAACCTCGCAGAGCCAACCTCGCAGAGCCAACCTCGCGGGCTAGCCTCGCGGGCTAACCTCGCGGGCTAACCTCGCGGGCCAACCTAGCGATCCTGTCGACCGCCGCGCTTCCGGCGCCGCCGACGCCGCTTCCGTGACTTCTTCCGCTCCTCGTCGAGCTGGTCCGAGCCTGCCGTGCGCGCGCGCTTGGCGCGGTCACGCCATGCCTCCACGATGTCCAGACCCACACCGCGGGCCTGTGAGCGGAGCTGGAACAGCAGGAAGGCGTCCATGAACTCCTCCGACCGAGCGAAGAGGACCTCGGAGAAGCGCTCCGGGGGCGAGACGAAGTTCTGCTGGGCCACCAAGGCCTTGCGAGCGCGCGTGAAGTCTTTCTTCGGCAGCCGGGTCCGCTCGGCGATGTCGTCGAGCAGCTCCCAGGCCGCGTCGAGTCGGGCGCGTTGCTCGAGCGGCTGGTCGTCCTTGGTGCGTCCCTCGAGCTTGAGCTCGTACGGAAGCAGGAAGAGCAACGCCACGATGAGCCCGGAGGAGGGGGGCTCGTGGTCCCCGCTTTGCACGTGAGCGTCCAGCGCCGCGAGGAGGTCCCAGAACGGCTCGGCGCGCTCGGGAATGTCGTCGTCCGGGCCGAGGTACTCCTCCAGGATGGGGACGAGCACGTCCAAAGCGCCCACGTCCCGCAGCATCTGGAAGGCCGCCGTCGCGACCCCAGACCGCGCCAGCCGGAAGATCTCCTCGAGGACACGGGGCGCCGCGGCCTTGTCCAGGTCTGGCGCCACGTCGCACATGGCGTCCCAGGTCGGGTCGTCGATCTCGAGGTCCAGACGCGTCGCGAACTTGACGGCCCGCAAGATCCGAACCGGATCCTCGGCGAGTCGAACCCCGGGATCACCGATGGTCCTCAGGGACCGCCGGTCGAGGTCCGCGAGCCCGCCCACGTGATCGAGGATCTCGTGGCTGCTGGGGTCCAGGAACAGCGCGTTGACCGTGAAGTCACGCCTCTTGGCGTCGGACTGGGCGGTCCCGTACTCGTTGTCGTCGACGATCAGGAGGTCATCCTCATCGGTGGGTTGGTCCCCAGGTGCGGCCCGGAACGTGGCCGTCTCGATGATGTGGTCCCCGTAGAAGATGTGGGCCAGCTTGAAGCGGCGGCCGATGATCCTGCAATTCCGGAAGAGGCGGCGGATCTCGGAGGGGCGCGCGCTCGTCGCCACGTCGAAGTCCTTGGGCGCCCGCCCGATCAGCAGGTCGCGGACGCAGCCGCCCACGAAGTAGGCCTCGTGGCCGTGGGCCTGGAGCCGCTGGACGGCTCGCTTGGCGTCCCGATGGAGGAGGGCCGGGTCGATGTTGCTGGCCGGGACGCGCACGGCGCCCTTCCCGCCGCTCTTCTTGCGGCGCGGCCGGGGCCGGCCGCGATCGTCGCGGGGGGCGCGATCGTCCCCTCCATCTCGATGGGCGGGGCCTTCCTTGGAGTGACGGGGGCTCATTGGCGAGAGATCTTAGTCAGGATCGAGTCGGCGTGCAGCAACTCCGGAAAAGGGGCGTCAAAGCTGCGGAGCCGCGGGGGGCCGAACCAGCCCGGTGGGGCAGTTGCCGCGAGTCGCGGTTGCCCGCGACAGATCTCGGGGCTAAGGTTCAGCCGCGCGGAGGGCAGTAGCTCCAATCGGTAGAGCGACTGATTCCAAATCAGTAGGTTCGGGGTTCGAATCCCTGCTGCCCTGCCATCCCCTCCCGGCCCCCTGTGCCAGCGCACGACCGACTGCTCCAGGTGGTCGCCCGGCCGCCGGTGGCGTCGAGCGAGGCGCCCCCTCGGCGCTCCTCCCGCACCTTCCCGGATCGATGCACCACAGCCTTCCCGAGCCCGGCCTTCCCGGGAACCCCGGAGACGACGAGGGTGACTTCGCGCCCCTCGACGAGTCCCTGATCCCCGATGACCTCCCCGGGGCCCCCCTCGATCTCGAGGACGACGACCTCGAGGATGACCTCGGGGACGAGGACGACGAGGAGGCCGACGACGGGGGAGAGGAGGGGTCGGAGGACACTCCCAACGCGTCCGACGAGCCCGAGGGCGGGGGCGAGGCCAAGCCCAAGGCGCGCTCCAAGAAGCGCAAGGGCTCGGACGAGGATGAGGAGGTCGAGCACCCCGACACTCCGATCCCCTCCGCAGCGAAGATGCGGAAGGCTCTCGACAAGGCCTTCGCGGGCCAAGAGGACATCACCGAGCGCATGCTCGACCTGATGACCCGTCACGCCCGGTTGCTCCTCGAGACCAACCGGACCATGAACGTCACGGCCATCCTCGATCCCACAGAGATCGCCGTGAAGCACTACCTCGACTCGTGGCGAGTCACCCGGATGATCCCGCTGGTGGCCCGAACGGTGCTGGACCTTGGCTCCGGTGGGGGCTTCCCAGGGATCCCGGTCGCCATCGCCGAGCCGGACTGCTCGATGATCCTCTGCGAGTCCATCGGCAAGAAGGCGCGCTTCCTTGAAGAGGCCGTGAAGACCCTCGGGCTCAAGAACGTCCGCGTCGTGCACGCCCGGGCCGAGGACTACCTGGCCACCAATCGCGTGGACCTTGTGCTGATCCGCGCGGTCTCCTCCGTGCGTGAGAACGTCCGGGTCCTCCGCAAGGTCCGCCACTCCGTGAAGGACGTGGTGATGCTCAAGGGCAACTCCTGGGGCCGCGAGGTGCGCGCCGCTGAGCGCGAGGCCGAGCGGCTCGGGTTCAAGCTCGACACCGTGCTGGAGCACGAGCTCCCCGACGAGATGGGGAAGCGGGCCATGGTGGTCTACCGAGCCCCTGGCGGCGACGGGCTCTGAGCGCCACTGGGTCTCCCTCGGGTCTGGGTCTCTCTCGGGCCTGGGTCTCCCTCGGGCCTGGGTCTCCCTCGGGCCTGGGTCTCCATGGCCGCAAGCCTGGGGCAGCGCCTCGGGCCAGGCGTCGCCGCACCAGCAGCCGAGAGACGATGCGCGCTGCACCCGAACGAGAGCCGCGGGGAGCGCGGGACGTCTCGGGCGCGACGGGCGAGGGACGTTGCCTCCATGGATCGCCGCGCTCCGGCCCTGGATCGCCCCCCCCCGAGAGGGCCCGGCGGGCTGAACGGGCGTGGCGTTCACCTGTGATCTG
>CBFHHK010000119.1:0-13857 GCA_965655435.1 Planctomycetota bacterium | reverse complement strand
GCCAGAGCGACGGAAGAGCCAGAGCGACGGAAGAGCCAGAGCGACGGAAGAGCCAGAGCGACGGAAGAGCCAGAGCGGCGGAGTCGCCAGGGCGGAAGAGCACCCCCGAACGCTCGGCCCCCTAGAGGGGCGTCTGCTCCCTCAGCCGAGCCGATTCGCGAACCGCTGCCGGTGGACGTAGGTCAACGCCAGCGCCAGCGCGTCGGTGGCGTCGATGGGTTCCGGCGCGACCTCCAGCCCGAGCTCCGTGGCCACCATCGCCGCCACGCGCTCCTTCTTGGCCTGACCGTCCCCGACCACCGACTTCTTCGCCTCGGACGCCTGGTACTGAACGACCTCCGCGCCGTGGACCACCGCGGCGGAGAGCGCCACCCCACGACCCTCGCCAACGCGCAGCGCCGACTGCATGTTGATGGCGGTGAAGGCGTGCTCGACCACCACGACGCTGGGACGAAGTCGGCTCAACAGCACGTCCAGCTCCCGTCGGATCTCGCCGAGCCGGGTCGGGACGTCCTTCGACGGCCCCCCACGAATGGCCCCTGCGGCCAGCATTCTCGGGCCATCCGCGTGATGAATGATCGCGCCGTAGCCCATCAGCCTCGTCCCGGGATCGATCCCGAGGATCACCGGCCAGGCGAGATCCGCGGGGATCTGGGGAAGTTCTGCGGTGGACATGGGCGTTGGGACCGTGCGGCGGTGAGGCCTTGAGCCTACGTTATCGGCGCCGCGTCGAGAAAAGAGCCCTCGCACGGGCCGCGCGGCGATTCCCATGGAGCTCAGAGAACCACAAGAAGGCCCGGCACTCCGGACCGCCGCCGTCCTCCTCGCCGCCGGCGCCTCCACACGCATGGGCGGCGAGACCTCGAAGGCCCTCCGCACCTTCGGCGGCCGGACCATCCTCGAGCGGTCCGCCGCGGCGCTGCTCGCGGCTCCCTCCGTCGCCGAGCTCGTGGTGGTCATCAGGGAGGAAGATCGCGGCGCGGTGGAGTCCGCCCTCGCGGCGCACCGCGGGTCAGTGCGCGCCTTGGTCGAGGGCGGCGCGGAGCGAACCGACTCGGTCCACGCCGGTGTCGAGGCTGCGTCAGACGACGTGGACGTGATCCTCGTCCATGACGCCGCCCGATGCTTCGTCGAGCCCGATCACGTGGAGTCGGTGGCGAGAGCCGCCTACGAACACGGCAGCGCGCTGCTCGCCACCCGGGTCAGCGACACGCTCAAGTTCGTGCCCAACGGCTTCCTGTCCGAGGAATCGATGGACCGCGACCAGTACTGGGCCGCCCAGACGCCGCAGGGGATGCGCGCCGCGCGCTTCCACGACGTGCTCGCACGCGCGGACCGGGATGGCTTCCGCCCCACCGACGATGCGGCGCTGCACGAGCACTATCACGGCCCCTCGCGGGTCGTCGAGGGGTCCCGCAACAACCTCAAGATGACCACGCCCGACGACCTTTTGCTCGGGGCGGCTCTGGCCACGCTCATCGACCACGCCGGAGAGGCGGAGTCGTGAGCATGCGCGTCGGCCTGGGCTTCGACCTGCACCGGCTCGAGGAGGGACGCCCCTGCGTCCTGGGCGGGATCACCCTCCCGCACCCCACCGGACCCGCTGGACACTCCGATGGGGACGCCGTCCTCCACGCGCTGACCGACGCCGTCACCGGCGCCGCTGGCCTCGATGACATCGGCACGCTCTTCCCCGACGACGACCCGCGCTGGAAAGGCGCGGACAGCGCGGCGCTGTTCAGCGAGGCCGTCCGCCTCGTTCACGCCGGCGGCTGGACCCTGGTGAACCTCGACGTGGTGATCGCCACCGAGGGCCCGCGGATCAAGCCCCATCGAGCCGCCATGCGTGCCCGGATTGCGGAGCTTTGTGGAGTGGACGTCGGCGCGGTCAACGTGAAGGGCAAGACCCTGGAGGGCATGGGCGCCCTCGCGGGCGGCGCGGGCGTCGCCGTCCAGGCGGTCTGCCTGCTCGCAGCGACCTGAGACGAGGGGAAACACAGGCCTGCGCCCTGTAGCCAATCCGGCGGAGACCGGTATCGTCGACGGGGCGCCGCGCCCGGCCCCACCCTCCATGCCCAACGACCCTCCTCCGCAGACCTGCTCCCGAGCGATGACCCGCCCGTCGATGACCGTCGGACCGGCGCTGCGGCGCGGCCTCTGCTGCGTCGCCCTGCTCGTCGCTCTGGCCCCTCCAGGCACCTGCCAGATCAAACAGGTCGGCCCGGCACCTGGCATGAGAGCGGTCCCCGTCAAGCTCCAGAGCGACATCAACAAGTCCCTCGACCTGGGCATCGAGCACCTGCTCACGCTCCAATCCATCGACGGCTCGTGGCTCCAGAACCTGGACAACTACGGCCCGGGGATGACCGGCCTCGCGCTGTACTCGCTCATGAAGTCGGGCCTCCCTCAGGAGCACCCCGCGCTACAACGCGGCTTCGCGTTCATGGAGCGCCACCCGCCAAAGAAGACCTACAGCCGGTCCTGCGTCCTGCTCGCGGTCGCCACCCGCGGGCTCAAACAAGACGAGGAGTGGATGGAGCAGCTGGTGGAGGAGCTACTCGATACCCAGGTCAACGAGGGATGGGCCTACCCGACCAGTCACCCCGACCTCTCGAACACCCAGTACGCCGCCATGGCCCTGCGGTCGGCGGCAGCCGCCGGGGTCTCCATCCCCTCCAAGGTCTGGAAGCGCCTCGCCGACGCCGTGCTCGACTACGCCGAGCCGGTGAAGGGCGTCGAGAGCGGCCTGCGCGCCCGCGGCTTTCGCTACACGACCAACGCGGAGCACGCGACTGGCAGCATGACGGCCGCGGGCGTCGCGGTGCTCTCGATCTGCATCGAGCAGATGAGGGGCCGGAAGGGCCCCTACGAGCGGGCGCTGGCGGAGGGAAAGCACTGGATTGACGTGCACTTTGACACCGAACGCAACCCGGTCCCCACCTCGGAATCGGGGTCCATGGGCCGGTACTACTACTACCTCTATGGCATCGAGCGTGTCGGCTCGCTCCTGAAGGACGGACTCATCGGCGGTAAGCCCTGGTACCAGCTCGGCGCCGAGAGCCTCGTCGCCAAGCAGTCGGAGCAGGGCCGCTGGGGAAACGAGGCGGAGACGGCCTTCTCGCTGCTCTTCCTCTCCCGCGCCACGGGGTCCTTCGGGCCGATCTCTGGCAAGACGAAGGCGGTCAAGGGCAACCGCTGGGCCTTCGGCGCCGATGACCCCAAGTCCGACGTCTCCCTGCGAGCCAGCGGGCGCACCCAGACCACGATCTGGATCTCTTCCTTCGGGGAGGACGCCTCCTTCAAGTACGCGTCGGGTGAGGACGGCGATGGCCCGGTAGAGGTTGAGCGTGTCGAGTACTGGCGGCCCCCCTTCGAGGGAGAGGTCGAGAAGGTCCTCATCGCCTCGATCGTCCCGGACAAGGAGGGCGCCGTGGCCCGGCAGCGCTACGCCATCCAGTGCGACCTCGACGGGCCGCGCATGTGCGACGTCACCGCCCACGTCTTTGTCGCGGGCAAGTCCGACCCTCTGAAGTCCAAACCGCTACGCATCCGGGTGGGCATGAAGGACCGCCCCGAGTGGAATGAGTACGCAACGGACATGGACCTGAACCTGCTCCGGATGGTCAAGGTCCAGGCGACCGCGTCCTCCGAGGGGACCGGCGCCCAGGGCAAGGCCGCGGGTGTGATCGATCGGATGACCGGCGTGGGCTGGAGCCCCGCCCCCACGGACGCCGCTCCGTGGGTCGAGATCAGCACCCGGAAGAAGCTCAAGACCAATCGAATCGTGCTCAGCCATGGGAACCCAGGCAGCCCCCGCTTCGGCGAGTTCAAGATCACGATCAACGGCAAGGACCGGGACGCCATCAGCGGGAAGATGGACCCTGACCGCCGGGTGAAGACCACGATCGACCTCGAGAAGCCGGTGCCGATGGGCACCCTGCGCATCGACTTCGTGGGGGGCCCCTTCGAGAAGCCGCCCTCCCTCGGCGAGATCGAGTTGCGCCGCGTGCGCTGAGCGACGACGCCGGCGGCCGGGGGCGTCAAGCCCTCGCAGCGGCCGCCCTGTACCGGCCGCTCTGTACCGGCCGCTCCGGCCCGGCAACGCTGGCCCGCCGATTCAGCCTGATCGCCCGGAGGGCCAACCGCTGCCCAGGCGAGCGCCGCCCTTGATCGCCCCACCACGTCCTGGCCGTGGCGGCCGCCAGTTCGACAGGCTCGGAGTCCCTGCCGAACCCTCTCGCCTGCAACGGTCGCCCCTCCCGCCAGCAGCAGTGCCCCCCTCCGCCAGCACCAGGCGACTGTGCTGCTAACAACCGGCGACTGTGCTGCCAATAACCGCCGACTGTGCTGCCAACGACCGGTGACTGTGGTGCCAAGAACCGGCGCTGATTTGAGCCAGGCGACCTCCCTCCGCACCCGTCGCTGATCCTCTTCGCTGATCCTCTTCGCTGGTCCCCTCCGCTGCCTCTCTAGGCCAGCGCAGCGCTGCATCTCTCACCGGGCCCAGCGTCCGACCCCGCGGGGCACGGCGCGCCTCAGAGGGACTGAGCGCTGGAGAGGCGCGCGTACGCGCCGCCCGCGGCGACCAGCTCGTCGTGGGTCCCGCTCTCGATGAGGCGACCCGCCTCCATGACCAGGATCCGGTCCGCGTTGCGAACCGTCGAGAGCCGGTGCGCGATGACGATGGACGTGCGCCCCTTCATCATCTCCTCCAGCGCCTCCTGAACCACGCGCTCGCTCTCGGTGTCGAGGGCGCTGGTGGCCTCGTCGAGCAGCAGCAATTCGGGGTCGCAGAGGACCGCTCGCGCGATCGTGATGCGCTGCTGCTGCCCGCCAGAGAGGCGCGCGCCAGCGTCCTGGACGTCCGTCTCATACCCGTCAGGGAGCGACAGGATGAAGTCGTGCAGGTGCGCGGCCTTGGCCGCCTGCTCCACCTCGGCGTCAGTCGCCATGGGGCGTCCGTAGCGGATGTTCTCCGCGATGGAGGCGTGGAACAGGAAGGGCGCCTGGGTGACCACGGCGTACCGCGCGGTCCAAGAGTCGAGGGAGACCTCGCGGAGGTCGTGGCCCCCCGCGAGCACCCGACCCGACTGTGGGTCCACGAAGCGCGCCACCAGGTCGAGCACCGTGCTCTTGCCGGAGCCGCTCGCCCCCACCACGGCCACGGTCTCGCCGGCACGTATCTCCAGGTTCAGGCCCTCGATCGCAAAGTCGCCCTCGCCGTCGCCCGCGGCCACGCCGTCCTCGCTGTCCTCGTCCACGGGATACCGGAAGCCCACATCCTCGAAGACGATGCCCGCGCCGATGGTCGTGACCGGCTCCGCCCCCGGGGCCTCCACGAGGTCCGGCCGCTCGTCCAGGAGGTCCAGCAGGCGCTGCGCGGCCCCCTGGGCCTCCGCGACCTGGGCGACGACCCGAGTCGTCCGCTTCAGGTGCGACGAGGCCTGGCTGATCATCAGGAAGAACGTCAGCATCTCACCGCCGTTGTTCACCGCGTAGCCATTGATCACAACGACGCCCACGACCACCACCAGCGCCGCCACGCCGAAGTTGGTGAAGAAGATCGTCCAGGCCCGCGAGAGGGCGGAGGCGCGAACCATGCGCATGGTCGCCCGCACGAAGCCCACGTTGGTCTCCTCGAAGCGCTCCAGCTCGCGCTCCTCCGCCCGATAGGCCTTGACCGTGCGGATCCCCTGGAACATCTGGGTCAGCACCTGGAAGGTGGAGCCCAGCTCGGTCGCGCTGCGGTGGCTGCCCTTGCGCACCTTCTTCATCAGGATCACGATGGGGATCACGAAGATGGGCAGCCCGAGGACGACGAAGAGCGTGGGCAGCGGGGCGATCAGGAAGGCGAGGCCGAGGGAGACCACGAACAGCAGCGGCTCCTGGATCAGGTCCTTGAGGATCAGCTGCACGACCTGGGTGGTCCGCGCCACGTCGCTGCTGATGCGCGAGAGGAGGTCCCCGAAGCGACGACCCGAGTGGTAGCGGAGGGAGAGCCCCATGAGGTGCCGCGCCAGCTGCATGCGCAGGGACACCACGAGCAGCAGGCTGACCTTGCCAGCGATGACGCCCATGCCGTACTGGGTCGCGCCGGCGAGCAGCGCCATCATGGCCACGATCGCGCCAACCATGAGCAGGGCGTGGAGCCGCTGGTCATCGCTGGCCGCGAGGGTGGCCGAGTCCCCGAGGATCCAGCCCTTGGCCGCCGTCTTCTTCTCCTCGAGCGCTGCGTCGAAGGAGGCGAACCACGCTGAGGGGCCGGAGGGCTCGGCGGCTCCATCGGCTCCATCCGCCGCGTCAACGAGCGCAGGGACTTCCTCGCCCGGGAAGAGGACCTCCCAGGTGGGCTCCAGGAGGAGGAACGTGCCCTTCTGCAGGAAGGCGCTGGTCAGGCCGAGGAGCACGACCGCGATGAGCGCGACGACGTGCGGTCCGGCGTGGGGCCTGAGGAGGCGATAGAGATCACCGAGGCGATTCATGGGGCGCGAAGCTAGGGCGCTTCATGCGGGCTTCCACCCGGAATCGGTTCAAAACGGGCGCGAGGCGCCCCCGGGTCATCCGAGGGCGCCTCGCGGGGCGGCCGTTGGTCTCGAGCGAGACTCAGAGGCCGCTCGTCTCGGCCGCCGCCAGGGCCTCGTGCGCGTACGCCTGGAAGGCCTTGCGGACCCAGTCCTCCTGGATCATCTGCCTGTGCCGCTCGGTCCGCAGGTTGAGCGGGTTGGTCGGGCGAGTGCGCCCCTTCAGGTAGATGAGGTAGAAGCCCTTCGGCCCGCGGTAGGGACCGGCGACGGTGCCCGGCTCCATGTCGAAGAAGATCGTGTCAACGAGGGCTCCGTTCGCGAGGAAGTGCTCGTACTCGGACTCGCCGATGGCGCGCTTCATGTCGTTGCGGGTCATCGGCTCCTCGTTGAAGGCGCCGAAGTTCTTGAGGCCGATGGCCGGCGGCTGCTTGCCGGTGGCCGGCAGCGGCGGGTCCCAGTAGTCGCTGTTCTGGCGGAGCAGGTCGGTCCACCAACGCTCGAAGGGAAGCAGCTCCTTCTCAGGGGCGAAGTTCACCCCCTTCTCCGCGGCGGCGGCGCGGGCCTCGGCCTCGCTCGCGAGCTCGGCGAGGTAGGCGTCGATCTGGGCGCGCAGCGCGGTGGCCTGCTCGTAAGCATCCTCCCAGCCGTTCTCCTTCCATGAGAACGACGGGAAGTCGAAGGCCGAGACCATCAGGATCTCCGCCCGCGCCTTCGCGAGCCCCATGATCCCGTTGGCGATCGGGAGGTGCGCCTGGAGCTCGGCTCCGAGCTCGCCGTTGTCACCGATCTCGAGCGCCTCCGTGCGGCCCGCCTTGAAGGAGTCCACCAGCCGGAGGTGCTGCTCGTAGGCCTCTGCCGAGGGGAACCCGTGGCCCTGAAGGGCGAGGAAGTCCATGTTGAACATGGAGTTCGCCATCTGCTCTCGGATGCTCGCGACCATGGTCTGGAAGTCCTCGTCGCTGCTGAGGACCCCCTCGGCCTCGAGCTTCTGACGGGCCGCCTCGAGGAGCGCGAGGCAGAGCTTGGCGTCCTCGATGTCCTGGGCGCTGAAGGCCACGCGCATCTCGTCGAACACACCTTGGGTCGTGATCTCGGCGCTCCAGTCACCGCCATCGATGACCATGGCGAGCTCCTCGGGGATCCCCTGCGTCGCGGTCTTCACCTCGGCGAGGCTCCAGAGAGCCTGCATCACGAAGTCTCGCAGGAGCGACATCATCATCTCCTGCTCGGCCACGATCGGCTCGCCGGTCTCCTCCGAGACGGCCAGGCGGCGTTCAAATTCCCGCGCGTAGTCCGCGATCAGGTCCACCTGGGGCGAGCCCCCCTGGATCGCCTCGACGGACAGCATCGGCCAGCTATCGGGGTGCTCGGGGAAGAAGAGTTGGTCGAACTCCATGGTCTGGCGGACCTGGTCTCGGTACCAGTCACCGGACCCGTACGCCCGCCGGAGCTCGACCTCGTGGTCGAGCGTGGGGAAGCGCTCCTGGAAGCTGGCCTTCTCAGCCGCGAGCCGACGGTCCACAAAGGACGTGTCGAGGTTGAAGCGCTTCATGCGCTCGGCGACCTCTGCCGCGACCGCCTCGTCGCTGGCGCCCGCCATTTCTGCGGCCACGGCCTCGCGAACCTCGTCCACGCGGATCTCGCGCTCGTGGTCCATGAGGATCTGGAGCTTGCGCGCGTCCAGCCCGTTGCGGCCAGGGCCGTAGACGAGGAAGCGCTTGATCGCCATGTCGGAGATGCGCACCCCGTTCACGACGACCGGATCGCCGAACTCGGAGGTCGCGGCAGCGGCGTCATCCGCCTGGGGGACGAGCGCGGGGGCCAGCGGCTCGGCGTGAGCGGCGGAGACGGCGAAGCCGAGGAGCGGGAGAGTGAGGAGGAGGCGATTCTTCATCGGTCCAGAGGTGTTGGGCAGCCTGCGCGGTGATGGGAGCCCGATTCGAGGGGCGGGCCGGGTCGCGCGGGTCAGTCAGGTGGGTTTTCGGGAGAGGATCCTACGGAGCCACTCTCACCGTGAGAGAAGAAAGCGAGAACTGGGTCGCAGGGTCCTGGGACGCTGGCGCCTGTGGCGCGAAAGGACGCGGGGAGCGAGCGGGCAGAGAGGGCCGCTCCCGGGTAGGTTGATCGGCATTCCATGGCCTATCCCACGCGCACAATTGCCCTCCTTTGCGAGCTTCTTCATCCCGCGATCGCACCGGACCCGAGGCCCATCCAGCGGCTCCATAATGAGATGTTCGAGGGCGGCCAGCCCGCCTACGCGGGCTTTCAGGTGAGTCCGATCGGCCCCATCCTCTCCAACCCGATGGCCACGCCGGGCGCAGTGTCGCAGGTCGCCTTCTTGGCAGACCGGATCCAATTCAGGGAGGAGAAGGGCACCCTCACCCACGAGGCCTTCGCTGCCCGTGTGCGAGAGATCGCCGAACGGGCCGCCCCACTGCGGGGCGCTTCGATCCTCTCCGCCCAGCAGGTGATCCTCCAGAGCCTCGTGAACCCACGCACCCAGACGGACACGCGGGCGTTCCTCAAGGACCGCGTGTTCGGCTTCGGGGATGAACTCGAGGCCCTCGGCCGATCCTCGCAGCTCGTGGGCCTGCGCCTCGGCTTCAGCCCCGAGCCCGGGGACGACAGCGCCTTCGGTCTGCGCATCGAGTCCTACAGCGCCGACCCGCGCTCCCTCTACATTGAGGTTCACGGGACCTTCGGGCCCGCCGAGCCCGCCGGCGGGCTGGAGGCGCTGGAGCAGAACGTCATCAAGACCTACGACTTCCTCGCCGGGCGTGTCCTCCCCTTCATTTCCAACTTCGACCGAAGAGAAGGAGGGCGAAACACGCCCCCTGAGGGGAACTAGGGCGGAGGATGAGCCACCCCATGCTTCGAATAGCCCTCCTCCTGACGCCTGTCGTGTGCTCGATCGGCTGCTCGGAGCCGACCACCGAGACGGTGGCGCCGACGTCGTACCCGGAGGGCACGATCCTCCTCGTCGACACCCAGCCCGTGTTCGCCGCGGATGTGGACCGCTTCGTGGACGCCGTTGCCAGGATCGAGCCCGAGTTCGTCCTCCGCGACCACCGGCGCAAGGTCCTCAGCAACATCTCCATCCCCCTCGCCGCCGGCGCAGCCCTGGATCCCGCCGGGCGGGAGCAGGCCTTCGCGAAGGCCCAGAGCCTCCTCTCGACCCTTCGAGAGACCGGCGAGCTGCCCCCCGACGCTCCCGAACCGCAGGTCGCGAGCGGGACCTTCAAGGAGGTCGGGCTCATCCCCTGGGCCATCGCGAGCCAGATGGAGCCGATGACCGTCTCCGATCTGCAGGAGACCCCCGGCGCCTGGACCTTCTTCAAGCTCACCGCGACCACCGACCTGCCCGGCGAGTTCGGGGGCCAATCCCAGGTCACGATCGTCCGCTACGACGTGCCCTACCTCCCTCCCGCAGGCGTCCGGGATCTCGTGCGAGACGCGGTCCAGGGGTTCAAGGTGGAGGTCGTGGACCCGGAGTGGGAGCCCATGGTGCCCCCCGCCTATCTCTATCCCAGCAAGGGCACCCGATGATCCTCCAGCTCCTCCTCGCCGCGCAGCCGCTCGGCGCCGTCGTCGGCCTGCTTCCAGCAGGGGCGGCCCTGCTTCCGGCCGAGGCGGCACCGCTTCATGCCGAGGCGGCACCGCTTCCTGCCGAGGCGGCACCGGCGACCTCAATCTCCCCGGCCTCCGCTCTCTCCGCGCCCGTTCCCTCGGCGGCGGGCTCCACAGCGGCGGGCTCCACAGCGGCAGGCACCACAGCGGGAGGCACCGCGGACATCGGCCAGGAGTCGGGCGCCGCCACGAAGCCAGGAGACGAGGTCAAGCGAGCGACGGCCTGGCCCGAGGTCTCCAGCAAGGCCGAGGTCAAGCAGAGCATCACCAGGGTCCGCAAGGCGCGCACCGAGGAGATGGCCGTCAAGGGGGCGCAGCAGCTGAAGGAGTTCGGCCCGGCCGCGGCCCCGCTGCTGCTCAAGTCCCTCAAGTCCGAGAAGGACGCCGAGGCCCGCGCGCGGCTGGAGGCCGCCCTCGACTCGATCACGACCCCTGAATACACGCGGCTCCTGGCCGAGGCCCTCGAGGAGAGCGCGGACGCCCCACGCCGCTACGCCGCCCGCCGCATCGCGGAGCTCGGAGACCCTGGGCTCAGAGACCTCTCCGAGGCGCACCTCGCCTCGCTCACGGTCAAGGCCGCCGACAAGCGGGCACGAAAGCCCGTCAAGCCCCTCGACCTCGACCTCGCGGCGGTCCTCTGCCTCTCCGTGGGCTCTCCGGATGGACTGGCCCGCGTGATCGACCTCGCGGCCCCCGAGCCGTGGCCGTCGTGGAGCCCGGCCATCGAGCGCGCCTCCGCCCACGCCAAGGGCGCCGGCCCCCAGATCGGCGCCGAGCTGTCCGCGCGGCTCTCGAAGACCACGAGCCCCGGCGACAGGGTCGTGCTCCTGCGCCTCCTCACCTACTCCGCTTCCCCGGACCAGGTCGCCGCCGTGGTGCCCCTGCTCGACGTCGAGCAGAACCACGTCAAGGTGGCGGCCATCAACGCGCTGAGGATGATCGTCGATGGGGAGGCTCCCCTGAAGCGCATGTCCTCCTTCGATGCCATCGAGCACGCCAAGCGCTGGAAGGCGCGGCTCTGACCTCAAGACAACCATGACTCGTGCACCCAAGTTGATGCGCCTCCTCGCCACGGGCCTCGGGGGCGTGATCGCCCTCGCCGCCATCGCCGGGGCCCAGAAGCCGCTCGATCGCTCCAAGCCCCTCACCGACCCGGCGAACGATCCCTACACGCGCGGCGGCAAACAGAAGTACATCGAGGCCGCTGGGTACGTCTCCATGGGCGGCTTCGAGTTCGGAGCGGCCCCGGACACGACCCAGGAGGTCGCCGCGCTCCTTGAGGGGATCGACATCCGGTGGATCGAGACGCCCCACTTCGAGCTCGGCATCGCACTCCCCAAGGTCAAGGTGACGAAGGAGGAGCGCAAGAAGGTCAAGGCCGAGCTCACGAAGCTCCAGGCCGCCCTCCCGGTGGTCAAGCCGGACACGAAGATCCTGGACCCGTGGCTGCGGGCCCACCTCTACGCGCAGCGCCTCGAGGAGCACTACGGTCGCGTGCAGGAGATCCTGGGCGTCACCGACGAGACCTTCGCGGCCAACAAGGAGATCTGGGACATCGGGACGCCCTACTTCGGCATCGGCCCCTACATGGGTCAGATGGGGAAGTTCGAGGTCCTCTTGCTCCCCTCTGAGAAGGCGTCCACGAGGTTCCTCACCGCCCGCCTCGGGTTGACCACCAAGCTCAGCCAGCGCTGGAACATCCGGGACCGTGACGCGCTCTGCTTCATCGCGCACGCCAGTCAGGGTCAGCTCAACGTCGACGAAGGGATGCACGGCCACGCCGTGTTCAACGTCACCCAGATGATGATGAACGGGTACAAGCACTACTCGTACGACAAGCCCATCTGGATCCGTGAGGGGGCGGCCCACTGGTTCGAGCGGAACCTCAACCCGCGCTTCAACACCTTCGACTCGTCCGAGGGCTCGGCGGCCCAGATGTTCAAGAAGTCCGATTGGAAGGGTCCGACCCTGAAGCTCGTCAAGTCCAACGACGCGCCCTCGTTCGCCTCGATGGTCAAGATGCGCACCTTCGCGGAGCTCGAGCGACCCCACCACCTCGCCACGTGGTCAATCTTTGACTACCTGGTGCAGGTGCACCCCGAGTTCCTCCAGACCTACCTGGCGACGATCTCGGGCATCAAGAACGAGCAGCACATCGACGACGCCACGACGCTGCCGGACGTCCAGAGGAACCTGTTCCGCGACGAGTTGGGGATGAGCTACGCCCAGTTCGACCGCGCCTGGAAGGCCTGGGTCGAAGCGAACTACTAGGGACTCCCCTCAGTTCGGGTCCCTCCGCCAGGCGCGGCGGGGCCCCGCCCCCCTCCCCCGGCCGGTCTCCCTGCGGGACATGGGTCAAAAAACCGCGCGCGCGGCCAGCCGCTCGGGCCGGGGCGACGGGGCTGTCAGCCCCCCCGCTTCCCACGCTCGGGTAACCTGAACCACGGACCTAGCAGGCGAGCAGGCAGGAGCACCCCCGCGCAGCGGGATGAGGTTTCGCAGAGATCGCCCCTCACCGGACCCCCACTCCGAGCCGATCTATTCATCGCCGGGCTCTCTCCCCAGCTTCCCTCACATGATCCAGCGCAAGAAACGCATCGTGCTGTTCATGCCCCACCGGGCAGATCCGGAGGAGGGCGTGCGCGTCGCCGCCGACCTCCTGCCGCTCGAGCTGCTTCAGATCGCAGCCTGGCCGGTTCAGGAGGGGTATGAGGTCGTGATCGTGGACGCCATGGTCCACGACGACTACATGAAGCGCCTCATGGAGGCGTGCGATGGGGCCCTGCTGTTTGCGACCTCCTGCATCCTCGGCTTCCAGGTCGCCCACGGCGCGCGGGTCACCAAGGCCATCCGCGAGCGTTTCCCGGACCTGCCGATCATCTGGGGAGGCTGGTTCCCGAGCGTGGCCCCCGAGCTCTTCTTCAAAGAGGGGATCGCCGACGCCGTCGGCCTCGGCCAGGGTGAGCTCACCTTCCGCGATGTCGTCCAGGCCATCGACTCCGGCGAGAGCCTTGAGACCGTGCCCGGACTCATGGTCGAACGCGATGGCAAGGTGATCATGACCGACCACCGCCCGGTGGTCGGCTTCGACAAGTTCCCCGACGCCCCGTGGCACCTGATCGACTTCGAGGAGTACGTCGAGCGCCAGCAGAATCCGGGCCCGTGGAAGATGCGGCACAAGTACCCGGACCCCTGGGACATGCCCGCCGGGACCCAGGTCCGTGGCTTCAGCTACTTCTCGAGCTTTGGATGCCCCGAGCCCTGCACCTTCTGCTGCTCCCCCATGGTCACCGGCCGACGCTGGAAGGCCATCCCGGGCAAGAAGCTCGCGGAGGACCTGCTCGAGCTCCAGGAGCGCTTCAACTTCAACGTGATGCGCTTCCAGGACGCCAACTTCGGCGTGGCAGAGAAGCGGTCCAATGAGTTCACAGACACGCTGATCGAGCACGGCTCGCCCTTCTGGTGGTCGGGCTGCTACGAGATCGAGACCATCGCGCGCTACAAGAAGGAGTCCCTGGACAAGCTCCAGGAGTCCAAGTGCCACATGGTCAGCCTCGGAGCGGAGGCCGGCTCTGCAGAGCAGCAGGCGGTCATCAAGAAGAACATCGACACCGGGCACTTCGAGACCAGCCTGCGGGCGATGTACGAGCGCAACATCACCACCGGTTGCTCGTGGATCATCGGCTACCCCGGCGAGACCGAGGAG
>CBFHHK010000118.1:7432-13874 GCA_965655435.1 Planctomycetota bacterium | reverse complement strand
CTGTCGGTCCCGAGGCGCTGCCGCCTGGGGAACCGCGACAGCCTGGGGCGCGCGAGGATCTCGGGGGCCGCGGCCCGTCGGATGCGGTCCCCCGGTCTTCGCGCTGCGCCACCAACGGGAACGCGACGGAGCCGGAGCGAGCCCGGCCAGGTCGCGCCCCCCTGGACCTCAGCGAGCGCCCTGCGGAACGAGGCGGTCCGCCTCTGCGGCGAAGCCTGAGGCGCGGAGCACCTCGCGGGCGACCTGCAGGAGGGCCGGGTTGTTCCCGGCCTCGGCCGCGAGTCGACGCGCCTCCGCGGCCGCTCCGTCCCGGTCACCGGTCATGAACAAGACCTGCGCGAGGTGGGCCCGCAGGACCACCGGGGCCCCGTCGAGCAGGAGACCGTCCCGGATCACACGGGCGCTCTCCTGGCCTCGATTGAGTTCCATGAGCACCCGCCACAGCCGGTCCCTCGCAGACGTCAGCCCCGGGTTCAGCACGAGGGCGCTCCGAAGGTCGCCGATGGCGCCCTCAGCGTCCCCACCGAAGAGGCGCAGGACCCCGCGCTGGGCCACCAGCGGGGGCGCATCAGGAAGGACCACGAGGCCACCCTCGATCACCTCTCGAGCCTCCTCGAGGCGCTGAGACTGGGCGAACAGCTCCGACAGGCGGATCCGGGCCTCGATGAACTCCGGGTTCAGGTCGATCGCCGCTTGGAGGTCCTCGACCGCACCGTCAAGGTCCCCCGCGATGAGCCGGAACGTCCCGCGCTGGGAGAGCAACGGCGGCGAATCAGGCGCCACGAGGAGGCCGGCCTCGACCACCTCCAGCGCGTCTTCCAGCCGCTCCGATTGACCGAGCAGCTCCGCGAGACGGACCACCGCTGGGACGTGCTCGGGGACCTCGTCGAGGACCTCGCGGTACGCCGCCTCGGCCCGCGGGAGGTCGCCCCGCGCTCGCATCTGGTCCGCCGCCAGCGTCTTCAGGCCGACCCCCGCACGCCCGAAGAGCAGGGCCTCCGAGAGGCGCTGCTCGAAGCCCTGGGTGTCCCCCACGAAGAGGCTCCCCCAGGCGAGGCGCATGGTGTTCTGAAGGGACCGGACCCCGGAGCGGGCACGGATCGTGCCTGCGCTCTCGACGAGACTGGCCGCGGAGGCGAGCTCCGCCTCGCTGAGGGGTGCCCTCCCCGGCTCGAACCAGCGCGCGCGCGCGTCCTCGAGCTCCGACCAGGCACGGTTGGCTCTCCAGGTGTTGACCTCCGGCACGAGCCCGAAGGGCACCGCTGACGCGGAGAGCGCCAGCGTGCCGCCACCCAGGACGACGGCGAGGGGCCGCAGCTTGCCGCCCTCCTTCAGCACCGCGCCGGGGATCTTGACGTCGCGGCGGCGGACGAGGCGCACCACCGTGAGGACCAGGAAGGCGAAGACCGCGGCGATCCCCACCGAGAGGAGGAAGCCCCGCTCCTGGTAGAAGCCCCGGATCGCGAAGTAGCCGAAGCTGAAGGCCAGGGCCGCGGTGGCCTCTTCCACCAGCGGGAGCCGGGGCCTGGGGGGACGAGCGTCCTCGCGCTTGCGCGCCAGGAGCGCGGGCTTCCCGAGGCCAAAGTGCAGCGCGTTCTCCGGGCAGACCGAGACGCAGTCCATGCACTTCATGCAGCCCGGGTCGACCACCATCCCGTAGTCATGGACCTCCCGCGAGATGTCCACGTTGGAGGTGCAGGTCGCCGTGCAGTGGCCGCACTGCACGCAGTCCTCGGTCACACGGATCCGTCCAGGGCTCAGCCTGTCGGCGAGCCCGAAGACCGCGCCATAGGGGCAGGCGTAGGTGCAGAAGCCCTTGGCACCGAGGAAGTAGACGGCGACGAAGCCACACAGCACGAAGGTGAACACCGCCGGCCACCACGCGGGGAAGGTGTCCCAGAAGCCATCGCGCGTCATCTCGACACCCGTGACCTCGAAGGGGTCCCCGATCCAGACGCGGTAGATCACCGGCCACAGGAACATGTACCCGGCCGCGACGATGGGCATGAGCGCCATCCACCGGGACCGCAGCGGGCGAGGGCGCAGCCCGATCCGGATCAGGAAGGCGCGGGAGAGGTCCTGGAGGGCGACCAGGTGACAGGCCCATCCGCAGAACCAGCGCCCGAGGATGAGCGTCGAGAGGATGGTGATGGCGAAGAAGATGAGCCCCGCGTTGACCACCGAGTACTTGGCGAACTCCATGGCCTCGGACGGCTCCAGCGGGGAGACCGTCCGCCCGGTGGACATCCAGTGGGCGATGTGGATGGCCGCGAGGAGGTGGACGAGGATGAGGACCGCCGCGCGCCAGCGCGTGGCGCGGGACGCCCTGGGCCCCCGAACGGTGGTCGTACCGCCTTGCGAGTCACTGGCTGCCATGGAGAGTTCCGGGTTGGGTGCCGGTTCGATCGCCGGGGGCGCCCCTCAGGCCGCCCGCCAGCTCTGCCTCAGTAGTGCGGGGGCCGATCATCCTCGAGGGTGCGCCCCTCCGAGTCCTCGGTCCCTCCCGCCGTGCGCACCCGCGCGCGGAGCTCGCGGAGTTCCTTCCCCGTGGCGTCCAGCTCTAGCTGCTGCTCGGCCACGACGCGGTTGAGCTTCTCGAGCTCGTTCTCCTGGAAGGCGAGGCGCTCTTCGAGGCCGATGATCCTGCGTTCAAACACGGCTGGAGAGCCTACCCCAAGGCGCGACGGAGCCGCGCAACGTCCCGGGCGAAGCGCAGCGCCGTGACCAGCAAGATCGCCCCCATCACCCGCTGCCCCACCTGCGACATCCCGGGCAGGTGCACCGTGTGGACCCCCGCGAAGGCGCCGGCGAGGCCGCCGAGGGCGAGCGGGAGGCCGAGGGACAGGCGGATGACCCCCTCCTGGCCGTACAGCTGGAGCGACCGCGCAGACGTCACGCAGGCAACGGCGAGCGCGGCGGCGCGCACGGCCAGCCCCCCGAGCCCGGGCATGGCGAACATGAGGGCGGGGACGACCACGAGCCCCCCACCGATCCCGAGCAACGGCGCGACCGTGCCCGCCCCGGCGCCGATCAGCCCGGAGATCAACCACCGGATCGCCGGGGTCTGGATCCCGACCTCACCAGGGAGCGGCGGGATTCCCTCGGACAGGAGCATCCGCGCCCCCGCCACGAGGAGGACAACGGCGAAGACCGTCTTGAGCCGGCGCTCGCCGAGGCGCCTGGAGAGGCGGAATCCGAACTGGGCGCCGAGGAGCGCGCCGAGGGCCAGCGGCCCCACCGACATCAGGTCCAGGGAGCTGTCGGCCCGGAGGAGCTCGGCGACGGTCGACGAGTACGCGGTGGCGGCGACGAGGCACAGCCCGGTGGCCACTGACGCCCGCAAGTCCAGCTTGAAGAGGTAGTGCAGCATCGGAACGGCGAACAGCCCGCCGCCGATCCCGCAGATGGCTCCGATGAAGGCGATCGCTGCACCCGCCAGCAGCAAAGGGAGGGCATGGAGCATCACAGGTCTCGCCAACAGTCGCTCGGTTGGAGGCCTTGACCCGACGCCAACCGCGAGGCCCGGCGAAGGGTGGAGGGCGCGAGGCTGCGCCGCCAGGCCAAGGACAGGGGCGAGGCCACCCGGCGTCGGCCAAGGGCCGGGACGGTGGCGCTCGCGGGGGGGGCAGTCCGGCCAGCGCGCGTCAAGCGTCTTGACCCGCGCCCTCACCGAGGCGTCCGTTCCGGTCCCCCTCGGGACCGGGGCTGCCGCTCACCCGCCCCAGGATGCCGGTGGTCGAGCGCCCCTCGAGGAGCGGCGCGAGCACCACCCGGCCGCCGTGGGACTCCACCCACTCACGCCCCACCACGGGCTGATCCGCGTAGTCCTCGCCCTTGACGAGGACGTCCGGGGAGACGGCCTCGACCAGCGCCTTGGGGGTGTCCTCACCGAAGGCAATGACCGCGTCCACCACCTCGAGCGCGCCGAGGACGGCCATGCGATCCTCCAGTGGATTCACGGGGCGCTCCGGGCCCTTGAGGCGCGTCACGCTGGCGTCGTCGTTGACGCCCACCACCAGGACATCACCCCGGGCCCGAGCGAAGCGCAAGTAGCTGACATGCCCGGCATGGAGCACGTCGAAGCAGCCGTTCGTGAAGACGATCCGCTTTCCCTCCCGTCGCCAGCCGTCGAGGCGCGCGCTCAGGGCGGCCGCGCTCGCCACCTTGGTCTCGACGGGCTGCCCCTCCAGGAGGCGCTCGAACAGCTCTGAGCGCGTGACCGAGTGCGTGCCGAGCTTGGCCACCACGATGCCGGCCGCGTGATTGGAGAGGGTCACCGCGGCCTCCAGCCCCAGCCCGGCGCCGAGGTGAAAGGCGAGGTGGGCGACGACGGTATCGCCGGCGCCAGTCACGTCGAAGACCGCGCGAGCCTGGGTGGGGATCCTGCCGTCGAGGGCCCCGTCGCGGGCCCTGAAGTAGATGCCATCGCCGCCCAGGGTGATCACGATCTGCGCGAGAGAGGCGGCCGCGATCAGCTCATCCGCCGCGCCCGGCAGGTCGCTGAGGTCGGAGAGCTCGCGCCCGAGGGCATGCTCGGCCTCCTTGCGGTTGGGAGTTACGAGGGTCGCGCCGGCGTAGCGGGAGAAGTCCGCGCCCTTCGGGTCCACGAGCACCGGAATCGAGCGGGCACGGGCCTCCGAGATCGCGAGCTCGATCACCCGCTGGGCGAGGGTGCCCTTGCCATAGTCGGAGAGGACGACCGCGTCGGCTCCCTCTAGCTCCCGGGGGATCGCCTCGAGCATCCGTGCGAGGACGACGGAGTCGATGGGCCGCGTGTCCTCCCAGTCCACCCGGAGCATCTGCTGGACGCCGCTCATCATGCGCGTCTTCTCGATGGTGGGCCGCGAGCTGTCGAGGATCACGCCGCCGGTCCCGATGCCGTCGGCTTCGAACAGCTCGCGCAGGAGGGCCCCGTGACTGTCATCGCCGACGACGCCGACCATGGCCACCTCCGCCTCCATGGCGCGCAGGTTGGCGGCGACGTTCCCCGCGCCCCCGAGCCGCAGCTCGGAGGAGCGGGCCGCGAGCACCGGGATCGGCGCCTCGGGCGAGATCCGGCTGACGTCGCCGGAGATGTATCGGTCGACGATCAGGTCGCCGATGATCACCACCCGCGGCGACGGCTCGTTCGCGAGCAGCTCCCTCAGTCGGGTCGCCTCGATCATTGGATCCGACCGCCCTCCAGCTTGCTGATGAGCGCCATCCGAAGGAGGGGCAGGAGCAGTTCGTGCTGCCCGATGAGCGTGAAGCCGTCACCGGGGGGTCGCCGCACCACGTTGGTCTCGGCGCGATACTGACGGATCATGTCCAGGTTGCCCGTGGTCATCGCCCCGAGGTCCACGCCGAGGTTGAGGGCGACGCTGACGGCCTTCAGGAAGACCTCCGGGAGGATCACCGCGCAGCCCACGTTGAGCCAGACGCCGCCTGCGTCCGAGCCAGGGTCCGAGCCAGGGTCCGCCGCCAGCTCTGACACCGTTCGGCAGACGTGATGGAAGTCCGCCAGCGCCGCCGCGCCGAGGTCCGCGCCATCACAGGCGGGGTGCATGTGGACGATGTCGGCCCCGATCGACGGGTGACAGGTCACTCCCAGGCCGAGGCGCACCGCGGTCGCAGGGACGCTCAGGGCGAGGTGCTCTGGAGCGCGCTCGAGGAGCATGCGGCCGAGCCCCCGTCCGAGACCGAGCTCGTCTTCGCCCTCCGGGTGGGCCCCGCGGCGGGCGGCCTCTGCCAGACCGAGGCCGGTCTCGTCGGCGAAGCCAAACTTCCCCTGAGGGAGCTGGGTGTCCACGCGCTCCGAGGTCTTGCCGGCTGTGGCGATCTCGAAGTCGTGGATGGCGCCGGCCGAGTTGAGGGTCACGTGGGTGACGAGCCCCCGCTCCATCAGGTCGATGATCAGCGGCGCGAGGCCGACCTTGAGCACATGGGCCCCCATGGCCATCACCACCGGCTTGCCCGCCAGCCGCGCCCGGATGATCCGCTCCACGAGCACCTTGAAGTCAGCCCCCGCGTAGATGTCCGGCAGCGAGTCGACGAAGCCGTCGAATCCGGCCACCGCCTCCGGGACCTGGCAGAAGTCTTCGACCTCTACGAGGCTCTCTCGATCCTTCAGCGGGTACAGCTGAAGGTCCTGCATCGGCGGGAAGGGGTGCTTGCTCTCGCTCATGGTGGCGGGGTCCTGTCTCGGTACAGTTTGCCCGGCCAGAGGGGTCGAGGTCATCGAGCGCCGCTGGATTCGGCCGGGGATTCGCCGGGAGCCGCTTCCGGAGCACCACGGAAGCGGTCGTGGAGCCAGAAGGCCTCGTCGGGGCGGTGGAGGATGAGACGTTCGAGTTCCGAATTGATCCTCGTTGCGATCGATTCGGGATCGAGCGCCGACAGCTCCTCGGGTTCGATGACGACGGGAAACCGCATCTGGAAGCGCCAGGCGTCGAGCGCGTCGGTT
>CBFHHK010000118.1:0-7333 GCA_965655435.1 Planctomycetota bacterium | reverse complement strand
CCTGGCTGCGAGTAGCACGCGTAGAACACGAGGGGCGCCTTGACCCGGCGCAGCAGGACGCCGGCGCTCCGATCGCAGGCCGCGAGCCTCCCGAAGAACGGCGCGTAGATCGCCTTCTGTCGCGGCCGGTGATCCAGCAGCATCCCGACCGACGCGCCGGCACGCACCGCGGCGGGGACGGCGGCCATCGCCCCCCGGCGGGGAATCACCCGCATGCCCTGGCTCTCCCGCGCGCGCTGCAGGTCCCGGGCCACGAAGTCGTTACGGGGCGCCTTGCCGACGCCGTAAGAGGGCCCCCACCCCATCCCGACGATGGCCGGGCAGCAGGCCTCCCAGAAGCCCACATGGGCGGAGATCATGATGGCACCGCCCGGGCGTTGGAGCACATCCAGCGCCTCCGGGCAGGCCTCGATCTCGTAGTGGTCGCCGAGGCGCCCGCCCATCACGTGGCGGTCGACGCCCACCGCCACCAGCGCGATCCTCAGCAGGTGCCTCCAGGCCTGGCCCACGAGCCGGTCCACCTCGGGGTCGGTCGCCAGGGGCAGCGCCGCTCGAATGTAGTCGTCAGCCGCGCTGGTGTGCCGCCGGTCCAGGGCGCGCCCCGCGCCGGCCAGCGTCGCCACCAGGCCACGCTGGAGCGGCCCCGGGAGGCGCAGGGCGCTCTCCTGCGCCGCCCTCATGAGCACCTGCAGCGCACGGTGCTTGGGGCTGTGAAAGCGGCCCTCCTCGAACGCCGGTACCGCCACAGGCCAGTCCGTGCCCGGCGCTTCGAGCCGAACGCCATCGAACTGGTGGACGCGCTCCAGCGGAGGCTCCGGGACCGTTGAAGCAGGCGCCTCAGCCATGCAACCCCTCGTGGATGGACGCGCGCTCCCGCGAACGCTGCGAGGGAGGGAGCGTGTCGAGCAGCGCATCCATGATGGGCTCCCCGCGCGTCACGCTCATCTCCACGTCGAGCACGAGCAGCTGCTCGGGCGCCTCGACGTCGGGCAGCCCCTCGAGCCTCGCCGCGTCCTTCGCCGTGGTCAGGACTGGCCGCTCTTCCCCGAGCCCATCGAGCTCTCCGGGAGCGAAGGCGTGATGGTCCGGGAAGCGCCGATGCGATCGGACGAGGGCCCCCAGCGCTCCCGCGGTCAGCTCAAAGGCGCCGGGGTTTCCGATCCCGCTGACGAGGTCGACCTCGAGGCCATCCAGGTCGCTCAGGGGACGGCGCGTACGCGCAGGGTCGCGGGCGTCCCGGTATGCCACGGGCACATGCTGCGCCCGGAGCACGGGCACCCCCGGGGCGGCCCGCTCGATCCGACGCTCGAGCTGCTCGAGCGCCGCCTCGTCCACGGCGTCGACGCGGGTCAAGACCACCGCCGACGCGCGGCGGAGCGCCGTCATCGGCTCGCGCATCAGGCCCCGCGGAAGCGGGGCCTCCACCGGCTCGCCCCCCCCGTCTGGGGCCGGCAGGCCGAAGGGGCGCAGGGCGTCCAGCAGCACGAGGTCCACGTCTCTCGCCAGCCGGCGATGCTGGAACCCGTCGTCGACGAGGATGACGTCAAGGCCCTGATCCACCAGCCGCGAGGCCGCGCCCACCCGATCGCGGTCCTGGAGGTGCGGCACGTCCGGAAGGATCTCGGCGAGCATTCGCGCCTCGTCGTTGGGGGCCTGCGCCGCGCCGCTCGGCTCCGCACCGTTCTTGGGGGAGACACCATCGCCTCGGGAAGCACCGTAGCCTCGGGACACGATACCGGCCCGCAGGCCACGCGCGCGCAGGCGCCCCGCGAGCCACGCGATCATGGGCGTCTTGCCCGTCCCTCCCGCGGCGATGTTGCCCACGCTCACCACCGGTGCCCCCACCTCGAACGAGGCGGCGAGCCGCCGCGAGTACAGGGCGGACCGGACCCGCGCGATGCCGGCGAAGAGCAGCGCTGGCGCCCAGAGGACCTCGGCCCACCCGCCGCGCTCGGCGAGGAGCCCGTCGTGGCGACGAGGACGGGACGCGGGGGTCACCTGCTCGGCCAGCAAGGGGTCGACCTCAGAGCGAGGTCGGCGGCGCCTGGCTCTCCTCGTCCGGGATCAGCTCGATGAGACCACGCTCCATCTCGAGGAAGGCGATCTTGATCGGGTTGGTCTCGCGCGTCTCGATCAGCGGCGAGGCGCCACGGATCAACTCACGGACTCGCTTCTGGAGGAGAGCGGTCTTGTGGAACGAGCCCTGAACGGACTGCTGGAGGCGCTGCGGAAGAGTCAGGTCCATGTCGGTGGTGCGGCCCCCGGCATTCGGAGGGAGGGGGCGCAAGCGCGAGAGGTTAGCCCTGGAGCCCCTGAACGGGGGTCGGGGATCCGTGGAAAACCCGTCCGGAGGCGGCCAGAGGGGGTCAGAGGGGGATATTGCCGTGCTTGCGCACGGGCCGGTTCTCCTTCTTCGTCCGGAGCAGCTCCAGGGACCGAATCAGGTAGGGGCGCGTCTTGGACGCCTCGATCACGTCGTCCACGAACCCGCGGGCCGCCGCCCGGTAGGGGTTGTTGAAGGTCTCGTCGTACTCGGCGGCCCGCTGGGCCTCGAGGGCCTCGGGGTCGTCCGCGGCCTGGATCTCGCGGCGGTGGATGATCTTCGCCGCGCCAGCCGCCCCCATCACCGCCACCATGGCGCCCGGCCAGGCGATGTTGACGTCCGAGCGGATGTGCTTCGACGCCATCACGTCGTAGGCGCCGCCATACGCCTTGCGCGTGATGACCGTCAGCAGCGGAACAGAGGCCTCGCAGTAGGCGTAGAGCAGCTTGGCGCCGCGCCGGATGATGCCGCCGTGCTCCTGGTCCGTGCCGGGCAGGAAGCCGGGTACATCCTCGAAGGTCACGATCGGGATGTTGAAGGCGTCGCAGAAGCGGATGAAGCGCGCCCCCTTCTCGCTGGCCTCGCTGTCGAGACAGCCCGCGAGCACCGAGGGCTGGTTCGCGACGATGCCGACGACCCGGCCCCCGAGCCTGCCGAAGCCCACGAGCAGGTTCTGCGCCCAGCCCTCTTGGACCTCGAACCAGGACCCCTCATCGAGGATCTTGGCGAGCACCTGCCGCATGTCGTAGGGCTTCTGCGGGTCATCCGGGACGATCGAGTCGAGGCTGGCCTCCTCGCGGTCCGAGGGGTCCTCCGTGGCGACGAACGGCGGGTCCTCGGCGTTGTTGAGGGGCAGGTACGACAGCAGCTTGCGGAGCAGCAGGAGGCAGCTCTTGTCGTCAGGGGTCGCGAAGTGCGCCACCCCGGACTTGGCGCTGTGGACCGAGGCGCCGCCGAGGTCCTCGCTGGTCACCTCCTCGTGAGTGACCGTCTTCACCACATCGGGGCCCGTGATGTGCATGTAGGAGTTGCCCTCCACCATGGCGATGAAGTCCGTCAGCGCGGGGCTGTAGACGGCGCCTCCAGCGCACGGTCCGAGGACGCCCGACAGCTGCGGGATCACCCCCGAGGCCTGGGTATTACGCCAGAAGATCTCGGCGTAGCCGCCGAGGCTCTGCACCCCCTCCTGGATCCGGGCGCCGCCGGAGTCATTCAGGCCGATGACGGGCACCCCCACCTTCAGGGCGAGGTCCATGACCTTGCAGATCTTCTCCGCGTGCGTCTCCGAGAGGCTCCCGCCGAACACCGTGAAGTCCTGGCTGAACAGGTAGACCGGACGCCCGTCAATCCTCGCGTGCCCGGTCACGACCCCATCGCCGAGGATCTTCTGCTGATCCATGTCGAAGTCGGTGCAGCGGTGGGTCACGAATCGATCGAGCTCGATGAACGACCCCTCGTCCACGAGGAAGTCGATGCGCTCCCTGGCGGTCATCTTGCCCTTCGCATGCTGCGCCGCGATCCGCTTCTCGCCCCCTCCGACGAGGCTCTGCTCGCGGGCCTCACGGAGTCTCTGGACGGGGTCCTGGGCGGCGTCAGAAGGGCTCGCGGCGGAATCGATGGTCATGGGACTAGGCGTTGTAGGTGGGTCTTGGGGCCCCGCATGCCGGGTCGATCCGGCTGCGGTGCCAGGTCGAGTCCGCCCGGGAGCGGCGGGGGCCGAAGATCTTACAGAGCGGAACCCGAACTGCCCCCATGATCGGAGCGGATCACCCCCCCCGACGTCCCCCCGGTTTTGCGTGAATCTTGCCGCTGCCCCTCCCGTGCGCGGCGAACCTCCGGTTGATCCCCTGCCTCGAGCTCCAGATGAACAAGAAAGCCCTCCTCGCGTTTGCGGCCGCCGCGGCCCTCGCCTCCATCGCCGCCATCCTCCTCCTCTCCGGGGGGAGCGCCGCCGAGGACAGCGCCCCGTTCGAGGCCGTCACCGTCGCCCGGGCCGCGAGCCCCTCCGCGGACCGCGCGGAGCGGGCCCCCCAGGACCTCGCCGACCTCGGCGGCAACCAGGAGAGCCGGGCGAGCGTGGAGCTGGCCCCTGAGGTGATCGACCTCGGCGGCACCGATGCCTCCACGAACGTGGACGATGCCCGCGCACGCGTCGTGACCGTGGAGCTCCAGCTCCCCGCAGGCGCCCCGATGGACGAGGAGCTTCGGCTCATTGGCTGGTCCGAGGTGGAGCTCGCGACCGAGGATGTCAACTGGCGCGAGGAGGGAGTACGCCGTCGGTTCCGGCGCCGCTCCTCGGGCGCGTCGGCCCTGCGCTCCATCGCTGAATTCAGCGACGAGGACAGCCTGCTCTGGAGTGTCTCCGAGGCGGCCCCCACGGGCCTGGTCCAGCTCCGCTTCGACACCGAGGCCAGCGAGGGGCTCATTCAGCTCGACGGACGCTTCCTCTTCCTCGCCGAGCCGGTGAAGGTCGACCTCGCTGCTGGCGTGGATCGGATCGTGGTGCAGCCCGAACTCGGGGCCTGGGTCACCGGCGTCGTCCAGGCCGGCGGCGCCGCGCTCGAGGCAGACGAGGATGGCAGCTTCGGCACGGTGTCTCTCTCCGGCGGCACCATGAGCCGCGGGCGCGGCCGCGGGATGGGCTGGACCGACCGGCGGGCGGAGCTCGACGAGGACCTCTCCTTCGAGTTCCGCGGCGTGCGCCCGGACCTCACCGTCACCGTGAGCGTGGATGTCCCGAGCCTCGCTCCGGGCCGGAGCGAGGCGCTGGACCTCCAGCCCGGCGCGCGGACCAACTGCCCGATGATGCTCAACGTCGGTGGTCAGATCACCGGGCGCGTCCTGGACGAGGGCGGCGCGCCGGTGGCCGGCGCGACGCTCAAGGCTTCCGGGCAGCGGGGGATGATGTTCGGCGGCCGGAGCCCCGAGCGGGAGGCGGTCAGCGACAACGACGGCGCCTTCGAGCTCCGCGGTCTCTCCGCCGGCAAGTACAGCGTCGCCGCAACGCTCGAGGGCTGGCGCGGCGGCAAGACCGACGAGCGGGTCGAGGTCGAGGACGGCATGACGCTCACCGGGACCCTGGTCACCATGGTGCGCGGACTCTCGATCACCGGGACCGTGGCCATGCCCGACGGGGCGCCCGCCGAGGGCGCAAGGGTGCGGCTGGAACAGGCCCGCGCGTCCTCTGGTGAGGACGGCGGGCGTCGCGGCTTCTGGGGCGGGCGGAATCGCGGGCCCGAGCGGAAGGAGACCACCACCGACGGGGCGGGCAACTTCCGCTTCGACGCGCTGACGGAGTCGGCGGTCAGGGTGGTGGCGACGGCCGAGGTCACGGGCGACGACGCCGCGCTCACCGAGCTGGTGGCCATCGCGGAGGACGTCGAGCCCGGCGCCAGCAAGCCCGTGGAGCTCGCCCTGCGCGCGACCCTCACCCTCTCAGGCCTCGTGATCGACGACGCGGGGGAGCCGGTGACCGAGTTCGAGATCCGCGCCGCGCGCGAGGGATACACCTCACGATCTGGCGCGGGCGACGGCGTCCGGAAGACGATCTCCGCCGAGGACGGTCGCTTCTCCGTCGCCGGGCTCAGCGCGGGGACGTGGACGGTCTCCATCCGCGCTTCCGGGTACACCTCCCCCGAGGACCAGACGCGCACGCTCACCGTACCGCAGGCTGGCCCCGAGCCACGCTTCACCCTCCAGCGCCGCGGCAGCGTCCGCGGCATGGTGGTGGGCCCCAACGGCGCCCCGGTCGCGGGCGCGACCGTGGCCCGCGCTCAGAGCGGCGGCGGCTTCGGCGGCTGGGGTCGACGCGAGGAGGGGGTGACCACCGGCGAGGACGGGACCTTCGAGGTCGCGGACCAGCGGCCCGGTACCCAGAGCTTCGTGGCCTCCAGCGAAGGCTGGGCCAAGTCCGAGCCCGCGAGCATCGACGTCGTCGCCGGCGAGGTGGCGGACGGGCTGGTCCTCGAGCTCCGTCGGGGCGGCAGGATCAGCGGCGTCGTGCGCGACGCAGAGGGCAGCCCCTGGGCCGGGCGGCGCGTCACCTACGCCCAGGGCGGCGGCCCCATGGCCATGTTCGGCGGCGCGGAGACAGCCACGACGGACTCCACCGGCAGCTTCACCTTCGAGACCGTTCCTCCGGGGAAGTGGACGGTGAACGCTTCGCCCGGGGAGCGGGAGATGTTCAAGACCTTCGAGGGCGCCCGCGATGAGAGCGCCTTCTTCGAGCTCATGGCCCAGAACCTCAGCCAGGAGGTAGAGGTGGAGGATGGCGGCCAGGTCTTCGTGGAGCTCGGCGCCGAGCCGCGCGACCCCGTGGTCGTCATCGGCGAGGTCACCCGCGGCGGCGCCGCGGTGAACGGCGGGAACGTCACCTTCGCCCGCGAAGGCGGCGACCTCTTCGCCAACCTCAAGCGCGCGGACATCCAGGCCGGCGCGTACCGGATCGAGCTCGACCGACCGGGGGCCTACCTGGTGTCGGTCGAGCGCGGCTCGCGTCGCAACTCGTTCCTCATCGACGTCCCGAACAGCGGCGAGCAGCGCGTGAACCTCGAGCTCCCCGAAGGCGGCATCGCCGGCCGCGTGACCGACTCGGACGGTCGACCGGCCGCGGGGATCCGCGTGACCGCCGAGCCGAGCACCTCGTTCTCCTTCAACCGCTTCGACCCGCGCTCCGCCGCGACCGACGCCGACGGGCGGTACGAGCTCGACGACCTGGACCCCGGCACCTACGCCCTCCGCGTAGGCAGCCGCGGCTGGGGACGCGGCGCGGGCTCCACTGGCGAAGCGTTCGGCGTGGCCGTGGTCGAGGGGGTCGAGGTCACCGCCACCTCCATGACCGGCGGCGTCAACGTGCAGCTCTCGAGCCCCGGCCGCGTCATCGGCCTGGTGGTCGGGAAGGACGGGGAGCCCCTGGCGGGCGCCACCGTCTTCGTTCGCGAGGCCTCAGGCCGCCCCGTGGACGCGATCTCAACGGTGCGCAGCGGGAGCGACGGTCGCTTCTCCTACTCC
>CBFHHK010000117.1:0-14083 GCA_965655435.1 Planctomycetota bacterium | reverse complement strand
CTCGGGTAGATCCCCACGCGGCTCTGACCAGGGATACAGACCACCGCGTCGTCGTGGATCGCGCCGTCCATGTCGGCCACGACCACGCGGCCCACGGTTCCCAGCCCGGTGTCCACCCGCACGAGGGTCTGCCACGCCACGCTCAGGCTAGCGCCGGTGTTCATGACGGTGGCGAGAATGCCCGGGGACGAGGCGGCCCCTGTGGTGGTTCTGATGAAGGTATCGCAGGTCAGCGCGATGTCCGGCCCCCCGACTCCATCGAGGTCTCCAGAGTCGACGCTCACGCAGCCGAGATCGATCGTCGTGAGGCCGGTGAGGCCGAACTGGACGGGCGCGCCGAAGGCCTGGATGTACAGGAGCAGGTATCGATCACCGACGACAAAGTCATTCACGAGCCCGTCCTGGTCGAAATCGTCGGCGACGAACGATCTCGGTACATCGAGAGACGAGTAAGACGTCTTGTCCACGATCGTCGAGGCTCCAGCGAAGGTGATCGCCCCCCCCGTGGTTGTCGTGTTCTCGCACCAGACCAGCTTCTGCTGAGTGGGGGAGATCGCCGCAACTTCGAGGTCGCCGTCGTTGTTGACGTCAAAGAGCTGCAGGGCGGTCGTCCCCGAGAGGGTGGAGATCACCGTGCCCGCTCCCCAGGTCCCCGCTCCATCGGTGTTTTCGAAGTACACGAGGTCGCCGCTTGAGGCCGAGTAGCCGACCGCGTCGAGGTCGCCGTCATCGTCGAGGTCACCCAGCTCGACGAGCTCCGCCTGGGCGAAGCTTGTCGCGACCGTACCTGTCGCCTCCCAGCTGTCGCTGTCAACCACCGACACCGCGCTGGCGAAGGTGAGCGAACCCGTGTTCTCGATGTATTGGAGCTTGAGGGCCGTCGGCGAGATCGCGCCGATGTCGAGGTCGCTGTCGTTGTCCCCGTCGAACAGCTGCAGATCCGTGGTGCCCGCGAGGTTGGCGATGATCACCGGGGCTCCCCACCCCCCCGTGGTGTCGAAGGTGTTCTCGCAGTAGACGATGTCGCCCGATGCTGCCGAGTACACGACGGCGTCGAGGTCGGAGTCACCATCAAGGTCCCCAAGTTCGACCAGGGTGGCCTGGGGAAGGGACGCCGTGATCGACTCCGTGATATCGAAGTCGACGTCTTGGGCGGAGGCGGGGACGCACACGAGGGCGCTCACGGCAAGGACCGAACGGCCGCGGACGGGGGGCAGTTGCATGGGCAGTTGGGGGCAGATGACAGTGGCAGCTTCAGCAAAAAAAACGCTACCGAGGGCAATCCTCTACAACCTAACCGACCGAGGTCGGCAAACCCGTCGGGGAATTTGCCCTCAGCCGGATTGCCGGGGGCCGTTCTCAGCCCGAGACGACCCCTCGGATCGGCTACGGCAGCTCAGCGTCCTCGCGAGGGGTGGAGGGGAAGCGAGGGGCGTGAGCCTGGGGTCCAGCCAGCAGCGCCCGGTCCGGGGGACCAGCCCGAGGCGGTTTGCGCCCCACCAGGAAGCCCGCGCCGGCATACCGGGGGGGCCGCCGCCGGATTCAATTCACGGGCCAGGGGGATTTTCCTCAGTGCCTGGCCCGTCGAGCCGAGGCCTGTTGCCGGCGTCCTCGCCCTGGCACGGCCGGGGCGTTGGACCCATTCAGGGCCAAGGGATCCGCGTCTCCGACCCCGTGACCCGCCGATCCACCGAGGGCTTCGTCGGGTCGACGATGGAGGACGTGATGAAGATGCTCTCGATGGGGTCCTTGATGAGGAAGGAGTGGCGCAGGCCCGTGTGGTCGCGCGTCGCGTGGTAGGTCCGGGAGCCGGCGCGGCCCCAGACGGCGGGGGGCTCGCCGAGGTAGTCCTTTCCGGTCTCGAGGATGACGGTGTGGCCGTGGAGATCGAGCTCGAGGGAGGGGCGCCCGAGGTCGACCGTTCCGCCCGCGGGGAGGACGACGTCCCAGGAGGCGGCCTCGCCCTGGCCCCAGACGCTCAGCACGACGTGGACGGAGCCCGAGGCGAAGGGGCCATGCCTGGGTCCGTGCCGGACGCTGGAGAACTCCCGGCCCTGGCGCAGGGCCTCGCCCTCGAGACCCTGCGGAGAGACCTCGAGCGAGACGTGGCCCAGGAACTCCTGGGGGAGCGCGCTCGCGTCGAGGGTCAGGTGCCCGGTGCCGGACACCACGAACTCCACGCCCTCTGTCCCGGCCGGGACGACCTTGATGGTCCCTGGCCCGCCGGAGAGCACGAAGACCTCGGAGTCCAAGGACAGCCAGAGCTCGCCGGGGGGCAAAGCGGCGCGATGCTCGAAGGTGCCGTCCTCGGCAGAGGTCACCTTGGTGACGTACCGCTCCCAGCCCTCGGGATCGGTGGCATTGAACTCGACCTCGACGGTGGTGGAGACGCCGCGACCCGTCGAGTCCACGGTGGTCCCGCTGACCAACACTGGCAGCGAGCCGAGGTGCACGTCTCCGAGGTCGACCACAGGGTTCGCCGGGTCAACGGTCACCTTCTGGTCGAAGACTCGCGCGGGGTCCTCCTTCAGGCGGAGCCGCAGCTGAGCGTTGATGGGGTAGGCGGCGCTCAGCCACGCGGCCACGTGATCGAAGGTGCCGCCTGGGCCAAGCTCCAGGGTGCCCATGGCCCGGAAGCTGCCGGGGGTGAGGGTCGAGCTGCGGGTGGTCTTGTTGAGCATCCCGACCTCCACCGTCCCCTCGGCGAGCCCGAGCACCCGTCCGGTGATCCGCGGTCCGCCGCCCGCGACCTCCAGGAGTGCCTCGACAACCTCGCCCTCGACGGTCGGGCCTTGGAAGGACCGCTTGCCCAGGTCGGTGCCCGTCTTGGCCTTGATCGTCGCCTCCAGCTTGCGGCCGACGCCGATGGGACCGAGGGTCATGGTGGTCTCCCCGACGCCCGCCTCCAGGGGCGCGCTGAGGTAGGTCGCGCCCATGAGGGACCGCCATCCCTCGGTGAGGAGCACCTCGAAGCCGCCAGGGAGGGCCCCCGACTCGGCCCGGACCGTGATCCGCGCCAGGCCGGCGGCAGGCCGTACGAGGGAGACCTCCACCGGAGGCGAGGTCTCTCCGGGGACGACGGTGACGCCCACGGGGTCCAGCCCCGCCTCGCGCCGCTCTTCGGGGAAGCCGAACAGTCCGACAGGCACCAACCGGAAAGAGAACTCCCCCGTGCGCATGTTGGTCGGGGTCAGCTGCTCGGAGCCCTCAGAGGGGTCCGGGAAGAAGAGCTCCCCCGAGGCGCCCGAGGGGCCCGCTTCGGCCACCTTGCCGCTGACCACCGTGCCATCCGGGTAGATGCTGTCCACGAGGAGCCGGACCACGGCGCCCGGGATGGGCGCCCCCGCACGATCGAGGACGGTCACCTGCCAGCCGGCGCGATCGTCCGCCTCCCGTGCGGGCTCTACCGCCCGAGCCTCTGCAGCCTGGGTGGCTTCCCGGGCGGACCCGTTGGCGCGAACCTCGGCGAGCTCCACCTCCCTGCGCGTGAGCGGCTCACCCGTCGGTTCACCCGGCGGCCCACCCTTCAGCGCATTCGAGGAGCCCACGGCCGACCCGGGTGCAGGCTCTGCGGGGGACCACGTGAGGAGGACGACCGCGATGGTGACGGCGGTCGCGAGGATGAGGAGGCGGAGGCTGGAGGGTTGGCGCGGTTCCATGGGGAAGCGAGGGCTGAAGGCTTTGCGGTGCAGAGCTTGTAGCTGGGGCGGGGAACCGGGGCAAGGTGGGGCGTGGGAACCCCGTGCGCCGACACCTCCGGGACACGCTTGACCTCAGCGGTTCACGACGAAGTGGACGATCCGCGCCGCGTGCCCGCGGCTGCGCTCGTTCCGGGCCTCGGCGATCCGCAGGTCGAGGCGGTGAGGTCCGGGCTTGAGCTCGGCCGAGAGCAGGTGGACCCAGGGCAGGTGCAGGCCGCCGCTCCAGCGGGTGAAGAGGTCCTGTTGCGCCCAGGGCCCGCCGTCCACCCGATAGTCGAGGGCCCCGGCGTCGGGCCCGGCGGCCACCCAGACGCCCACGGCGCGCCCCTCGAAGGGGAGCGAGAGCGTGGCGCCCGGCTCCTCGCCCACGAGCATGGGGACCCCGTGGAAGCCCACGCGGACCCCGCCGCCGACCCCGTCCGCCCGCGGATCGCAGCGCTCCACCCGCTCGAAGCCGGAGAGGGCCTCGGCCTTGCCCAGCTCGAGGAGCTCGCCGCCGTCGTAGCTGTGGGGGTCGAGGCGCGCGGGCAGCTCGCGCGCGGGCGCGGGATCCGTGACGGGCCCGGCCCACGCGGTCGAGAGCAGGCGCCGCACGGACGCCGCGTACAGCCGCTGGCCGAAGGGGGAGGGGTGCAGGTCCCGGAAGTCGCTCTCCCAGGTGAACTGCCCGGCGTCGATGCGCTCGGTGACCTCGCGGGCGAGGTCCAGCGAGGGGAGCCCGTACGCCTCGGCCACCTCCTCGTGGCGCGCGATGACCGTGGGCGTCCTCCCGCTCCGGAGCGTCCTCATCTTGGCCGGGTCGACGAAGTGCAGGAGCACCACGTCCACGTCCGGATTCAGGGCCCGTGCGTGGCGCACGATGCCCTCCTCGCCGCGGGTCATCTCCGCGGGGCTGCGCCCGTTGGTGGAGTCGTTCACCGCGGCCTCCTGGAAGAGCAGGTCCACGGGGCCGCCGCCGAACACGTCGCGGGTCAGCCGGAAGGCGCCGGGGGTGCTGCCCATGGAGGGGATGCCCGCCGCGATGAACTCGAACTCCGTCCCGGGAAAGCGCGCCTGGAGGTCGGCGCAGGTCTGGTCGCGCCATCCGGGGTTGTGGGTGATCGAGCCGCCGAGGAACGCGACGCGGCCGCGGCCGGTGGCCTCGAAGCGGGCGCGGCTGCGGTCGAGGCCTCCCCGGAGCTCGAAGAAGTCCGCGGCGGCCGGGAGCGCCGCCGCGTGGCGCTCCATGAAGTCCGCGGGGCGCAGGGGATCGGGGTGGGGGAAGTGGTGCCCCCCGGAGGCGGCGGTGCCTTCGGGGACCTCCATGACCTCGATGTCTCCGCCCAGCTCGCGGTATCGCTCGGCCACCACGAACGTGTTCTCCCCTGGCGGCACGATCTCGTCGTTCAGGCTGACGATGGCGAGGATCGGGACCCCCGCGGCGGCGATGGGCTCTAGCAGCTCGGTCGGGTTGAGCGGGTAGTCACGGGCCTCGTCCTCCGTCAGGTCCAGCTCCCGGAGGAGGTGCGCCCATGTGGGGGCGTGCCCGCGCCCCGCACCCTCGCCCAGGGGCCAGCTCCGGATGTCGCACACCGCGGTGTCCGTGTACAGGCAGGCCACGCGCTCGGGGTGCAGGGACGCCCAGTGGTAGACAAAGAGACCGCCGCGGCTGACCCCCTCGAGGGCCGGCCTCGCCGCGAGGCGGTGTTCCGTCCGGAGGAGGTCGTAGAAGCGATCCCAGACCGCCATCGCCTTGGGGCCGCCCAGCATCCCGGCCGTGTCCACGTGGGCGACGTGGAACCCGCGCTCGAGCAGGATGCGGTCCGGCCCGGCGTGGAAGTCGGGGAAGCGTGCGCGCCACACCCACGGGCGGCCGGGGGCGGGGTTCGCGGGCACCACGAGCCGCGCCGCCTTGCCCGCCACCTCGATGTCGAGGCGCTCGTGGCCGTGCCAGAGCGCCCGCTCGGGGGCCGCGGCCTCGGCCTCGACCTGAGCGGCGGACAAGTCCTGGGGGGGGGCGGACCCCTGGCCCGCGGCGGGCGCGAGGAGCAGGGTCAGGCAGAGGGCTTGCAGCGGCAGGAGGAGGCGGGCCATGCGGTCGAGCATAGGGAGCCGTCTGGCCCCGCCCTTCATTCTCCGCAGGTCATCAGGGGGGCGTGCCGTTGATGTACGCCGTGAGGTAGTCGTAGGCCAGGGTCCCGATCTGGTGGCCGATGGCCTGGCCGGCGGGCACCGCCGCGGGGAAGTGCACGCCTGCCCAGAAGCGGCTCATGCCGCACTCCTCTTCGAACTCGGTCCAGGTGGCCCAGCTGATGGTGAGATTGGACTGGGGCGTGTGCCCAGGCTCGATGCGGGAGCCCCCTTGCAGCACGTCGATGGACCACCCGAGGCTGTCGCTCCCCAGGTAGAGGCGGCTGGACTGGGCGTGCGCCGCGCAGAAGGCCGCGGACGCGGACGGGTACTCGGGGTGATCCGCCACGGGGAGATAGCTCTGCCACTGGTTGGCGGGCAGGTCGACCGTCCCCTTGCCGGGGCCGCCCCAGGCCGTGACCAGCTGGTCCTGGTACACGTGCCGGATCGCGGAGAAGGGGCGGACCGCGTCGTAGCGGCGCTTCTCCTTCCAGATCGCGATGCCCGTGTCGAAGGCGGCGATGTTGGTGAGGAAGTCGTAGTGCACGAACTCCTCGAGGGACATGCCCTGCGAGACGGTGATGAAGAGCGCGGAGAAGCCCAGGGAGGAGATCTTGTCCTCGAAGAGCTCGGCGATCATCTTCTGCCGGTCGGTCATCTCTGCGGACGCCTTGAGTACGGCGTCGACCTGGCGCCGGTAGTACGACGGGTTCGCCGGGTCGCTCGCGATGGGGGGCGGCGCGGTGAAGACGGCGGGCGTCGCGTAGGAGAAGGGCAGCACCAGGGCGTACTGGGGCGTGACGAACTGCTGCGTGCGGAAGATGCCGTAGCCGTTGTCCATGATGGCCGGCTGCCAGCGGCCGGGGTGGGCCAGCTCGTAGGGCGTGTTGACCGGCTGATAGTCGGTGTAGTCCGAGTAGGGCCGCCCGGTGTCCGTGCGGATCTCGGTGGGGTCCGTGGGGCGGTCGCCCAGCTGGTTCATGCCGTCCTGTTCGCGCACCGCCACCACCGCAGCGCCCGTGAAGTTCCCGATGCCCACGGCGGTCGAGAGGTCCGTGCTCACATCGTCAGGGTCGAGGCCGACGCTCTGCATCATGGCCCGCCACTCGGAGACGTAGGTCGGGTAGAGGCTCTCGAGCAGTCGAAGTGACGCGTAGAAGATCGCCGTGTTGCGGTTGGTGTCGGTGTGCTCCGCGGCGGGTCGGCGCGGGACCGTGGAGCAGATCCCGACCGCGGTCGTGTGGTACGGCGCGATGGCGTCGAACCACACGTTGTTGAGGAGCGTGGTCGTGCGGAGGATCAGGGGCGCGTCTCCGGGTGCGAGCACCTGGAAGATCACCGGGACGACGGCGGGGATGACCACATCCCGCGGAGCCTGGTCGGTGGAGAAGTTGAACTGGGACTGCGCGAGCGCCGGGGCGGCGCCGAGCAGGATCGCCGCGAGGGCGGATCGGATTCGCATGGCAGGCGAGGGAAGGAGCGGCCTACGGGGAGGCGCGGGAAGGGAGGAGTTCCTTCAGGCTAAGTCCGCGCACTGGATCGCGTAAGGGCGGCCTCGCGCGGCCGGCTCATCGGGGGATCTCGATGCCCCCGAGGTCCAGGGCAAAGGCGCTGAGCCCGTGGGTCACGGCCACGAGGGTGGAGGTCCCGCCGTGCAGCCCGAGGTCGAGCACGGGCGCGGTGGGCATGCCGCGGGAGATGGACTCCCAGGTCGCGCCGTCGTCCCGGGAGACGTAGACGCCCAGGTCCGTGCCGGCGTAGATCAGCCCCTCGAGCTGGGGGTCCTCGAGGAGCACGTTGACCCCCGCAGCGGGCAGGCCGTCTCCGATGGAAGTCCAGGTGCGTCCGAAGTCCTGGGAGCGGTAGACGTGGGGGTGATGGTCGCCGCCGCCCGCTCCGGAGAGGCAGACGAGGACGCGCTCGGAGTCCCGGTGCCCGAGGGTCACGCTCTCGATGGATCGCCGGGGCAGGCCGTCGCCGGCGGGGGCCCAGGTCGCGCCGCCGTCGGCGGACAGGGACACCCGGCCTCCGTCGCCGCCGACGGCGAGGCGCTTCCCGTCCACGGGGGATTCGACCAGGACCTTGAGCGCCCCTCGGCCTCCCGTGAGGTCCGGGCTGATGACGGCCCACGTGTCGCCTCGATCCTTGGACCGATGGACGTGCTGCGAGGCGCAGTAGAGGACGCTGCTTGCGTGGCGCGAGTGGAGCAGGGGCGTGTTCCACTCGAAGCGCAGCCGCGGCTCACCCTCTGTGGCCCGCGGGGTGATCCGCCGACCGGAGTCCCGTCCCCAGCGCAGCGGTGCGCCCGGCCGCTTGCGGCGCATGTCGCCGTTCTGGTGCTCGTAGTAGACGGTGCCGTCGCCGGAGGGATCGGGGAAGGTCGCGAAGCCGTCGCCCCCGTCCCAGGGGTCGAGGTAGACGTAGCTCCAGTCATCGGACCGAAGGTCGGAGAGGCTCGCACCACCGGGGGCGGTGAGGGACGCGTTGTCCTGGGTCCCGCCCCAGATGCTGAAGTCCTGCTTACCGTCGAGGTGCACCGTGTAGAACTCAGCGATGGGCAGGTTGTTGAGGTGCAGCCAGGTCGCCGCGCGGTCCATGGAGACGTAGAGCCCGCCGTCCGTTCCGAGCAGGACCCGGTCGGGGTTCCCGGGGTCGATCCACAGGTCATGCATGTCGAGGTGCATGCCCTTCCCGGGGTGGTCGAGGAGGCGGAAGACCTCCTCCCCGCCGCGCGCGAAGGTGGCGCCGCCGTCGCGAGACACCATGAGGCGGAAGCCGCAGACGTAGACCTGGCCCGCGTCGTCCGGCGACACCATCACGTCGCAGAAGTCCCAGCCCACGTAGGTGTCCACGTAGTCCTCGGCGGTTCGAGCCCAGGTGTCTCCGCCGTCGTTCGAGCGGTACAGCGCGCCGCCCACGTCGTAGCGCCCTTCCCCGGGCGGAGAGTGGTCGACCATCAGGGCGTACACGACGTCTCGTTCGCTGGCCGCGGCGGCGATGGCCACCCGCCCGACGTCCTTGCCCTCCAGCAGCCCGCCGCCCAGCTTCGTCCAGGTCGCGCCGCCGTCCGAGCTCCGGAAGACGCCGCCGTCGCCCTGGCGCCGGCGGTCCCAGGCCGCGGCCCAGAGCCGATCCGGGTCGAAGGGGTCGCGGGCGAGGTCGATGATCCCCACGTGCGGACCCGCGTGGAGCGTGCGCTCCCAGGTCGCTCCGCCGTCTCGGCTCACGTGGACGCCGCGGCCCTCGTGGGCGCCGCCCCGCGGACCGATGACCGCCACGTGGACCACGGCGGAGTCTTCGGGGTGCACCAGGACCTTGCCGATGCGCGCGCTGTCCACGAGGCCCATGTTCGTCCAGGTCTCGCCCGCGTCGCCAGAGCGGAACACCCCGGTGCCGTCGTAGGACATGCCTCCGAGGTGGGCCTCTCCCGTGCCGACCCACACCACGTCCCCGTCGCTGGGGTCCACGGTCACGTCGCCCACCGCGAAGGTGGACTCGTTGGCGAACACGTGGCGCCAGGAGAGCCCGCCGTTCACCGACTTCCAGACTCCTCCGGAGCCGATGCCCGCGTAGATGACCCCAGGCTTCCCCTTGGGAGAGTCCACGGCCTCGATCCGCCCGCCGCAGTTCTTCGGGCCGAGCGGGCGCCAGTCAGCGGAGCCCTGCGGGCTGCGCTCGGTCCTGGAGCGGTGGTCCTCCCAGGCGGCGATGCGCGCCTCTCCCGAGGGGGGCGCGATGGGGTTCAGGGTGGAGGGAGCGAGCGGCGCACCCTGGGCCAGGGCGGACAGGAGGAGAGGTGTGATCACGGGGCCCATGATATCGACGTCCCTCGACCTCTTCGCTTGTCTGGCTCGCTGATCTGCCGGGCTGATCTGCCCGCTTTGTCTCCTGTGCCTCTCCCGAGGACCGAGCGCCTAGGGGTCTCATGCGGCCGGTGGGGCGACTAGTCGAGGAACTCGACCGAGCCGGTCTCCACGTCGTAGAGAGCGCCGACAATACGGATGGCGCCGGACCGCTCGAGGGTCTCGAGGATCTCGCTACGCTCCCGGATATCCGACAGCGCCATGCGCACGTTGCGGACGGTCACCTCCCGCACGAAGGGGCCATTCGCCGACGTCCGCGCCGCGGCTTCCTGCGGGGAGTTGGTCGCCTCGACCGCAGGCTCGAGGCGCGCCAGCATGCCGGTGAGGTTGCCGAGCTTGACTCCGTCGCAGGCGCCCTTGATGGCGCCGCAGTGGGTGTGCCCCAGCACGACCACGAGCTTCGCGCCGGCCAGCTCGCAGGCGAACTCCATGCTGCCGAGGATGTCGCCGTTGACGAAGTTGCCCGCGACGCGCGCGTTGAACAGGTCCCCGATCCCCGCGTCGAAGATCAGCTCCGAGGGTACGCGTGAGTCGATGCACCCCAGGATGATCGCGAAGGGCCACTGGCCGCCCCGCGTCGCGTCGACCTGGGCCATGAGCTCTCGCTCCTCGCGCCGGCCCGCCATGAACCGTCGGTTGCCCTCCTCTAGGAGCTGGAGGGCTCGGTCAGGGGTGATCGCAGCCTGGCTGTTCTTGTCCTGGGTGGTGGTCATGGCTCTGGTCAGGCCGCGGTCTCGCTGGGGGCGAAAGAGGGGCGGGGCCGCAGGGTGCTGCTGAGGTGGCCCGACCGGATGATCTGGATCTTGCGTGCGGCCGCCGTGGTCTCGAAGTCCTCGATGATCTCCAGCACGTCCTCATCAACGAAGACCGAGCGCGAGGCGTCGATGGTCACGACCGAGCCGGACGGGATCTCGTTCAGCTCGCGCAGGATCGCCGCCTTGTTGAGGAAGGTGACCTCCTCGGCGAGCTCGACCCTCACGTGGTGGGTGCCCTCGCTGTCGTCTCGCTCCTCCATGTGGAGGCAGTGGGAGTTGAGGTAGTGGCTCCTCAGGATCACGACGACCGCGGTGAGCAGCCCGATCCCGATCCCTGTCAGGAGGTCGGTGAAGACGATGCCGGCGATGGTCGTCATGAAGGGCAGGAACTGTCCCATGCCCTTGCGGTACAGCTCCCGGAAGAGCGCGGGGCGCGCCAGCTTGTAACCGACGACCAGGAGGATGCTCGCCAGAGCGGCGAGGGGGACGAGGTTGAGCACTTGCGGGAGGATGGCGATCGACACCAGGAGCAGCGCGCCGTGGAGGATCGCCGCGAGCTTGCTCCGGCCGCCGGACTGGATGTTGGCCGAGCTCCGCACGATGACCTGCGTCACGGGCAGCCCGCCGATGAGCCCGGAGGCCGCGTTTCCGACTCCCTGGGCCAGGAGCTCGCGATTGGTCGGGGTGACCCGCTTCTCGGGGTCCAACTTGTCCGTGGCCTCCACGCACAGGAGGGTCTCGAGGCTCGCCACCACGGCGATGGTGATGCCCGTGACCCACACGGCCGGGTCGCCGATCCTGGAGAAGTCGGGGTGGGTCAACAGCCCGGCGAAGTCCCCGAGGCTCTCGGCCACGGGGACGTTGACGAGGTGGATCGGGTCGAGCGCCCAGCCGGGCGCGACCGCGGACGTGACGATCTGGTAGAGCACGCCGAAGGTCACCGCGACCAACGGACCCTGGATCAGCTTGAAGATCCGTCCCCGTGGGGTCAGGAACCGCTCCCAGACGATCAGAATCGCGAGGCATGCGAGAGAGACCGCGATGGCCCCGGGGGAGAGGTCCCCGACCATGGCTCCGAGGGAGCTCAGGGTGTTCTCCCCGTCGGGCTGGGCGAACGCGACGCTGCCCTCCGGGTCGGTGTCGTGGCCGACGGCGTGGGGGATCTGCTTGAGCACGATCAGGATCCCGATGCCCGCGAGCATCCCCTTGATGACCGAGGCGGGGAAGAAGTAGCCGATGATCCCTGCTCGGGCGATCCCGAGGGCGACCTGCACGGCACCTGCGATCACCACGGAGAGCAGGAAGGCCTCGAAGCTCCCGAGGGTCTCGATGGCCGAGTAGACGATCACGGCGAGCCCGGCAGCAGGACCGGAGACGCCCAGGGGCGAGCCGCTGAGCGTGCCGACGACCAGGCCGCCGATGACGCCCGCAATGAGGCCCGAGAAGAGCGGGGCGCCGCTGGCCAGGGCGATGCCAAGGCAGAGGGGGACCGCGACGAAGAACACCACCAGGCTCGCGGGCAGATCGCGGCGCAGGTCCACGGCGTTCGGGCCCTTGGTGGGGGCCAATGAGGCGTCGGAGGAGTTGCTAGAATTCATGGGGCGTGGGGGTGGCAGCGGCTCGCTGGCGGCCTAATCTCGCCGCCCAGGCGAGAAGTTCAATACCTGAACCGTAATTCATGCAATGGAAGGCGAATCGAACCCCTCAATGGATCCTGAGACGCGCCCTGTGGGCCTGTCGGGCGGTCACCGCTGGACGTTCCTCAGCAACCACGCCCACGTCCTGATCTCCCTTGCCGAGAACCCTGACGTTCTCATGCGCGAGGTCGCGGCCCGGACTGGCATCACGGAGCGCGCCGTGGCGAAGATCCTGGTCGACCTCGAGCACGAGGGGCTGGTCGAGCGGCACCGCGAGGGGCGCCGCAACTCCTACCGGCTCGACCTGGACAAGCCGCTCCGCCATCCGATCGAGCAGCACCGCACGGTCGGAGAACTGATTGATCTGATCATCGGTCGAGACGGCGCCTGCTGACGGCGCCTGTTGACGGCGCCTGTTGACGGGGGCGAGTGGCGGGACCTGCGGCGGCCAGGTCGTGTCCAGGAGTTGTCCGGCTGCCTGGGGCCAAGGGCTCTCGCCGGCTGGAGACGGGGTCTGGGGGAGTGGGTTGGGGTGCCTGCTGCCCGGCGTCCAGGGGCCGGCTTTCAGGGGCCGGCTTTCAGGGGCTGGTGTTCAGGGGCCGGTGTTCCAGGTCCGGTGATCGAGGGGGCGTGCCGTCGGGCAGGATCCGGGGGAGCCGCACGGCTGACCTTGACGCCCCGTGCCGAACCTCCGTAAGACAGGGAGGGTGCGAGGACGACGTCAAGGTCGCTCGGCGCCTCCCTATTGGCCCCGCCTGGCTCCCTTCGGCTTCGGCTGGTTGCCCTCGGCTTCGGCTGGCTCCCTTCAGCTTTGCCCGGCACCGTGAAGGTGCCAGGAGACACGTCATGTCCCTCGCGCTCCTGACCCTCGGCCTCCTCTCTGCACCCGTGGCGCCCGCTGCCCCTGCGTCGCTTGACGCGAGCTGGTGGAACACCTGGGGGACCCTCGTCTCCTGCAACGGCGAGCTGCACTTCGAGTACATCAATTCCTCCGCGTCCAACCAGCCGATCGTCGTGGCCCTCGCGTTCACGGGGTCGTTCCAGGAGGGAGATCAGGTCTACGTGATCGGCGTGGGGGGCAGCGGAGGAACGGGCCTCTGTTCCGCCGAGCGGATCGACTACCTGACCATCAGTGACTTCCCGCCGATCCTGGTGACCTGTCCGTGTGAGCCGTCGATCTCCTGCAGCGGCGCGGGAGGCCCCTTCGGCTGCCCGAACTCCACGGGAGCGGGTGGCCTGCTCGGCTACGACGGTGCCCCGACGGTCGGCTCGCCCTTCTTCCGGCTCGATCTCCACGCGAGTGGCTTGCCTGCCGACAGCTTCGGGGTTGTCTTCATGGGGGACGCCGGGGCACCGCCCTCGACGATGGGGGACGGCCTCCTCTGTGTGGGCGGCCCGCTCGTGCAGCACTTCCCGCCGCGGATGACCGATGGCTCGGGTCGGCTTGCAGAGCTTGATGTCTCTGGAACGAGCGCGGGCTTCCACCCCTCTGCCCGGATCGTGATCGGATCCACCTGGCACTTCCAGTGCGCTTACCGCGACCCGGGAGGGCCCTGCGGCAGCGGACTCAACGTGACCAACGGGCTGCAGGTCACCTTCCTCCGCTGAGGGCTCCGACCCCGCGCGTGGCGCCTGGCGCGGGGCCGGTGATGCAAGCACCGCTCGGGGGAGAGCCGCGAACCGGCTCAGGGGACCGGGCCCCATGACGTCTACCCAGTGACGTCCACCCGGCGGAGTTCACTCGGCGGGTCGAACCAGCGGAGTCGAGCCAACGGGCTCGAACCAGCGGGGTCGAACCAGCGGAAGCGCTCGGCCGAGGCGCCCTCACCGGGGCCTGTCCCGGACGGCCGATCCCTGGGGCTCCGGTGGCGCAGCGGGCTCGCGGGGCGATCGCGTAGGCTGAGGGCGCCCTCCGCTCGCCTCACGCCTACCGCGCTCTTGTTCCATGACGCCGCTCACCCCCCTCGTGCTCGCCCTGATCTCGGCCGCTCCGTTCGATGCCCCCGTGGCGGCCGAGG
>CBFHHK010000116.1:11862-14070 GCA_965655435.1 Planctomycetota bacterium | reverse complement strand
GCTGCGTCCTCCGGCCCGGCGGCTGGCCCGGCGGCTGGCCCGGCGGCTGGCCCGGCGGTCGGTCCAGCTGCCGGATTCGACGCCGCGGTCTCTGCCGTCGAACCGAGGAGAGCCACGGCCCTTGCGAACTGGATCTCGCCGCGCTGGGGTGAGGTCAGCACCGGGAGGCCGAGCCCGGACAAGCTGCGGTCCAGGGGCGCCAGGAGGTCCTCCGACGCGCCGGCCGTGATCTCAGCCGCCCGGGCCCGCAGGCCCGCCAGAGCTCCGACGCGGTCCATGCGGTCTGCGATCAGGAGCGCATCGTCGAAGCGTCCCTGGGCCGAGAGGTCCTCGATGGTGGCCAACCCCTCTGCGAGGGTCCCCGGCCAGGGCTCGAGCTCGGAGCTCCCCTCGCCCGCACAGCCCGCGAGGGGCAGCGCGCAGGCCAACAGGAGCGTCGCGGCGAGCGGCGCCCGCGCGGTGGTTCGCTGGAGGTTCTTCATGACGGTTCATCCCCGGCGGTGACCGCTGGCGGTGAGGGCGCGCCCGAGGATGTGGCGGCCGCAGAGGGCGCCGCGCTCCCAGGGGCCTTGGGGCGGCGGCGCCGCCCGTCGAGCGCCGCGCCCTCCAGAACGAGGAGCGCGAGCCCGAGGACCAAGGGCCACTGGAAGCGGTCCCGTGGGACCCGCTCCTTGCCGTCGACGATGTCCCGACCCTCCATGGTGGCGATGGCCCGGCGGTAGAGTTCTTCCAGGGGGAGCACCCTCCCGCGCGCCTCGAGGTAGATGCCGCCCGTGGCGTCCGCGATCGCTTGCAAGGACTCTGATCGGAGCTGCGAGACCACCTCACCCCCGCTGCTGGTCGCGTCCGGGTCCACCACGAAACCACCCTCGCCGTCAGGGACCTTGCCGCCCCCGGCGGTCCCCATCCCGAGCACGTGCACGCGCACCCCGCGGTCGCGGGCGACCTCGGCCGCCGCGAGGCCCTCACCCGTGAGGTCCTCGCCGTCCGTCACGAGGATGACCGCCTCACTCGAGCCGCTCTCATCGTCGAGGCGCTCGAGCGCCAGGTTCAGCGCCGCGCCCAGGTCTGTCCCGCCGCGGCGATTGTCCTCGGGGGAGAGCCCCTCGAGGAAGTAGCGCACGGTGTCCAGGTCCGCGGTGAGCGGCGCCACGTCGCGCGCGCTGCCGGCGAAGGCGACCAGGGAGACGCGCTCCCCCGTCATGGCGTCCAGCAGCGCGCCGATCTCGACCTTGGCGCGCTCCAGGCGATTGGGCTGCACATCCTCCACGAGCATCGAGCGCGAGGTGTCGAGCGCCACGACCACGTCGATCCGTCGCTCCTCCACGGGGACCAGCGAGAAGCCGCGGGTCGGGCCCATCCAGGCGAGGCCCACGAGGGCCATGCCGCCGGCAACGAGGCCAGCCCGTGACCAGGCGCGGCGTCGGATCCAGCCCAGCGCGTCCTCTCCGGCCCCAGCGAGGCCGGGGAAGACCCGGCGCAGATGCCGGGGCTCTGCCACGAGCCGCAGCGAGCGGATGCGACGCGGGAGCTCCCAGAGGCAGAGTGCCAGCGGGACGAGCGCCGCCCCCAGCACCAGCGCGAGCTCGGGACGCAGGATCTCGAAGCCCATCAGGGGACCCTCCTGGCCACCGTGGCCCCGGTGAAGGAGGCGAGCAGCAGCAGCGCGAGCGCGGGGCCCAGGAGCAGCGGATAGAGGTCGTACCGCTCGGCGAATCGCTCCTCGGAGCGCGGCGTCCGCTCCAGCTCCTCGATGGCCGCGTACGCCGCCTCGAGCTCCTCGCGATTCTCGGCGTGGAAGAAGAGGCCCCCGGTCACCTCGGCGATCTTCGGCAGCTCGCCCACGTCGGCTTGCACTCGCCGGGCACCCCCGAAGGGCATTTGGAGCAGCTGGACCCGCGGTCCGGCGTAGACCGTGTAGACGCGGATATCGAGCTCGGACGCCACCTCCGCGGCCTCCATCGGCTCGATCACGTGGATCGTCTCCTCGCCGTCCGTGAGGAGCACCACCACCCGGGACCGCGCCTCGCTCTGGCTCAGCACCTCGCACGCCTTGGCCAGGGCGCTGCCGATGGCCGTGCCATCGAGGCGCTGCTCGGTCTCGATGTCCGTCTCATCGAGCACGCCAGTCAACGCGTCCACATCAAGGGTGAACGGGACGAGCAGGTCCGCGAATCCCGCGAAGCCGAAGAGCCCGACGCTGTCACG
>CBFHHK010000116.1:7307-11739 GCA_965655435.1 Planctomycetota bacterium | reverse complement strand
GAGCGCGATGTCGATGCCCTCGGTCTCGCGCGTCGTGGACACTCGGCCCTCCAGCGGCCGGCTGAGGGCGACGGCCAGCAGCGAGACCGCGGCGATCCTCAGGGCAGCAGGGAGCCAGGCGAGGCTCCCGCGGGCCCCCGTGGAGGCCGGGCCCAAGGCGGGCACGTGGGCGCCCACCTGCCGCTGGGCCTCGCGGCCGCGCCAGAGGAGGAGCGCCGCGATCGGGATGATCGCGAGGAACCAGGGGTCGGCGAAGATGATCCCACCGATCTCGAGGCGGCCCGTGGCCGTGCTCCGCGTGATCTCCTGCAGGGCGAGCGCGCGGATCATGCTCCACCCCCCGCCTGCGCTTCGCTGGCACCACCGAGGGCGCGAATGTGCTCCAGCGCCTCGGCCACGGCCTCGCGGGCCGCGAAGGAGCTCGGCCGGGCGCCCCCATAGCGGACGCGGCCCAGCTCCCCGACCAGCCTCGAGAGCGCCGCGCTGCGCTCGGGAGTGACGCCCGCCACGCCCTCCAGGGACTCGACCCACTCGCTGTCCGTGAGGCTCCCCTGGTCGTCACGCCTCGCCTCGTCCACGGCCCGGCGGAGCAAGGGGCCCAGCGCCCCCATGACCGCCGCTGGGGCGGCGGCCGGGTCCATGGCCTCGATCTGCTCGAGGAGGTCCGCCTCTTGGTCCACGGGCGCCGCGGCCACGCCCCTGCCCCGGCGGACACGGGCCACCAGGGGGAAGCACGCCGCGAGCATCAGCAGGGCCACCGCCGCCAGAGCGAGGTCGGCGTCCCCACCCTCGGCCTCCTCGACGTCCCGGAATCCGGCGAGGGGGCGCGGCGCGTCCTCGGCAGCTCCGAGCGCCCCCGCGAGCTCGATGCTCGCCGGAGCGACGCCGAAGGGTTCCTGGTCGCCGATCTGGAATCGGACCTCCGGCGTCTCGAGCTCGCCAGCCTCCAGGCCCATCAGCTCCCAGCGCAGCTCCAGGCCCGGGCGCGACGCCGCCGCGAGGTCACTGTTCACCAGGGGCGTCGGTCCGTCCAGGACGACCCACTCCGGGCCGAACTCCGGCGGGCCCGCGAGGACCGCCTCGTCAGAGTCAGGACCGACCACGGTGACGGTCCACTCGAGGGGCTGCCCCGTGGCTGCGGTGGCTCCGGGCGCCAGCTCGAGACGAGCGGAGCCCTGCGCGGCCTGGGTCGCGCAGCAGAGGGCGGTGGACAGGACGAGGAAGATCATGCTCCGCCTGTGCTCCTGCGCGGGCCGCGCGCCTGGGCCCGTCGCCGGAAGAAGCGCACCAGCGGCGCCGCGAAGTCTCCGTCCGTCCGGACGTCGATCCACTCCGCGCGTGCGCGCCGGAAGGCCGCCCCCAGCGCGTCGCGACGGGTCCTGGCGTGCTCGCTCCAGGCCTCTCGCTCGGCCGCACGGCGACCATCGACCTCGGCGACCTCGCCGTCCTCCATGCGCACGAGGCGCAGCAAGCCGGTCGCCGGGAGCTCCTCCTCGAGCCGGTCCACGAGGCGGACGCAGATGACGTCATGGGTCCGCGAGAGCCGCGAGAGGGTCTCAACCCACTCCATGCTCCCGCCCTCGCTGCCGTCGAGACCGACGCTGGAGAAGTCGCTGAGCACGAAGACCATCGCGCGCCGACGGAGGGTGGACTCCTGCGCCTTGAGCACCGCCTGCAGGCTCGAGGGCCCCGGCGTGACCGGCGCCGACTGAATCTCGCGCACCAGGCGGAGGATGTGGCGTGACTGACGCCCTGGGCCGAGGTGCAGCCCCGGCTCCGCTCCGAACAGGGTCAGCCCGACCCGGTCCTGGTGCCGGACCGCGACGAACGCGATGAGCGCGGCCAGCTGCGAGGCGGCGTCGCGCTTGGTCTCGCCGAACGTCGCGAAGTCCATGGGCAGCGCCGTGTCCACCAGCAGGTGGAGGGTGAGCTGGCGTTCCTCACGGTAGGACTTCACGAACGGCTCGCCCGTGCGCGCCGTGACGTTCCAGTCGATGGCCCGCACCTCGTCACCCGGCTGGTAGGGGCGCACCTCCTCGAACTCCACACCCTGCCCACGGAACGTGCTGCGGTAGCCGCCCGCCAAGGCGGTGTTCACCAGCCGGTGGGTACGGATCTGAATCTGCCGCACCCGCGCCATGAGCGCGGGCGGCAGGAGGGGCGCGCCGTCGACCTCGTCTGCGCCGCCGCTCGCCGTGTTTCCCGTGAGCCAGCCCAAGCCTCTCCCCTAGCGGTCGAGCGGGACCCGCTCGAGCACCCTGGTCACGATCTCGTCCGTCGAGATCCCCTCGGCCTCGGCCTCGTAGGTCGGCAAGATCCGGTGACGGAGCACCTCGTGCGCCACCGCCTTCACGTCCTCCGGCGTCCCGTACGCGCGCCCGGCCATGAACGCCGAGGCCCGGGTCATGAGGGCGAGCCAGATGGAGGCTCGCGGGGAACCACCACACTGAATCAGCGGCTCCAGCTCGGCCATCTTGTGGGCTGCAGGGGCCCGGGTCGCCTCGACGATGGAGACGATGTACGAGGCGAGCGCCGGGGCGATGGTGACCTGGTCCACGAGCTTGCGTGAGGCGAGGATGTCGTCCGTGGAGACCACCTCGGACACCGGCTCGGGCGGCGAGGTGCGCGCCATCATGTCGAGGATCTCGAGCTCCTCCTCGCGGCTGGGATACTCGAGGTGGACCTTGAGCGCGAAGCGGTCCAGCTGGGCCTCGGGCAACGGGTAGGTGCCCTCCTGCTCGAGGGGGTTCTGCGTGGCGAGCACGAGGAACGGCCGCGGCAGCTCGAACGTCTCCCCGCCGATGGAGACCGTGCGCTCCTGCATGCCCTCGAGCAGCGCCGACTGGACCTTCGCGGGCGCGCGGTTGATCTCGTCAGCGAGGATGAAGTTGGCGAAGATCGGCCCCTTGCGGACCGTGAAGTTCCCGTCCTTGACGCTGTAGATCTCGGTGCCCACCAGGTCCGACGGCAGGAGGTCGGGCGTGAACTGGAGCCTGGCGAAGGACCCCTTGACCCCCTTCGCCATGGCGGCGACGGCGAGGGACTTGGCGAGGCCGGGGACCCCCTCGAGGAGGATGTGGCCCCCCGCCAGGAGTCCGAGGACGAGGCTACGAGTGAGCTCCTTCTGGCCCACGAGCACGGTGCCCATCGCCCCGGTCAGCTCCGTGGTCCAGGCGCTCGAGCGCTCGATCTGGGCTTCGATGGCGGAGTTCGAAGAGGGGGTCGTGTCGGTCACGGTTCGGAGGTGGGGTCGGTGGGGCGAGTGGCGCGGAGGGGCGTATTCGCGGCGCGGCGGCCCATGCTACGGAATCAACCGGCGCGTGTTGGCGGCTCCGTGTCTGGTCCGCGTCAAAGGGTGCCCCGCTCCTCGAGCGCCCTCCGCGCCAGCAGGACCTCTCGTGCGTAGGCCAGCGCCCCGGTGGTCGGCCGGCCCTCCGCCCGCGCCATCTCCTCGGACCGCACCCAGCCCTCGTAGCTCCCATGGTCGCCGATCCAGCCGAAGAGCCGCGCGCGCCCCGCGTTGTACGAGACGAGGACCGCCTCGAGCGTCCAGTCCCCCTGGTGGTCCAGGAGCCACCGCAGGTGCGCCGCCCCGAGGCGGATGTTCAGGTCCTCGTCGACGAGGAGCGTCTCCTCCAGGGCCTCGGGGTCCTCCGCCAACGTCACGCCGAGGCGGCGGGCCGCGTCGCGCGCGGCACCGGGCATGAGCTGCAGCAGGCCCAGCGCACCCGCCGACGACTTCTGGCCGCTCCGGCCCCGACTCTCGGAGAACATCAGCGCCCCGAGGAGCAGGGAGGGCACGCCTGACTCGGCGGCCGCGGCGCGGATCGAGGGGGCGCGCGCCTCGACGTTCGCCAGCCCGCGCTCATCATTGATCTCCCGCAGCGGCCCGAGGAGGCGCTCGAACGATCCGGGCACCCGTCCCCCGTGGACGACTCGCAGGGCGCCAGCGGCCAGCGGGACGCCGACCACGGCGATCAGGATGAACAGGCTCCCGAGGATCGCGTCTCGATTCATCCCAGCCAGGGGCGCGTCGCCGCGCCCCTCAGCGCCCCCCCTCGGGATCCGGGTCGACACCCTCGAGGGGGACCTCGCCGTCGGGTGCCCCGGCGACGAGCTCTCGGGTGCCGGTCACCCAGGCCTCGATCGCGTTCATGCCGAGCGGGAGGGGATCGAGCAGCGCACCATGCAGCCGCTCGAGCTCGCGGCGCGCGCGCTCTGCCAGCAACCTGTCGGGGAGCTCGGCGATCAACGAGAGCAGGAAGAGTCGCGCCTCCTTGGTCCCGCCGAGGTCAAACTCCGCTCGCGGCGGGTAGCCGATGTTCCGTCGCTCCAGCGCCGCGAGGAACCAGGAGAACGGGTCCCTGCGATCCACCTCGTCCCACCACTGGAACCAGCTCTCGGCGGGCAGGGCGTCACTCCGATAGTCGAC
>CBFHHK010000116.1:0-7207 GCA_965655435.1 Planctomycetota bacterium | reverse complement strand
CAGGTCAGGATCACGAGCTCCTCGCCCGCGCGGAGGTCGTCGGAGTCCTCGGCGAGCGCCCGGGTCAGCACGCTGACCGCCCGCGGCTCGATCTGCCGCGCGAGCAGCAGGGCAGCCTCGCGGCGGAGGGCGGCGTCCGGCGAGCGCATCGCGCTGAAGAGCTCGTCCGAGGCCAGGGCCCCAAGCTGCAGGAGCCCCGTGCGAGCCTGGTCACGGATGGACGGTCGCGAGCTCCCCCGCAGGAGTGAGACGAGCAGCGAGGCCGCCTCCGCCTCGCCGATGGTCGCGAGACCCTCGGCGGCTGGCAGGTGATAGCGCTCGTCCGGGGAGGTGATCCCGCGCACCAGGGCGTCGATCGCTCCCGGCCCGCCGATGCGACCAATGGAACGCAAGGCCGCGGTGCGGATCAGCGGGAGCTCCGACTCGGTGAGCGCCAGGATCTGTCCCCGGGCCCGCTCGGCCTTGCGGGCTCCCAGGGCCAGGATCGCCGCCACTCGAACATCAGGGTCCCGGTCTCCCAGGAGGCCCACCAGGAGGTCAAGGTCCTGCTCATCCTCCCCGGTGCCGAGCGCGCCGGCGGCGGCGATGCGGAGGAGACCGCGGCGGTCGACCGCCGCGACCAGGACCGCCTCGCGCCCCTGCTCCGCGAGCAGTCGCTTGATGGCCGGCAACGCCGAAGGCCCGAAGCGGTCGTGGAGCGTGGCGATGATCTGCGCGGTCACCTCTGCGGAGAGCTCGTCAGCACCCGAGGCCGCGGCGACCCTGAGGAGCTCGACCAGTGAGCGCGAGCGGTTGTTGAAGCGAGGCTCGGCGACGAGGAGTTCGAGCAGCGTGGGGATGTCGTCTGCCAGGAGGACGTCCCCCGGCGCGGAGAGCCGCACCAGCTCAGCGATCCCGTCGTCACGATCGCCCGCCTGCACGGAGGCCAGGTGACGCATGACCAGCGACTTCAGGCGAGCGGTCCGCTCCGAGGGTTCCCGGGCGGCCGTCCACCAGTCGACCTCCGCGAGGAAGAGCGACGGAGCGTCGGCGTGCTCGCCAACCACCGGGAAGTGCTGCCAGGCGTCCTGCTGCCTCAGCCCCTCGAGTCGGGCGAGGGTCCGGTCGAACCAGGCGGAGCTGCGGCCGACGCCGAAGCGGAAGGCCTTGCTCCCGGTCCCCGCCGCGACCCGCAGCTGACGCCCCTCGGCGCCGATGGCGCCCCGTGGGCCAGGCAAGAGCTCCGCGCTGAAGACCCCCTCCTCCCGGAGGAGCGCGCAGAGTTCGGTGGACTGGGGGGCGGTGAGGAAGGTCACCTCGCCGAGCCGCGCGAGGGCCGGATAGCCGGGCTCCTCACCGACGTCGAGCGCCATCCACTCGGGGTCCGAGGCCAGGGCGCGACCGGCGAGGATGTAGCGCGTCCCGGCGCCGAGGTCCTCGAACGTGACGACGATCCGCTGCTCTGCCTCGGGCGAGACGTCGATCACCGAGCGCGAGGCGCGGAAGCCCGCCTTGCTGTCGCTCCACCAGCGCGCCCAGGCGGGCCCGTTGCTGCCGTGGCTGACGCCTGTGATCCGGCGCAACCGCCGCAGGGCCGGGTCACGGACGACCTCGAACCCGTCGAAGAACGTGAACCCGGCGGCGACCCCGACCAGCACCGACGGGACCGAGGCGTCCAGCCAACGGGTCGCCTCGCTCTGCGGGCTTCGGAAGCCGATGCCCGCGAGGGCGACCGCGCAGGAGGCCTGGACGACCGGAAGCGGGCTCCGCAGCCCGCGCACCAGAGGGCTCGTGTGCTGCGGCCCGAGGATCGCGCGGGCCTGCCGGTCCTCGCGTTCCGTGAGCGCGATGAGGAGCATCGCCTCACGCCGGAGGATCTCACCGCGCTCCATCGAACGCCGGAGCAGCTCGAAGTCGATCTCCTCGGCCTGACGGCCGCGCAGGGCCCGAATGGCAATGGCCGACACCCCGGAGCTGCGGTCGCTCACGCGATCGACCAGGAGCCGGTTGACCTCCGGTCCCTCGAGGCCCGCCAGCAGCTCGGTGGCTGCCCGCCGCACGTCCGACCGCTTGTCCGTGAGCGCCGGCCCGAGGAGGTCCGCGTCCTCGCTCTCAAGCTTCGGCCGTAGCTCTCGCTTCGCCGTCCTTCGCAGGGGACCGCTGTCGTGGCGCAGGAGCTTCGCCAGGAGCTCCGAGTTGCCTCGCACCGGATCGTTGGCCACGAGGAACTCCAGGGTCAGCGGCGCCGAGAGCCCGGGCATCTTGCCCTGGAGGAGCCGCACCACGTCGTCACCGTCGCTGGCGCTCCCCGCGAGGACGAGCGCGCGCGCGCCGGCGTAGGCGAGGACATCCTTGTCCTGTCGTAGGGCGAAGCGGGCCACCTCGACGCCGTCATCACCGAGCCGCGCGAGACGGTCGGCGGCGTCGGCCACGGCCGGATCCCCCACCCTCGGGGCCGCGAGGAGCTGCTCGTACAGGAAGCGCGCCGAGTTCCTCGTGGACGGGAAGCCGACAGGGACCGGGACCGACGAGAGCGGTGTCACGGCCGTCCCGGTGATCCCGAGCGGGGCCGTCTCCTCGGGGACGACGGCCTCTCCGGGCAGGCTCAGCCGCGTCTGCTCCCTCCGGCCCTCGCTGGGGATGCTCAGGGACCCGCGCTGCGACTGCGCCCGGACCGGGACGTTGACGTTCGTCGTGGTCACCCGCCCGCCCTCGATGGGGCGACCCTCGGCGTCCACGAGGGTCTTGACCTTGACCTGTTCCCCCGTCGAGGGGCCGGCGATATCGCCCCCCTGGTTGCGGTTCACCGGTCGGCCAATCTTGCCGTTGCCCTGCTGAACCCTACCGGAGCGCTTGCTGGGAAGATCGAGCTGGGGCGTAGCCCAGAGGAGGCTCGGCGTCCCGAGAAAGAGAGCGAGGAGGAGCAGTTGGCGCGTCATGAGCATGGGCAGGGGGTCGCGATGGATCCGCTACCCCGCTGGCGGCGCAGAGGATACACCCGAACCGCGGGGGCCGACGGGAACGGGGTTGGGATCGGGTTCAACCCCCGTGAAGGCCGCACCAGGGGCGACAGGAGGGCCCCTCCCCCTCCTCACGCTCCCGATAGCCCGAGCTCCTCAGCCACGCGATCAGATTGCGACGGGTCCCCCGGAGAATCGGGTCCACCCGGTGCCGCTGCCGGCCCGCGTGCAGCACCGCTTGACCCGGCTGGTGCTCGATCTCGATCACCTCAGAGTCCGCCACCGGCGTCTGGCGATGCAGGTCGCAGCGGGCTCCGAGCAGCACCAGCTCCGCCCCGGAGAACTCCTCGCCGAGGCAGAGGTTCAAGGTCACCTCGCTGTCATCCACGTGGAAGCCGAGGTCCTCGTCCAGCTCCCGCCCGTACTCGACCAGGTAGCTGTGGTGGTGATCGATCTCGGCCCCACCCTGGAGCGGAAAGTGGGCCTCGAGGAGCGGCGCCAGGCGGCCGCGGAGCTGGTCGATCAGCCCGTCCAGGCCGATGCTGCCGAGCATGACGCCGTGATCGTGCATGGAGCTCGGGGGACGCCGAACCGCGAGGGCGCGGCGGCGCTCCTCAATCTCCGTCAGCACCTGCTGGCAAGCGGCTTCGGTGAGCAGCGGGACGAGCAGCACCCCGGGCGCGAGCACCTCCGCCGCGCCCGACGAGAAGCCTCCCGCGCTCAGCTCGAACACCCCGAATCCTCCCTCCCTCTCCATGACGCGTCCTCAGCTCCCCATGAAGTGCTGGACGAGGTCGGGCCGGTCCTGGAACAGGTCGCGCGCGGCGATCAGGAGCGGCAGGTCGCGCTCCGGGTCGATCAACCCCTCGAGGTTGTCCCCGGACTGTCGCAACCCGAGCAGGTCCCCCATCCCGCGCTGACGCAGATCCTCCTCCGCCAGCTCGAAGCCGTCGCGGGATCGCTCGAGGAGGCGGAACTTCTCCTCTGCCTTCTTGTCTCCGAGCAGGAAGCAATACGACGCCTTGCTCCCTCGCCCCACCCGGCCCCGGAGCTGATGAAGCTGCGCGAGTCCCAACCGGTGGGCGTCCTCGATCACCATGACCGTCGCGTTGGACACGTCGACTCCAACCTCCACCACCGTCGTGGCCACGACGGTCGCCACCTCTCCGCGCCGGAAACGGTCGAGCCGATGCCCTCGTTCGGGAGCGGGGAGGCGCCCGTGGACGAGCTCGATGCCTGCCGCGGCGAACCCTGGGCGCGCCTGGAGGTCGGCGTGACGCCGCTCCGCGCTGACCGCCGAGGCGGCCTCCTCCCCCTCGCCGTCCCCGCCGATCCGCGGCACCACCCAGTAGATCTGCTCCCCCGCCTCGAGCCGCTCCCGCAGGAAGCGGGGCATCTTGCGGCGGTCGTCCCCCCTGGCCCAGCGGGTGACGATCTCGCCGCGGCCCGGAGGCAGGCCGTCCAGGGTCGAGACCTCGAGGTCCCCGTAGATCGTCAGGGCGAGCGTCCGGGGGATCGGCGTCGCGGTCATCAGCAGCACGTGGACCTCATTCCCCTTGGCCGCAAGCTGCTCTCGCTGGGCCACGCCGAAGCGGTGCTGCTCGTCGATCACCGCGAGGTCCAACCGACGGAACTGGACGTCCTTGGAGAAGAGCGCGTGGGTGCCGAAGGCGACGTCGATCTCCCCTGCTTGCAGCCGCTCCACCGCGGCCCGACGCTCCCCCGTACGCATGGCGCCGGTGATCAAGCAGGTCCGCAGGCCCTGGGCCTCGAGGATGGGCGCGAGCCCGTACGCGTGCTGGGAGGCGAGCACCTCGGTGGGCGCCATCACGGCCACCTGCCCGCCGTTCTCGGCGACGCCCATGGCCGCGTAGGCTGCCACGGCGGTCTTGCCGGCGCCCACATCACCCTGGAGCAGCCGGCGCATGGGCCGGGTGCGGGCGAGATCGGCTCGGATCTCTCCCACGACCTTGGCCTGGGCCGCGGTCAGCTCGAAGGGGAAGCGAGACAGGATGTTCTCGTGGATGGCCGCGCTGATGCTCGCCGCCCGCGCGGCGCCCGAGAGGGAGCGGCGCCGGGCCTGGCACCGCGCCTGCAGCACGAGGATCGGCTGGAGCCCGAAGCGCCGACGCGCGCGCTCAAACTCGGCCACGCTCTTCGGCCGATGGAGGCTGAAGGCGGACTCGCGGGCGGGGAGCGCCGCGGCGCGCTCGAGGAAGACCTCGGGGAGCGGCTCGGTCAGCTGCTCACCGAAGCGATCGAGGGCATCCTGAATCAGGCCCCCCACCACCTCGCCGGAGATCCCGTCTCCGCCGGCGTACTCGGGGGCGAGGGTGCCCGGCGGCGGGAGCGGGCGCTCCTCCGTCCCGAGCCGCGGTGAGGCGAGGCCAGGACCGCGGACATCGACGACCTGCCCGTGGGCGATCACCTCCGAGCCCGGAGAGAGCTGCTCCTTCATCCACGGCTGGTTGAAGAACACGAGGTCCAGCTCCGCCGTCCCGTCCTCCAGTGTGGCGCGGACGAGGGACCGCTTACCACCGATCCGCTGGAGGACCGACCGACGGATCGTGCCCTGCAGCGTGACACGCTCCCCCTTCTTCCCGCGGGCCGTCCGGATGGACTCCGGCTCTGGCCAGACCACCAGCCGCACGGGCTGGGTGAGGAGCAGGTCGCGGATGGACCGGATCCCGAGCCGCGCGAGCCTCGCGGCCTTCGCGTGGCCGACCCCCTTGAGCTCGGTCAGGGGGCCGATCGCCTCATCCTGTACGGCGCCGCTCAAGCTGCTGCCTCCGCCCCGTCACCCCCTGATGCCGCCGCCCCCTCGCCCATCACCCGACGCTCGACGCTGCGGAGCAGGGTCCAGGTCAGGATCGCGGCGAGGAGATAGAGGCCGACGGTGGTGCACATGAGCACAGCGTAATCATCCGAGGTCGCGTCAAGCACGCGTCCCGCCACCAGCGGACCCACGACCCACCCCACGCCCCACAGCGTGGCGTTGACCCCCGTCTGCACCTCCCTCGCCCCCGCGGGGGTCGCCTGCATCATCAGATTCTTGATGATCGGGTGCGTCGCGTTCATGAGCGCCCCACGCATCAGGAACGCGAACATGGCCACGGGGAGGCTCGTGGTGAAGGCGAGTGCGAGGAAGAAAGGGAGCGAGGACAGCTCGATGGCCACCATGCTCCTCACGAAGCCGAGCCGGGCGAGGATGAACGGGGTCATGAGGAAGCCCCCTGTCATCAGCACCTGACCGCTGGCGAACAGATAGCCCCAACCGTCCGGTCCGACGCCGAACCGCTCCTGGAAGTACGTGGGCAAGAACGGGATGCAGAACCCCGCGCCGCACGCGATCACGAACTGCGGCGCGGCGAAGCGCGCCAGCAGCGCCGCGTTCTTCCGGACCACGGGCAGCACACGCGCCCCCACGGGCATGGACGGCTCTGGGTCGTCGATGCGAGCATAGAAGATGGCTGCGAGCAGCGAGCAGACACCGGCTGCGCTGATCACGGCGTTCGTGGCGGGGATCTCCCCTCCCAGCGGCTCCGACAGGCGGGCCACCACGAAGCCTGCGAGCCCCGCCCCGACCACGGCGGCCAGGGTCCGCGCCGCCTCCGCGAGGGAGAAGACCCCGGCCCGGTCGAGGTCCCCCGTGTGCCGGAACAGGAACGGGGCGATGGCCACGTAGTGAACCGTCATCGCCAGGCCTGCGACGAAGTTCGCGGCGTACATCCAGCGCAGCGAGGGCAGGTGCGGGAGCACCAGGTAGACCGCCCCGGCGATGAGCGCTGACAGCACGAACACCCCGCGCGCTGGACGGCGTGCGAGCAGAAAGGCCGCGGGGAGCGCCACCGCGACCTTGCCCCAGCTGTCCAGGGACTGAAACGTGCCGATCTCGGTCTTCGTGTACCCCTGGACGTTGAGCCAGCGGGTGAGAAAGGACCAGGTCACCGCCTGGGCCGCCCCCATGAACGCAGAGCCGTACAGGTAGGCCCGCGCCGCTGGCTGGAGCTGTCGGAAGGTCTCGAGGATGGACACGGGGCGATGCAGGTCAAGACCGGTCCTCGCCACGTAAGAGCGATCGGGGCGTCAAGGCGTGACGCCCCGCGGGCCATGCCGTCGGAGTCCGACAGGCGATGGCTCGCGGATGCAGCGGCTTGGCGGACTTGGTGCCGCCCGAGCCGCCGCTCGCTCAGTCGTTGCCGCGCTGCCAGTCGCCGCCGCCGCCGCCGCCCTGCTGGCCGCCACCGCCGCCACCGCCGCGGTATCCA